>CAZXJZ010000040.1:0-28061 GCA_964641065.1 uncultured Hyphomicrobiales bacterium | reverse complement strand
GACGCGATCCGGGCCATGGTTCTTGACGGTATAGGCATTGGCGGCGGCGACGATTTCGGTCACCTCGTCCCAGGTTGCGCGTACAAAGCCGCCGTGACCGCGTTTGGTGGTGTAAGCCGCGCGCTTGAGCGGATCCTCGACAATGGACGCCCAGGCGGCGACCGGCGTGCGGACCGCGCGCGCCTCGCGCCACAACTTGAGAAGGCGCGAGCGGACCAACGGATATTTCACGCGGTTGCCGCTGTAGAGATACCAGGAGTAGCTGGCGCCGCGGGAGCAGCCGCGCGGCTCGTGGTTCGGCAGGTCCGGGCGGGTACGCGGATAGTCGGTCTGCTGCGTCTCCCAGGTGACGATGCCGCCCTTGACGTAGATTTTCCACGAGCAGGAGCCGGTGCAATTCGCGCCGTGCGTCGAGCGCACGATCTTGTCATGCTGCCAGCGCTTGCGATAGCCGTCTTCCCAGCGGCGATCCTCGTTAGTGACGATACCGTGGCCATCGGCAAACTCGTCAGTGACGCGCTTGAAGAAGGTCAGGCGGTCCAGAAAATGGCTCATGTTCGTCCTCTCACTCTGCCGGTTGCGCCGCAGCCGGCATTCTTCCGCCGCGTTCGATGTCGCGCAGCAGACCGCCGCGCCGCGTGTAGTAGAACCAAGTCACCGCGACGCAGGTGACGTAGAAGATCATGAAGGCCCATAGCGCCAGCTCGGGTCCACCCGTGATGGCGATGGAGGAGCCGTAGCTCTTGGGAATGAAGAAGGCGCCGTAGGCCGCGACCGCCGACGTGAAGCCGATGATCGCGGCCGATTCCATGTCGGCCTGACGAACGCGCTCGGCTGCACCGAGCTTCGGCTGAAGCCTTGGCATCTCCGCGCGCATGATCGCGGGGATCATCTGGAAGGTCGACGCATTGCCGACGCCGGTTGCGAAGAACAGGATCATGAACATCGCAAAGAAGCCCATGAAGGCGTGCGGCTGATCCTTGATGCCGAGGAAATAGAGCACACCGCCCACCGCCGCGATCATCAGGATGAAGACCCAGAACGTGACGCGGCCACCGCCGTATTTGTCGGACAGCCATCCGGTTGCCGACCGCGATAATGCACCGACCAACGGGCCAAGGAACACGAGCTTCAGCGAATCGACCTGCGGGAACTGAGTCTTGGCCAGCAGCGGAAAGCCCGCCGAGTAGCCGATGAAGGAGCCGAAGGTGCCAGTATAGAGCCAGCACATGATCCAGTTATGCTTGCGCTGGAAGATGACTGCCTGATCGGCGAACGATGCCTTCATCGCCGCGATGTCGTTCATGCCAAACCAGGCAGCGGTCGCGGAGACCGCGATGAATGGCACCCAGACAAAGCCTGCATTCTGCAACCAGAGTTTTGTAGCTCCGCTCGCCTCGGTCGCGGCCTGCGGATCGCCGCCAAGCCAGCCGAATACACCTGCCGTGATCACCAACGGGATCACGAATTGCACGACGCTGACGCCGAGATTGCCGAGGCCGGCATTCAGCGCGAGCGCATTGCCCTTCTCCGATTTCGGGAAGAAGAAGCTGATATTGGCCATCGAGGAGGCAAAGTTGCCGCCGCCGAACCCGCAAAGGAGAGAAAGCGCGAGGAAGATGATGTAGGGCGTGTCAGGATTCTGGACCGCAAGGCCGATACCGACCGCGGGTATCATCAGAGACCAGGTCGCGATCGAGGTCCATAGCCGGCCGCCGAAGATCGGCGGCATGAACGAATAGAATATTCGAAGCGTGGCGCCCGACAGACCCGGCATCGCGGCGAGCCAGAACAACTGATCGGTCGTGAACTTGAACCCGACCGAAGGCAGCTTCGCCACGACCACCGACCACACCATCCAGACCGCGAAAGCGAGCAGCAGCGCTGGAATCGATATCCACAAATTCCGCCGGGCGATGGCCATTCCGGTGCTCTCCCAGAACGCTTTGTCCTCCGGGCGCCAGTCCTCGATGATTGCCGGTCCAAGCTTGCCGACATGCTGCGGCTCATGGATGGCCTCCATTTCCGGCAGTTCAGGCAGCTTGCGCAATTCCGGCTCGCGCGCCTCTCGCTCCATCCGCTGCACCGCCAGATGCATCCACAACAGGGCGGTGCCCGACAGCAGGAACAACAGCATGAAGCAGCTGGTCCAGATGCCGGTCAGGTCGTTCAGAACACCGAACATAATTGGCAGAACAAAGCCGCCCAGCCCGCCGATCATGCCGACCAGACCGCCGACCGCGCCGACATTGTTCGGGTAATAGACCGGGATGTGCTTGTAGACCGCGGCCTTTCCCAAGCTCATGAAGAAGCCGAGGACAAACACCAGAACGGTGAAGGTTCCGATCCCGGTTTCCATGTGGAAGCTGATCGGGCCGGTGATGCCCTTGATCGTATACTGGGTCGGCGGATAGGACAGGATGAAGGTGACCAGCACCGACACGAAGAAGGTCCAGTACATGATCCGGCGCGCACCATACTTGTCGGAGAGGTGACCGCCATACGCGCGGAAGATCGAGGCTGGCACTGAATAGGCCGCGCCGATCATGCCCGCGGTGGTGATATCGAGTCCGTAGACGCCGATCAGATAGCGCGGCAGCCAAAGCGCAAGCGCGACGAAGGCGCCGAACACGAAGAAGTAATAGAGCGAGAAGCGCCACACCTGGACGTTTTTCAGCGGCTCGAGCTCGAGCCATGCACTCTTCGGCTTTTCGCCCTTCGCGCGACGGGCGACCAGGACCGGATCGTCCTTGGTCGTGAACCAGAAGATGATCGCCATCACCGCGATGGCGGCGGCCCAGATCTGCGCCACCGTGTGCCATCCGTAAGCGACCAGCACGAACGGCGCGATAAACTTGGTGACTGCGGCGCCCACATTGCCAGCACCGAAAATGCCGAGTGCGGTTCCCTGCTTCGACACCGGATACCAGCGCGACACGTAGGCGATACCGACCGCGAATGAACCGCCCGCAATGCCGACGCCGAGCGCCGCCACGAGCATCTGCGGATAGGTGGTCGCGTAGGTGAGCAAGTAAGTTGCGACCGCAGCCGACAGCATCGTGAGCGTATAGACGAGCCGCCCCCCGTATTGATCGGTCCAGATTCCGAGGAAGATGCGAATAAGTGAGCCGGTCAGGATAGGCGTGCCGACCAGAAGCCCGAACTGGGTTTCCGTCAGTCCGAGATCCTTTTGGATCTGGAGGCCGATGATCGAAAAGATCGTCCAGACCGCAAAACAGACCGTGAAAGAAATAGTCGACATCCAGAGGGCGGTGCGTTGGCCCTCTGGATTTCCTTGCACTTTGCCTTGCATGAATGCCCCCGACGAAAGCGAAAATTGAATTCACGCTCATCTCTACAGAGGCCGATCGCGTCCGCTTTGCGAAAGCTCAAGTATCTGAAATCGTTATGGAATTGATTTTCAACAATCCCAGAAGCGAAAAAAGTCAAATGGCAGAGTGATATTGTTTTAAAGTGGGATGATCCCTTGGCAGCAGAGCTATTTTGTGCGCATTGAAGACCTCGCCTCAATCCGCGACTTGCCCCTCTTTCAGGAAACCGCGAACGAGACGTTCGACGAGCTGACGGAGGGCGCACTTCTGCAGCGCTTTCCGCCGCGACTCGAATTGATTCGTGAGGGCGCGCTACCCGATTTTCTTCATGTTGTGATCGAGGGCAGTATTGAATTATTTGCCGAGCACAATGGGCATGAAACCACGATCGACATTCTCGGGCCGGTCACAACTTTCATCCTGGCGGCAGTCATCCGCGACGAACCGTACCTGAAATCTGCGCGTACGATCACTCATGCGCGCATCCTGATGATTCCAGCGCAACGTCTTCGAGATTTATTCAGTCGCGATGCAGGCTTTGCCAGAGCGGTGGTCGGTGAACTCGCGACGCGCTATCGCACGATAGTTCGTGCACTGAAAAACGAAAAGCAGCGGACTGGCAGCGAGCGTTTGGCAAACTGGATCTTGAAAATGGATGCGCAGCAAGGCGGCACCGGTTTAGTGGCCATCAATTACGATAAGCGTACGCTTGCATCATTACTCGGGATGACGCCAGAAAACCTGTCTCGAAGCTTCTCCAACCTGTCGAAGCACGGGATTCGGAGTGGCAATCGTGGCGTTGTTATCGAGGATCGCTCTGCGCTGATTGAGTATTCCTGCCCGACCCCACTCATCGATGGCTGACCGTTATTGGCGCGGCCCGCGTGTCTTACGGACGAGCGGCTCTCAACAGGGCATCCAACGTAAAGGCATTCGGGCAAAATTCGCTAAAGCCGCTGGCAGCAGTTCCTTCGCCGAGGTCATGCTGACACCGGCGCTTGTTGCCGCAGGTTACGCATAAGCGCTGCAGATCGCGCATAAGGGCGGGGTCGGCCCGAGTCAGGGCTTCCGGGTCAACGCCCAATGCGGGAAGCATCTTCTGAAGTAAATCGGCAGAGTGCGGTCCATGAGCAGATAGCTTTTGAAGTTCTTGGGTGTCGATGCCAAGGTCGCTTGCAATCCTTCGCACCTCTTCCGGCTCACACGCTGCAAAGTCATCGGAAGAGTGTATCGCCTGCCGGCACCTGCTTACCCAGTTTGCGACGGCGTCGATGATCATCTCGACAGTCGGGTAACTCGGAACGGGACTAGACTTTGGGTCGTTGCGAGTCATCGCGAATCCCTCCATCCGGCATTTCAACAGACTAATGATCAACTGTTCGGCTTGGCCTTGCGATACATCAAGCAACGGTTTCCAAACCTCAGGCATGTGTCTAGCTGGCGCATATCGGCCTGTGCTCGAGTGCGATTCAGTCCGATGAGGTTGATCACGCATCGCGGCGCATCTCTGGCAACTGGCGCCCAGGTGAGCTTTCGAAGGAGCGAGCGCTTCTCTCTGCAGCGACGGCTGGGCCCTCCATGAGCAATATATGATGTGGCGTCACGTCGGCATCGCCTTTTCAATTCTTGCGGGCATCCTGCTGTTCGACGCCGCAGCGTATGTCCATGCGCTGGATGTTTTCATCAAAGTCATCGTGACACGCGAAGGTATGCCTTGGGTTCTTGGGACGACGAACCTGCCGGACGGCTCCATATTGCTTGTTTCGCTCAGCCGGGACGAAGCGGCTTATTCGGCAAAACGCACCGCGGTTGTGTCAAATCGCCGATTTACGGCAGGGCCTTTTTCTCAGAAGGGTGGCGCGATTCCGCCAGGAGATTACGATGTGGAAGTCGTGTTCGGAATCGAAAAAAGTCAACCGAGTGCTGTCCGCGAAGTCGTGGGCGAAAGAAACGAGAAGATCACCGGCAACCTGGTCAGGGACAGTTCTACCGGCATTACAGCGCGCCGGCTCATCAGGCTAAATCATGGAGGCTCAGCTTCATCGGAGTTGGACCGTAAAGCGCGGGAAGACAATGAGGCTGCGCGAAAGTGATACCGGCCCGCGGCGGGAATTGTTTCCCGGCGCCCGCGTACCGGAATGCTCCTGCTCGAGGTCATCAATCGATAAGCGAGGCCAGCAAATCAGTCTCAACTCAAGTCGAAGCAGCGACCTCACGCGTGGCTGAAACAGCATTCGACTTGCCGATTTCATGTTCCTTCAGCCAGCTCTCTATGGCGCGGGAGCCAACTTGGCATTCTTGTGCCATATCGCCCGCGAAGGCCCTCCATTGATCGATATTCCGGAAGGGCACCCCGACGAGCACAGGTATCCCAAGATCGAGGGCTGCTGCGAGCACGTCGCGAAGTCCGCCTCCCTCTGCTTCCACCTTTCCGAATTTGTTGAGAACCAGGATGTCCGGCTTCGATCCCAGTGCCTTGAGCAAAAGGCCCGCCGCATCGGCCAGGACCGAGCGATCAAGCCTGCAGCCCCTGGCGTCGCGCCCCCGGTCCTCCGACAATTGCAAAATAGTTCCGGAAAACAGCTCTTCGACAGTCATGTCGCATTTTGTGCGATCACGGAAAAAAGTGTTGAGCTGCACCAGACCTGCGGCTTTGATCCCCTCGGCTCTCAACCTGTAACCGATCTCGGATAAATATCGATCGGCCTGCAAACCGTCACTGTAAGCAAGAGCAAGTATTGGACGTCCCATGCTGCTTCTCTCCTCTTGATACGCTGGAGGAAGAACGCGAGGCGCGTCTTTGATTTAGCGCAAATCGACGCGGAGTACCCCTGCCGGAGTTTGCGCTCGATCTAGGATCAATCCTGCAGCGGCGTTCCCGGATGACCCAAAGCGCGTCGTAAGGCTTCCAACACTTTGTGTCCGCCCGCAATCGCGCCAAAGGCATCCGATGTTGTGCAAATATTATAGCCCGGCGCCGTGTCCCCTTTGGGTCAAAAGCAGCCATGGCGGTTCGGTGATAGGAAACGTCGCTTCAAGCTAGAAAAATTGCTCACTTTCGAGTGGACTTCGGCTCGGAACAGAGCGTCAGTGGTGGCGAAAGGAGCCGCCATGGACGCCAAAATTCTCGCAAACAACCTAGATGATGCAGCTTGTTTTGCTGCGAGAACGTCTCGATAGGCGCGGATTGGGGCACACAGCCGAAGCCTGCGCAAAACCGGCGAGGCAAACAAGATCGCGCTCAACAAAAACAACCGACTCATGAGGTGAAAACACTCATCAACGCAGCGAGCCTGAGAACATGATCCGCCGCCAGTAGGCACAAAGCATTTCGATCTCCCCTCCCCGCAAGCGCCTTTGGCCTCCGCGGGGTTGCGGTTGTGGCGGTATGTGTCGCCACAAACAGGAGATTCAGATGGCCAAGCAAAAGAACAGCAAACAGCAGAAGCCGGCGTCGGTGCGGCAGACCCGCAAGAATAAAGACGCGCGCAAAGCGGCCGAATCCAAACCACGGACATATTCCAAACAAGCCCAAGTCATCGGAACGTTGAGCCGGCCGCAGGGAAGCACGATCCCGGCCATCATGAAGGCGACTGGCTGGCAGCAACACTCGGTGCGTGGCTTCTTTGCCGGTGTCGTGCGCAAGAAGCTCGGTCTCGCTCTCCAGTCCGAGAAGAAAGAAGGAGCGGACCGCATCTATCGCATCGTTGCCAGCAAGCCCCAGACGTCCAGCAAAAGACCCGCAAAGGCTGAGACTGCTCATAAAGCTACCAAGAGCGCCCAAGCGTCCGCAGGCAGCCAGGCTCTTTGATGTCGGAGCCCGTTAATACGAAGATCGAAGCCGAGATTGATCGGCTTCGATCCATGCCGAAGGCCGAATTGCGCGTCCGTTATCGGACGATCTTCAAGGCTGAGCCGCCAAAGGCATTCGGACCCGACTTGCTGCGGCGAAGCATTGCCTACCGCATTCAGGAGCAGGCCTATGGCGGACTGGATCCAGCGACGCGGCGCCTCCTGAACAACCTGATGGCCCAGCAGGCCAAGAGCAAGGATGGCCGCATTGTCATCCCGCGCCGGATCAAGTCCGGTGCGGCGCTTGTGCGAGTATGGAAAGACCAAAGCCACCGCGTCATGGTGCTAGAGGACGGCTTTGCCTATGCCGGCAAGACCTATGCGAGCCTCTCCGAAATCGCCCGGCTGATCACCGGCGCCCGCTGGAGTGGTCCCCGCTTCTTCGGCCTGCGGTCGAATGGCCGGGAGTCCGAGAAATGAAACGGACCCTCTCGAAAACGGCGGGCGCCAAGTCGTTGCGCTGCGCGATTTACACCCGCAAATCCACAGAGCATGGCCTGGAATTGGAATTCAATTCTCTGGACGCGCAGCGCGAGGCCTGTGAGGCCTATATAAAGTCACAGGCATCCGAAGGCTGGGTCTGCCTGCCCAAGCAATACGACGACCCGGCCTTCTCGGGGGGCAACCTCGAGCGCCCTGCCCTCAAACGGCTGCTCAAGGACATCGAGGCCGGATTGATCGATGTGGTGGTGGTCTACAAGATCGACCGCCTCACCCGTTCGCTTTCCGACTTTGCCAGGCTCGTCGATGTTTTCGACGCGCATTCTATCTCCTTCGTCGCCATTACCCAGCAGTTCAACACCACGACCTCGATGGGGCGACTCACCCTCAATATCCTGCTCTCCTTTGCCCAGTTCGAGCGGGAGCTCGCCTCCGAGCGGGTACGCGACAAGGTTGCCGCCTCCCGCCGGAAGGGCAAATGGATGGGCGGCACCGTGCCGCTCGGATACGACGCCAAGGACAAGAAGCTCGTTATCAATCAAACGGAGGCCAAACTCGTCCGAAAGCTCTTCGAGCGCTACATTGCCCTAAAATCCGTCCCCAGGCTGATCGAGGAACTCGACCGCAAGGGCATCGTCACCAAGGCGCATCACCTCAAGGGCAAGATCATCGGCGGCATACCGTTCAATTACGGGACCGCCCTTCATGTCCTCAAGAACCGTATCTATCTCGGCGAAACCGGCCACGACGGAAAGTGGTTCGCGGGCGAACACGATCCCATCCTCGACGGCGAAACATTCGATCGCGTCCGGGAGATTATGAAGGGCAACGCTGTGAAGCGGTCCAAGCGCCGATCCGAGTCAGGCGCGCTCCTCACCGGGTTTCTGTATGATGACCGCGGTAACCGCATGAGCCCAACCTATGCGATCAAGAAGGGCGTGCGCTATCTCTTCTACGTCAGCACCGCGCTATTGAAGGGGCGCAAGAAGGAGGCTGGCTCAATCGCGCGAGTTTCGGCAACGGAAATCGAAATGGCCGCGCTCACGGCATTGCGCAAATATACCAAGGAAGATGGCGATGCGAGCGCCCTGCCCTCACGCGAGATGATCGAACATCTCGTCCATCGTGTCGTCGTCCGCCCCACCAAGATCCTCATCGAGCTCAAAAAGACTGACTCGGAACACGACTCCCCTTCCCCGCTTGAGGCTCCTTGGTCGCGACCGGCAATGCCTGGATCATCTGGGATTATCGAGCCCGCAGAATCTCACCTTGGTGACGCGGTCCTTGATCAATCCAAACCCGAGCTCTTACAGGCAGTGGTTCGGGCTCATCTGTGGCTTAAGCTGCTACAAGATGGCACCTACGGATCTATTGAAGAGTTAGGCCGCGCAGTGAAAATTCATCCGAAAACCGTACGATCCGGGCTACGGCTGGCGTTTCTCGCGCCAAGGACTACAAAAACTATTATCGATGGCAACTATCAGACTACAAAAACATCGCGCGCGTTAAACTACATTGGCGACGAGCTTTTATGGAATACTCGATCGTCATCTCCTAGCCAATAAGTCGTTCGGCGTCCGCTTTTGGCCGACGGCGCATATCGCCGGCTAAAAAATTTCAATTCACCGCGACAAACACAAATCGATCTCTTAGCGAATCGGCATCTGACCGCTCCGCGCGAAATGGTCGAAGACATCGGTCTCGTTCTCGTCCGCCTGGAAGTGGGGAGCAACCGCTTCGAACTGAAGCACCGTGATTTCGTGGTCATACCGATCGGAACGAAAGCACATCTCATGCACAGGCTCCGGAAACCAGACGCCAGCTTGTTGCGTGATGCCGATCAGCGCCCCGTCAGAGTAATCGCGCCTTACGGCGAAAGCCTGCGAGGGCAGCTCGTAGACTGTGTTCTTCGTCCGAATGAATCGTCCCGACTTCAGCGCAGGACCACTCGGCTTCGCCCAATGGGCAAAACCCTCATTCGAGACCACCATGATCGCACGCGTCTCGGTGTATTCAAGCCAGCGCAAGATAGCGGCAGTCAACGACACGCCGTAGCGTTTTGCAAGACGGCTGAGGGTATTGAAATCAGCTCGCGACTTGGCGGGCAGCTGGCGGCGGAAATCGTGAAGGGGCATCAGCAGAGCTGCCGCGAACTCGTCGGCCTCCTGCTCGATGCCCGAGCCACCTCGGCGAACCACCGCGTTCTCATCGCAATAGATGCCGCCACCGAAACTTTCGTCCTCCTCGATCAACTGTCGGTGCAAGATGTAGTGGCCGAACTCATGCCCGACGGTGAACGAGCGACGTCCGTTGGACTGGCCGACATGGTACATGATCGCCCATTGACGCGGCCGCGCCTCGCCATAGACCAAAGCGCCGACGCAACCCGAGATGTTGCGCTCGACAACCTCGTGGATAGGACTCTGCGGTGCGACCTGCCGGGAATACTCCAGCGCGAGCCCGATCACGTCGACCGGTGCGCGATCAAACCGGTCCACTCCAAGGACCAGGTCCAGCATCTGGGTGATGCGCGCCGCCTCCTTCAGCGGCCGAGGGCGACTCGGCTCGTTCATTTGCGTGTCTTAGTGTCCAAGATTCGCGCCATCTCGCGAATCTGCCGGCGTGTCTCCGCCGGTAAGCCGCTATATTGCCGGAAGAAAGCGGTATCCTCGGCCTCGCTCAGAGTCTGCGTGTCGGCTCCGAACAGGTAGTCGACAGTCACCCCCAGCGCGCTGGCGATCGCAGACAGCTTCTCGGCAGATGGCCGGGGCGGATTCTTGTTTTCGAGCTCCCAGATATAGCTCTTCGATGACCCAGTCTCCTGCGCGAGTTGGTCGAGCGTCAGACCCTTCTTCGTTCGTAAGTCCTTGATTCGTTTGCCAAATTTCATAGCCGGCCCTTCCACTCGATCCGCCCAGCCCCGTGTTCGGAGTAGCTATACTCTAAGTCCCTTGACAGACGCATTCAAGCTCTCCATCTTGTTCGGAGTAGACATACTTAATTTGATATCATCCCGAACACCCCGCGGGCGGTGGCGAGATGCACAGACGCACCCCAGCCCGCCGTGGAGATCGATTTGAACATCCAACTTGCGCCGAACGGCCTCAATCCCTTCGACGACCCTCTCGACCGTATCCTCGCCGAGATTGCGCTGAGCGTTCAGCTGCCGCCCTCGCTGCATGACAAGGCGAAGTCGCGTTACGAGGCGGTGCGGCGCCATCTAGAGGCCACGACCGCCTTCTTCGACCAGATCGAGCACTTCTACCCGCAGGGCTCTATGGCGATCGACGCCACGATCTCGACGCGCGGCACCGACGACGAGTACGATCTCGACATCGTCTTGCAGCTCGGCGGCCGCTTCCGCAGCATGGCCCCTCTTGAAATCCTGACCGAGCTCGAAGCAGCGCTCGCCGACTACCCCGTGCAGCAGGTGTTGCGGCAGACGCGCTGCGTCACCCTGTTCTACGCCGACAAGATGCATCTCGACGTCACTCCGTCGCTGCGCGTCTACACCACGCTCGATCGCGAAAGCCTGATCACCCACGCCAAAGGTCCGCGCCGTTCCGACGACGATCGCCTCGTCGACATGAACGCCTATGGGTTCGCGCAGTGGTATGCGAGCAGGACGCCGCTCGAATTGCGCATGGCGAGGGAGTTCCATCGGCGCTGGCTCGACCATGCCGGCCTTGCCGCTCGCGCCGACGCCGATGCGGAGGATGTTCCTGATCAGTGCGACTTCATCGTCAAGAACACCGCGACGCTCGCTCTCCAGCTCCTCAAGCGCTTCCGCAACATCCGCTATGCCAGCTATAGCGGCCGCATTCCGCCGTCTGTGATGCTCTCCTACTACGCCGGGCTCGCCGCGCAGCCGAACATGTCGCTCAGCGCCATGCTCGTTCGCCTCGCGA
This sequence comes from uncultured Hyphomicrobiales bacterium, assembly GCA_964641065.1. Classification (GTDB taxonomy): domain Bacteria; phylum Pseudomonadota; class Alphaproteobacteria; order Rhizobiales; family Xanthobacteraceae; genus Pseudorhodoplanes. The sequence goes on along the minus strand of CAZXJZ010000040.1, from coordinate 16,528 downwards.
GCTGGATCATCCGCGACATCGAGCAGGCTTCGCTCTACGGCCGGCTCTTGCATGTTGCCAATCCGATTTGCGAGGCCGATATCTTCACCGACCGCTGGCCGGAATCCATTGCTCAGCAAGACGAATTCGCCGAACATCTGCACGAGCTCGTCCGTTCGCTCGAGGCAATGCGCAAGGGCGAGATGTTCCCAAATGCGATGATGGATACGTTGCGCGACGACTTCGGCGAGCGCGTCGTGACCCGTGCCGCGGACCAGATCGCAACCGAAGTTGGTGGCGGGATCCAGCAATCCCGCCAACTCTATACGCGGCGAGGCGGCGTGCTGTTACCCTCCGCCTCCGCCTCCGCCTCCGCAGCCGCAGCCGCAGCCGCGGCACCGATCGTCAATCCGGCGGTTTCGGCGGCGCGGCCTCACACTTTCTTCGGGCGCAAAATCTGATGGCGGCGGCGATCCTCTCCATCGACGAGCAGGTCGCCGCGATGAAAGAGACGTGGCCGCAGTTCGCGGCACGCCGGATTGACCGCCGCGCGCCGCAGTCTGCGCGGTGGGTGGGAAGCGTGAGGCCGCAATATGCAAGCTACTCGTTGGAGATCCGGTACGAGCTCGGATCGTTCCCCGAGATTCGGGTGCTCTCACCAGAGCTAGTTCGGTTGCCCGGTAATTCTGAGGGGCAACTGCCCCACGTCTATCCGCCGGCTGAGGATCCGACGCTTTGCCTGTTCGATCCTCGTGAGGGGGAATGGTCACCAGCGATGACGATCGCCAGCACGACCGTCCCTTGGGCGCTCGACTGGCTGGCCTGCTACGAACTTTGGCTGATGACCGGGCGCTGGACCTGCGGCGGGCGGCACGCAGGATCGGAAGCCGCCGAACCAATGGAGACTATGCAATGAACTATATTCCGCCGCGCCGTTCCGACGGCACGATTCAACATGCTCGCCTGAAGCAGCCGTGGCCCCAAGGCCGACCTTTCCGCATCCTCTCGATCGACGGCGGCGGAATTCGTGGCGTCTTTCCTGCATCGGTACTGGCCGAACTCGAAAGCCGCTTCCTAGGCGGCGACTCTATCGCTAATCACTTCGACATGATCGCGGGCACCTCAACGGGCGGCATCATCGCGCTCGCCCTTGCCCACGGGATGACGGCCCGTCAAGCGCTGGACATTTACATCGAGCGTGGTGAAAAAATCTTTCCTCCGGCTGCGGGCATGGGCAAGATATCGAGGCAACTGCGCTGGTGGTCCAAGCCGAAGCATGACCAGTCTGCCCTTAAAACGGAACTGCTCCGGATCTTCGGCGACAAGGTGCTCGATGATGCCGTCGCCCGACTGGTGATCCCGAGCTTCGAGGGACGTCACGGCGAGCCCTTCCTTTACAAGACGCCTCACCATCCTGACTATCAGAAGGACCGGCACAAGAAGTTTGCGCATGTGGCGCTCCACACCACCGCCGCGCCGTCCTATTACCCCGGTGTCGAGGACGATGGCTACATCATGATCGATGGCGGCATCTGGGCCAACAATCCGGTCATGAACGCCCTGGTCGACGCCCTCGCCTGCTTCGACATTGCGCGCGAGGACGTGCGTATCCTGAGCCTGGGAACTGGTGAGTCCAGCTTCACTGTCGATGAGCGGGCGCGAAACGGCGGCATCAAGGATTGGGCGTTCATGCGCTCCTTCAATGCGGCAGCCCGCGCACAATCACGCAACGCCCTTGGTCAAGCCTATCTGCTCGTGGGCAAGAATAACGTTACACGGATCGACGTCCCGGAAAGCGATGCTCCAATCGCGCTGGACGACGTGCAGCGCTCTACGCGAGAGCTGCCAATGGTCGCCCGCAGTCTCGTCGAGGGGGCAGGATATCATATCGAGCGCGTCTTTCTTGATAACAAAGCCGACAGGTTCATTCGCTGCCCGATGGCGTAGACCGCCGGAGATCAACAAAGAGACCGCCTTGTTAGCCGCACTTCAGAATTTGCGACTTTCAACTGGTGCCCGCTATACACGGAAAAGACGGTCGCCAGACCTACCACTCAGTCAGATATCTGCCAGTCTCCGCCCCAGTTCTCTCGCAAAAGGGAGTGTGCGCAGCGTTGTCGGGAGACAGGGTGAGAATCCGGGGCTAACTTTGCGGTCTCTTGGCACGCAGAGACAGTCTCGAGGGCGCATATCGGCCGAATTCGGCGCAGAAACCGCCAGTATTTTGCGGAGACGCTCTCCAGGCGGAAATCACCACACTGCCTGGCTGGGGCGGGAGGATTCGAACCTCCGAATGCCGGAATCAAAATCCGGTGCCTTACCACTTGGCGACGCCCCAACAGCGCAGGAAGGGGCCACCTCATACCGGCGCCCCCCGGCCCCTGCAATGCCAAAGTCTCGGTTCTGCAGCCGGGCCGGAACACAAGGGGAAGCGCCCCTGCGAGGCCTGTCGCGACGCCACGCCTGGGGGACAAAGGCGTCGCGACCCGGACGACAGTGATATCGATTCGGTGAGGATCCAAAGCCCCCGGGCCGCAGGCCCTCCGGCGCTGTTGATCGCCCGCGTCCTCACTTCTTCCTTGCGAAAAACGCCGCGAACGACGCCTGCGCCTCGGGCGATTGCAGCCGTTCGCGGAAGAAATCCGCCTCGAGGTCGATGCGTTCTGCAAGCTCCTGCGGTTCGCCGCGGATCATGCGGCGCGAAGCGAGCACCGCTTCCGGCGGAAGCGACCCGATTTTCCGCGCGGCGGCGAGCGCCTGCGTCTCGACCGCGGCGCTGTCCGCAACCACATTAATCAGCCCGACCGACAATGCCTGTTCGGAATCAAACGGCTCGCCCATCACCAGCATCGCGAAGGCGCGGCGCGGGCCCATGAGCTGCGGCGCGAGTAGTGTGGAGGCCGCTTCCGGAACGAGACCTAGGCCCACAAACGGCGTACTGAACCGCGCCATGCGCGACGCCACGACGTAATCGCAATGAAGCAGCATCGTCGTGCCGACGCCGACCGCAAAACCGTCCACCGCGGCGACCAGAGGCCGCTCGCACCAGGCCAGCGCATGCAGAAAGCGCAGCACGGGCGCGCCGAGCCCCTCGCCGTCGTCCGCCGCCTTGCGGAATTCGTCGAGATCGTTGCCGGCGCAGAACGCGCCAGGAAGTCCCGCGATCATCACGCAACGGATGTCCGGATCGGACTTGGTGCCGGCGATCGCGGCCGCCATCGCATCATACATCGCGGCGGTCAACGCGTTCTTCTTGTCGGGGCGGTTCATCCGCACGACACGGATGCCGCCGTCGTCCTTGATTTCAACCAGATCGGTCATGGTCAGGCGGCCTCACCGGGAAGCGGAGACGATGTGACGGACTCGGCCGCTTCCGTCACGGTCGTCTCCAGCCCGCCGCATTGCACCGCGATGTTCTCGGCAAAGAAGCGCGCGGTGGCGATGCGGTCGGTGCTGTTGCCGTTCGCAAGCCGGATCGCAGCCAGCGCTTCGTTGGCGAGCATCGCTCCGCCCGCGGCATTGCCGAACAGCCGTAGATACGGCGTGGCGCCCGCCAGTGCAGCGCGCGTGTCGGATGACAGATGCGCCAAGAGCCAGTCGGTGGCGCGTTCGAGTGAATCGATCGCCTCGGTCAGCCGCAAGGCGGTTGCGCCGAAAGCAGGATCGTTCACCGCCTGCACGCGCGCCGCGATGTCGCGCAACTCCGCGATGAAGGCTTTCACCGTGGCGCCGCCATTCAGCGTGATCTTGCGGGTGACGAGATCGATCGCCTGAATGCCGTTGGTGCCCTCGTAGATCGCGGCGATGCGCGCGTCACGATAATGCTGGGCGGCGCCGGTCTCCTCGATGAAGCCCATGCCGCCATGCACCTGCACGCCGAGCGAGGCGACCTCGATGCCGATATCGGTGGAGAAGGCCTTCGCCACCGGCGTCAGCAGCGCGGCGCGCTCCTGTGCGGTTTTCGCGGCGGCGGCATTCTGGTCGAGATGCGAACGGTCGAGCGCAACGGCCGTGGCATAGCAGATCGCACGCGCAGCCTTTGTGAGCGCACGCATGGTGAAGATCATGCGCCGCACGTCGGCATGCTCGACAATGGCGACGGAGGACGGGCCGCCCGGCTGGTCGCTGCGGCCCTGCTTGCGGTCGCGGGCATAATGCAGCGCCTGCTGCATTGCGCGCTCGGCGATGGCGACGCCCTGCAGCCCGACGGCGAGCCGGGCCTCGTTCATCATCGTGAACATGCAAGCCATGCCGGCATGTTCCTTGCCGATCAGGTAGCCCACCGCGCCGCCGTCATCGCCATAGACCATGGTGCAGGTGGGAGACGCGTGAATACCCATCTTATGTTCGACGGAATGGGCTCTCACGTCATTACGTTTGCCGAGCCTGCCATCTTCTTCGAGCATGAATTTCGGGACGAGGAAGAGGGAGATACCCTTGGTGCCGGGCGGCGCATCGGGCAGGCGGGCGAGCACGAAATGGATGATGTTGTCGGTCATCTCGTGTTCGCCGTAGGTGATGAAGATCTTACTGCCGAAGATCCGGTAGGTGCCGTCTTTCGCGCGTTCGGCGCGCGCTCTGAGCGCGCCGACATCCGATCCTGCCTGCGGCTCGGTGAGCTGCATGGTGCCCATCCACTCGCCGCTGATCAGCTTGGGGAGGTAGGCCTTTTTCAATTCGTCATTGCCGTGCAGCGCAAGCGCGTCAATGCCGGCCATGGTCAGCACCGGACCGATGCCGAAGGCCATCGAGGCGGCGTTCCACATCTCGATACAGGCTGCATTGAGCGCGCGCGGCAGCCCCTGCCCGCCCCATTGCGCGGGCGAAGCCAGCCCGTTCCAGCCGGCCGCGGCCCAGTCGCGATAGGCTTCCGTCCAGCCCGGCGGCATGGTCACGCGACCATCCTTGAACGGCGTGCCGAACTCGTCCCCCACCCGGTTGAGAGGCGCGATCACGTCCGAGGCAAAACGGCCCGCTTCGCTCAGCACGGCCTCGACGTCGTCCGCAGCCAGGTCTCCGTAGAGCCCCGAGGCCAGAGCCTCCCCCATCCCCGCGCCGTGCTTCAGAGCAAAGACGATGTCGGCAACTGGCGCGCGATAAGACATGGTTCCCTTCCGGACGCGGGCTTTGCGGCGTATCCACGCCTGACGTGTTGCGCCTCAACCGGCGGTCCCGGTGCCTGCGAAGCGGCCGATCGGCAGTCCGGATTTTAGGCAGCCGGGCGGCCGATGCCAGTCCTATCAATACCGCAGGCGACAGTTCCGCGCCCGCGTTCAACACCGCTTGACCGGCCAGCGGCGATAACCCGTAATGCCGCCATCAAAATGCCAGCCAATCCGACATGAGCCATAGTCCCGACCTGCAGCAGGTCGTCACCGAAATCGCCGACGAGATGCGCCGGCGGCCGGACCGCGGCGACGTCGCGACCTATATTCCGGAACTTGCGCGCGCCGATCCGGCGAAGTTCGGCATCGCCGTGATCGACGCCGAAGGCCGCGTTGCGACCGGCGGCGAGGCCGAAGAGCCGTTCTCGATCCAGAGCATCTCCAAGGTCTTCACCCTGACTCTCGCACTGGGGCGGATCGGCGACCGGCTGTGGCGGAAAGTCGGGCGTGAACCGTCCGGCAGCGCGTTCAACTCTATCGTCCAGCTCGAATACGAAAAAGGCGTCCCGCGCAATCCCTTCATCAATGCCGGCGCCATCGCCGTCACCGATGCGATCCTGTCCGGGCACAAGCCGCGCGAAGTGCTGGGCGACATTCTCCGATTCCTGCAATTCCTGGCCGACGATTCATCGATCGCGATCGACGAGGCGGTGGCGGCCTCCGAGCAGCGCACCGGCTTCCGCAATGTCGCGCTGGCCAATTACATGAAGGCCTATGGCGTGATCGAGAATCCGGTCGATTACACGCTCGGCGTCTATTTCCATCACTGCGCAATCGCGATGTCGTGCCGTCAACTGGCGATGGCGAGCCGTTTCCTGGCCTATCGCGGCATCAATCCCTCGACCGGCTATGCGGTGGTGCAGTCCGAACGGGCGCTGCGCATCAACGCGATCATGCTGACCTGCGGGCATTATGACGGATCGGGCGAGTTCGCCTACCGGGTGGGGTTGCCGGGCAAGAGCGGCGTCGGCGGCGGCATTCTGGCGATTGCGCCCGGCAAGGCCTCCATCGCGGTGTGGTCGCCCGGTCTTGACGACACCGGCAATTCGCATCTCGGCCGCATCGCGCTGGAAAAGCTGACGCAGCGAATGGGCTGGTCGGTCTTCGGGGGATAGATAAAGAAAAAGCGCGCGTCCCGGCGACGCGCGCTCGCACATACCCGGCGATGTGCAATTCTAGTTCTTGGTGGTCCGCTCGTTGCGGATCGCTTCTTCGTGATACCAGGAGCTGCCGCTCACGGTTTTAACCACGGCAGTCGATGCCCGCGCATCGAGCACCTCAGCCTGCATGCCGACGGCAAAGCGACCGCGCGCCGGGAAGGCGATTATTTCGGCTGATCCCCGACTGGCGGGGCCGCGATTCAAAGTGGGCATCGGTTCGATCCTTGTTCGTTGCGCCGTCAACGCGATTCATTTTCTGGAATGAATATAACCGTGCTGCCCCTGATTTGCTCCTCATGCCTCACATAAAATCAGCGCATGCATACAATATGGGCGTTTCGCCACCTGCTGCTTTGATCGCCAATTGGGCGCTGCACATAAAGTGCTGTGCCGCAGCAATTGCTGCCATGCCGGGCTCTGCCGCCGGGATTGGCACATAAAATGCTTGAATTGGAGCATTGCCGGTAGCCGGGCGCGAGCCGGCACCCGATTAACCATCGGGTTCACCTTTTCCGCGTCGCCAAGATCAAGAGAGACCAATGCCAAAGTTCAAGCTCGAGTATATTTGGCTCGACGGTTACACGCCGGTTCCGAGTCTGCGCGGCAAGACCCAGATCAAGGAATTCGACGTATTTCCCTCGCTCGAACAGTTGCCGCTCTGGGGCTTCGACGGCTCGTCGACGATGCAGGCCGAGGGCCATTCATCGGACTGCGTGCTGAAGCCGGTCGCCATCTACCCGGACGCCGCGCGCAAGAACGGTGCGCTGGTGATGTGCGAAGTGATGATGCCCGATGGCGTCACCCCGCATAGCTCGAACAAGCGTGCCACCATTCTCGACGATCCGGACGCGTGGTTCGGCTTCGAGCAGGAATATTTCTTCTACCAGGATGGCCGTCCGCTCGGCTTCCCCGAAGCTGGCTATCCGGCGCCGCAGGGCCCCTATTACACCGGCGTCGGCTACAAGAATGTCGGTTCGGTCGCCCGCGAGATCGTCGAAGAGCATCTCGAGCTCTGCCTCGCCGCCGGCATCAACCACGAAGGCATCAATGCCGAAGTGGCAAAGGGCCAGTGGGAATTCCAGATTTTCGGCAAGGGCTCGAAAAAGGCCGCCGACGAAATGTGGATGGCCCGCTACCTGATGCTGCGTCTCACCGAGAAATACGGCATCGACATCGAATTCCACTGCAAGCCGCTGGGCGATACCGACTGGAATGGCTCGGGCATGCACTGCAACTTCTCGACCAAGTACATGCGCGAAGTCGGCGGCAAGGACTATTTCGAAGCGCTGATGAAGGCGTTCGAGAAGAACCTGCACGACCACATCAGCGTCTACGGCCCGGACAACGACAAGCGCCTGACCGGGAAGCACGAGACCGCGCCGTGGAACAAGTTCTCCTACGGCGTGGCCGACCGCGGCGCCTCGATCCGCGTGCCGCATTCCTTCGTCAACAACGGCTACAAGGGCTATCTGGAAGATCGCCGTCCGAATTCGCAGGGCGATCCCTATCAGATCGCCTCGCAGGTGCTGAAGACGATCTCGGAAGTGCCGACTGGCGCGAAGGCCGCCGCGGCCTAGCCTTAGCGACACACGGGTGCATGTCTCATGCGGACATGCACCCGTTTCATTTCGCATTGGCCCTGATGTCAGCGGGGCCGATGTCCAGCGGGGGAGGTACTTGGTCGTCCCTCCCCCGTCTTTATTTGATCAACCCAGCGGCTTCAGCCCGCGCTCGATTTCAGCGCGCCGCTTCTCCAGAAACGGCGGCAGCGCCAGTTTCTCCCCGAGCGATTCCATCGGCTCGTCGGCGGCAAAGCCCGGCCCGTCGGTCGCGATCTCGAACAGGATGCCGTTCGGCTCGCGGAAATACAGCGACTCGAAATAATAGCGGTTGACCTTGCCGCTGTTGGGCACCCGCAATTTGACCAGACGATCGGCCCAGGCATCGTATTCGGCACGGTTGGGTGTGCGGAACGCGACATGATGCACGCCGCCCGCACCGGGCTGCGCCATCGGCAGCTTGGGCCGCACCGCGACATGCAGTTCGGCGGCCGCACCGCCCTCACCCATCTCGTAAACATGCACGATATCGGAATCCGAATCCGGGACCGGATAGTCGCGCACATGCCGCATGAACATGAGCTCGCGTAGCACGATATCGGTCGCGGTGCGATCCGGAACCGACATGGTGATCGGGCCAAGGCCCCGGATCTGATGCTCGGCCGGCACCGGACTCTCGTCCCAGGGATGCGCATCGCCGGCACCGCCGTCGTCGACCAGGCTCAGCCGCTGGCCTTCCGGATCCTCGAAGTCGAGAGTGAAGCGGCCGTCGCGCTCGCCGATCTCGCCGACCCTTGCGCCGGCTTCGGAGAGGTGGCGGTGCCACCATTTCAGCGTGTCGTGGCCGGCAACGCGGAGCGCCGTCCGCGAGATCGTGTGATTGCCGCGCCGTTCCGGGCCGGTATTGAAATCGAAGAAGGTAAGATCGCTGCCCGGCGAAGCGATGCCGTCACCGTAGAACAGGTGATAGGCCGAGACATCGTCCTGGTTCACGGTCTTCTTGATCAGCCGCATGCCCATCACCTGCGTATAGAAGCGCAGGTTGCCCGGTGCGTCCGCGGAGACCGCGGTGAGATGGTGGATGCCGGTGAGTTGCATGAACGGCCTCGCGGGAGGATGAAAGCGGAATCGGAAAAACGAACCGGCTGGCAGATGAAACGGCCGGCCGGCATAGCGCTACATATGCGAGGGAACCGAAAAGGAAAGCCCGCGATCTCCCGGCGCGCGTTGACTCCCAGTGCGGCAGGCTGTCCCATCGGTTGCTCGCGGAGAACCGATCATGTCGCTCAAAGGAAAGACCCTGTTCATCACCGGCGCATCGCGCGGCATCGGGCTGGCCATAGCGGTGCGGGCGGCGCGCGATGGCGCCAATATCGCCGTCGCCGCCAAGACGGACCAGCCGCATCCGAAGCTGCCCGGCACAATCCACACCGCTGCGGCCGAGATCGTGAAGGCCGGGGGCCAGGCGCTCCCGCTTCATGTGGATGTACGCGACGAGGAGCAGGTAAAGGCCGCGCTCGCCCGCACCGCCGACACCTTCGGGGGCATCGATATCGTGGTGAATAATGCGAGTGCGGTGCAGGTCACGCCGGTCGAACAGACCGACATGAAGCGCTACGACCTGATGAACGGCGTCAATGCCCGCGGCACCTTCATGGTGTCGAAATTCGCAATTCCCTATCTGGAAAAGGCCGCAAACCCGCACATCCTGATGAATTCGCCGCCGCTCGACATGAAGCAGAAGTGGTTCGCGCCGCACACCGCCTATTCGATGGCCAAGTTCGGCATGAGCATGGTGGTGCTGGGGCTGTCCGGCGAGTTGCGGCCAAAAGGCATCGCGGTGAATGCGCTGTGGCCTCGCGCGACGATCGCGACCAGTGCGATCCAGAATTTGCTCGGCGGCGATATCGTGATGCGGATGTCGCGCAAGCCCGAGATCATGGCGGACGCGGCCTACGCGATCTTCAACAAGAAGGCCGCCGATTTCACGGGACATTTCCTGATCGACGATAGCTTCCTATATGGCGAGGGCGTACGAGATTTCGAGCCGTACCGGGTCGATCCGACGATGCCGCTGGCCGAGGTATTCTTCACGCCGGACGAACCGCCGCCGCCACCCGGCGTTGTCATTGACGCACGCCGCGATATCCGTGACCTTGAGGCTTCTCGCGCAAAACCCTGAAAGTACCGCCCGTCGCATGACAACGCTGCTGATCAGCCATCCCGCCTGTCTCAATCACGTCACCCCGCCCGGCCATCCGGAGCGTCCGGACCGGCTGCGGGCGATCGACCGCGCGCTGGAGAACGAGAAATTCGCGCTGCTCGCACGCGAACAGGCACCGATGGCCGACCTCGAGACCGTCGCGCTGGCGCATCCCATGGACTATGCCAGAGCGATCCGCGAGGCCGCACCGCGCGAAGGCATGGTCTCGCTCGACGGCGACACCTCGATGTCGCCCGGGTCGCTGGAAGCGGCCTTGCGCGCCGTCGGCGGTGTCGTGCTCGCGGTCGACGAGGTGATCGGCAAGCGCGCCGACAACGCCTTCGTTGCCACCCGTCCACCCGGTCATCACGCCGAGACCGTGCGGCCGATGGGCTTCTGCCTGTTCAACAATGTGGCGATCGCCGCCCGCCATGCGCAGAAGGTGCACGGGCTCGCCCGCGTCGCCATCATCGATTTCGACGTGCACCACGGCAACGGCACCCAGGAGATTTTCTGGAGCGATCCGACGGTGATGTATTGCTCGACCCACCAGATGCCGCTTTATCCCGGCACCGGCGCGAAATCCGAGCGCGGCGACCACGACAATATCGTCAACGCGCCGCTGCGAGCGGGCGACGGCGGCGAGCAGTTCCGCGCCGCGATGGACGACGTGATCCTGCCGCGGCTGGAAGCCTTCGGGCCGGACCTCGTCATCATCTCGTCGGGGTTCGACGCGCATATCCGCGACCCGCTGGCGAGCCTGAATTTCACCGAGGCCGACTTCGCCTGGGCCACCAAAAAGCTGATGGACCTGGCCGATCGCCGGGCCGGCGGCCGGGTGGTCTCGGCGCTGGAGGGCGGGTATGACCTGCAAGGGCTGGCCAATTCCGTGGATGCCCATGTCACCGCGCTGATGCGGGGATAGCCAACGGGCTAAACCTGACGGCCTCTGCCTTCGGCAAGCCAGTAGAAGTGGCTATAATCGACCGGGAATCGTATCAGGACCGACATGTCAGACAGCAACCACGCCGACGTGATGACCATGCCCTTCGAGCGGGCGATCGACGAACTGGAATCGATCATCAAGCGGCTCGAGGAAGGGAAAGTGCCGCTCGCGGAATCGGTCGAGATCTACGAGCGCGGCGAGGCGCTGAAGCGCCGCTGCGAGGAATTGCTGAAGGCGGCCGAGGCCCGTGTGGACAAGATCACCACCGGCACAGACGGCAAGGCCAAGGGCACCACGCCGCTCGATGTGAAGTAACGCCCTTAGCCGTCATTGCCGGGCCTGTCCCGGCAATCCATCAAGCGAAGAGGATAGATGCGCGGTCAAGCCCGCGCATGACATCGGAAACCTACTTTTTCCGATAAACAATCAGCGTCTTGAAATCGGCGACGCGCTCCACCGGCTTTTCTTTCTCCCAGACCGGCAGGATTTCCGACGTGCGTTGGGCACCCATCGAATTCTTGTAGAAGATCAGATAGCCGCCCGACCGCGTCTTGTCGGTGAACAGGTCGAGGACCTGGCGATCGGTCATGCCGCCATATTCGGGGCTCGCGGTGTTCGGGAAAAAGAACTCGCACAGATGCACCATGGTGACGATGTCGAAGTCGGGCAGCAGGCGCGGATTGGTCAGATAGATGTCGCCGAAATACGCGACGTAGCTCTTCGCCACGGCGGAGTTGGTCGAGACCAGCTTGATATAGGCCTCGTATTCCTCGATCGAAGCGGTGATCGCGAGCACCGCGTTGTTTGAGCCGCTGCGGGCCTGCTCGACGCCGACGACATGATGCGTCCCGGTGCCGAAATGGAAGATGGTCTTGTTCTTCAGACCCTGGTCCGCGACCCACTCGTTGAAGTGCACGTCGCAGGGACACACGTCCTCGTGCAGGTCCCACTTGTCAGTCCAGTAATTCATGCCGATCGCGGAAGCTTGCTGGCTCATATCTACACCTCAGGCAGGACGATACTCTTGTGATGCGAAGGCGATGCGCCGAACCGGCAAAGCCGAAGACCCTGACAGGACCCTCACTTTGGCTAGCTCAAGCTGGCTGGGTTGCCAAGAGGCGCGCCCGGGAGACGGTATCGTCGCGGCTCAATTCGACGATTTTTTCGTGGTATTCGCGCAAAACCTCGCGCCGGTCGATGGTCAGCACCACCGCATTGGGCAGCTTCTCCAGCAGGGTGAGATAGAGTTCGCGCCCCGAAGCGTCGGCCAGCGCCGCCACCGGTTCGTCGAACAGCAGTACGGTCGGTTTTCGGATCAGCGCCCGCGCGATCCCGACGCGCTGCTGTTCGCCGCCCGAGAGCAGCACGTTCCAGTCCGCCTCCTCGTCGAGCCGCGAGACCAGATGCGACAGGCCCACCGTCTCCAGTGCCGCAACGATATCGGCCTGCCGCACCGCTTCCTGCTCGCTGGGATAGGCCACCGCGGTGCGGAGTGTACCGAGCGGAAAATACGGCCGCTGCGGCATCACCAGCACCTCGCCGTCCTTCGGAAACTCGACCCGTCCGGAGCCGGACGGCCAAAGACCCGCCAAGGCCCGGAACAGCGTCGACTTCCCGGAGCCGGAAGGGCCCGCGATCATTAGCCGGTCGCCGGGCTTCAGATCCATCGCCGGAAAGCCGGAAATGTCCGAGCCGTCCGGCAGCCGGATCGACAGGCCCGACAATTCGAGGTCGCGGCCGCCTTCGCGCCCGACGACGATCACGCCTTCCGTCTGCGCGCGGCTCTCGTCGACCGCGATCATCGCATCCTCGAAGCCGGCGAGACGATCGACCATCGCCTTCCATTCCGCGATCTTCGGATAGGCCGAGATGCAGAAAGCGAATGCGCCTTCGACCCGGGTGAAGGCGAGCGCCGCCTGCATCAGCGAGCCCAGCGGGATCGCACCGGCGAGATAGGCCGGAGCCACCATAAGAATGGGCACCACCGTGGACGCCTGCGCGTAGCCGCCGACAAAGCCAACCAGGCGGGTCTGGGTCACGACCAGCCGCGTCCAGTTCGCGACCAGGTTGGAGAAGCGGTGATGCAAATCGGCGCGCTCGACCGGCTCCCCCCGCATCAGCGCGATCGGTTCGGAATGATCGGCCGCGCGCACGATCGCGAAGCGAAAATCGGACTCGAAGCGCTGCTGGTTGAAATTCAGCGGGATCAGCCGCCAGCCGATCAGATGCGCGAACAATGTGCCCAGACCGGCATAGAGCAACGCCGCCCAGATCAGCCAGCCCGGAATGGTGCCGCCGCTCAAGCCCGGCACCGGCGTGGTCGCAGACAATCCCCACAGGATATAGGCGAAGGACACAAGCGCGACGGTGCTGCCAAGAAGCCCGGTCGCCAGTTCGAGCGTGCGCTGGATAAACAGATACACATCGCTGGCGATGCGCAGGTGGATATTGTCGACCTGCGGCGCCACCACCCGCACGCGATAATGCCGGCCCTGCGCCATCCAGACCGAGACGTAATTCGCGGTCAGCCAGCGCCGCCACCGGATCTGCAAGGTCTGACCGAAGAAATATTGCGATGCCCCGGCCACCACCGCGGCCATCACGATGAACCCGAAGAAGATCAGTTCGCTGTAAAACGCATTCCAGTCGCGGTTCTCGAGCGCGTTGAAGAAGCGCGCATTCCAGTTGACCGCAGCGACCGCCACATAGACCAGTCCAAGCTCGGCACCGATGACGGCGAGCAAGAGCAGACGCGCCGTCCAACGCTCCTCGGAGCGGAAATACGGCATCGCCAGCCGCAGGAAGGTGCGTAGCGCGCGGACGATATTGTCCATCGGCGGTCCCCGTTTCCGCCGTCGCAACGGCAGGCTTGTCGTCCCGACGCGCAGAAAGGGTCAGCCGCCGGGCGGTGGCGACCGATTCGCGCATGAAGCCGGCCGATCCCGTTCATCACCCGAAAGAATGGAACCGGACCGATTTCCAACACTTTTGGCCCTTATCCGCGCCGTCACGCAAGCTTCACGTGCGTTCGCCAAAGGCTACCGCATGGGCCGGCGTCCGTTGCCGCCGCCCTGCCGAACGGCCATACCATGACAATGCAAAGTACCCTGACCGCCGGGGTTCCAGCCCCGGCCGCACCTGCGTCGCGATGGCGCGCCGAACTGACCGAGACGCTGCGGCTCGCCTGGCCGATTGCGCTCACCCAGCTCGGCCAGATCGCGATGATGACCAGCGATCTCGCCCTGCTTGGCCGGCTCGGAGACCATGTGGTCGCGGCCGCGGCGCTTGGTCACACGGTCCTGTTCGCCGTCTTCGTGCTCGGGATGGGACTCGTCTCCGCGGTTGCGCCGCTTGCGGCGCAAGCCTTTGGTGCGCGCGATCCGCGGATGGTGCGGCGCGCCTTGCGTGTCGGACTATGGGCCGCGACCCTGCTCGGCATCCCGCTCAGCCTGGTCCAGCTTTACGGCAAGGAGATCCTGCTGTTCCTCGGCCAGACCGAAGAGGCGGCGACGCTTGCCGCGCGCTACCTGTTCGGGCTCGCCTGGTGTCTCATTCCGTCCTGGTGGTTCATTGCGCTGCGCGGTTTCATGGGCGCGGTGAACCGGCCCGAGCCCGGCCTCTGGATCACGTTGGTCGCGATCCCGGCCAACGCCCTGCTCGCCTATGCACTGATCTATGGCGAGTTCGGCCTGCCGCGGCTCGACCTGCTCGGCGCCGGCATCGCGACCACCATCGTCAATCTCGGCATGTGCATTGCCGCGATCTGGGCCTGCTATTCGCTGCGGCCGTTCAAGAAGTATCAGGTGATGGGCCGCTTCTGGCGCCCCGACTGGCCGCTGTTTCGCAAGCTGCTCGTGATCGGTTCCCCGATCTCCGGCACCTTCATGCTGGAGTACGGCGTGTTTGCCGCAGCCGGCATCATGATGGGCTGGATTTCCACCACCGCTCTCGCCGCGCATCAGATCGCGCTACAGATCGCCTCGATCATGTTCATGGTGCCGTTCGGCATCTCGATGGCGGCGACCGTGCGCGTCGGACATGCGGTCGGACGGCGCGACAGCGCCGGCACCCGCAGCGCGGGTTTCGTCGCGATCTCGCTCGGCGCCGGCTTTATGTTTGCGATGACGCTGCTGGTGATCGCGACCCGCGACATGCTGCCGGTCATGTTCCTCGGCACGATCACGAAGGAGAACGGCCAGACCGCGGCGCTGGCCGCGACTCTGATGGTCGTGGGCGCAAGCTTCTTCATCTGCGATGGCGTGCAGTCGATCGCGGCCGGTGCACTGCGCGGGCTGAATGACACGCGGGTGCCGCTCCTGTTCTCCTTCATCTGCTTCTGGTTAATCGGGTTCTCGGCCTGCTACGGCCTCGGCTTCGTGCTGAATTGGGGCGCGCTCGGCGTGTGGATCGGGCTGTCGCTGTCGGTGATCGTCTATGCGCTGATGCTGGTGACGCGTTTTCACCTGCTGACGCGGCGCGGCTACATGCCGGACGTCCCGGGCGCGGTGCACTGACGGCGTCACGACCGTTTTGCTACGGACCTCGATTTGATCGCGTAGATAATGGCGATCGCCACAACAGCTAAAATGACGGCGTAGGCGAACGCGCCGTAGCCGTAGGCCTCGGCCACCAGCCCAAACGCCAGCAGGCCGACGATGACAAGGACAATGCCGGCAATCTTCGCCGGGCCCGACTTCCCATTATACGATTGGTAGGCCCAGAACGTCGCGAGCCCGAGTATCGGAAAGAAAAACACGAGATCGACACGAATGTTGCAGTCCTTGTCGCACAGGACGCCGGTCGCGATCAGATACTCGTAATAGGCGTAGAGCGCCCACAGGATACCCGACACGATCACGGCCAGGCGCGGTCGCTGCAACGCGGCGACAACGTGAGCCGCGACCATCAGCCCCGCGGCGATCACGAATAAGGTCATCGTCCGTCTCCCGCTTGCTTCTTCGCTCATCATTTGGAAGCAACGTAGCGGCCGAACGGTAGCACGTCAGGCGCATCTTCGGATGAACGACAGAAGCAGCCTTGCCCTCCCGGGCAAAAGCCGGGCATGACACCGCAATGGTCGAGAGGTTGGTCATTTCAGATATCGGGCATCGCGGCGACGGCGTAGCGTCTTCGCCTGACGGGCCGATCTTCGTGCCCTATACGCTGCCCGGCGAAACCGTCGATGTGGACGCGGTGCAGGGTCATCCCGACCGCCGCCACCTGCTGCGCGTGGTGTCCCCCTCGCCCGACCGCGTTGCACCGTTCTGCCCGCATTTCGGGATCTGCGG
Organism: uncultured Hyphomicrobiales bacterium; assembly: GCA_964641065.1. Classification (GTDB taxonomy): domain Bacteria; phylum Pseudomonadota; class Alphaproteobacteria; order Rhizobiales; family Xanthobacteraceae; genus Pseudorhodoplanes. The sequence goes on along the minus strand of CAZXJZ010000040.1, from coordinate 228 downwards.
CGGCTGTGCGATCCAGCATTGGGCGGAGCCGCATTACCGCGACTGGAAACGCAATCTGGTGGTCGAGGCGCTGCGCCACGCGCAGATCGACGCGGCGGTCGACGATCTGATCGATGCGCATGGCGAGGGCCGGCGCCGCGTTGTCCTTCATGCGCGGCAAGGCACCAGGGAGATCGTCGAGGTCGGCTTTTCGGCTTTGCGCGCTCATACACTGGTGCCGATCGACCG
>CAZXJZ010000039.1:0-28322 GCA_964641065.1 uncultured Hyphomicrobiales bacterium | reverse complement strand
CAGCATCGCGCCGCCATTCGGCATCAGCGCTGCCGCGCGCTTGGCGCTTTCCGCGAACGAGAAACACGAGATCACCATGGTGCGCACGAAATTCTCGCGCGAGGAATCGCAGAAGCGCCCTTTCAGTTCGTTCTTGTCCGAGAATCCAACGGCATGGACGAAGAAGTCGATGGTGCCCCATTTCTGCTTCATCGCGTCGAACACCGCATCGACGGTCGAGATATCCTCGACGTCACACGGCATCAGGAAATCCGAACCGGCCGCTTGCGCCAGCGGCTTGACGCGCTTCAGCAGCGCATCGCCCTGATAGGTGAAGCACAGCTCCGCGCCATGCTCCGCCAGCGTCTTCGCGATTCCCCACGCGATCGAGTGGTCGTTTGCGACGCCCATGATGAGGCCGCGTTTTCCTTGCATCAATTTGGTCATTTGGCAGCTTCTGTCAGATGGAAACTTTGCGCTTCTGCTTCCACCACCCCGCCGAACAGGGTGACGGTCAGGATCTCGGTGTCGTCCCCGGCCTCGATCCGCATGAAATCGATATTACCGGATTTGCTGTGCTTGCGAATGCGGCCGGTCTCGCCTGCGAACAGGATCCGTTTGAGCCCGTCGCCGGTGCAGAGATAGCGCTTGCGGCGGTCGGCGCCGTCCTCGTCGGGATAGAGATCGAGGAACAGCCGGACGGTCTGCTTCGTGCCCGGCAATCCGGCGACGTGAATGTCGACGAGATTGCCGTCGTGCCAGTCGATGCCGTGGTCGGCGAGCCGCATCGGCGCTCAGGCGTCAAGATGCTTGAACACGACCGAAGCATTGGTGCCGCCGAAACCGAACGAGTTCGACAGCACGCAGCCGAGCTTCACGTTATCCTTGCGCTGGCGCACGATCGGCATGTCGGCGAAGGCGGGATCGAGCGTCTGGATGTTGGCGCTCTCGCAGATGAAACCGTTCTGCATCATCAGCAGGGAATAGATCGCCTCCTGCACGCCGGCAGCGCCGAGCGAATGTCCCGTCAGCGATTTCGTCGCCGAGATCGGCGGGCACTTGTCGCCGAACACCTCGCGCAGCGCCTCGATCTCCTTGGCGTCGCCGACCGGCGTCGCGGTCGCATGCGGATTGACGTAGTCGACCGGCGCTTTCACGTCCTGCAGCGCCATCCGCATGCAGCGCACTGCGCCCTCGCCCGACGGCGCCACCATGTCGTGACCGTCGGACGTGGCGCCATAGCCCGCCACTTCGGCGTAGATTTTCGCGCCGCGCGCCTTGGCGTGTTCGAGTTCTTCGAGCACCAGCACGCCGGCCCCGCCCGCAATCACGAAGCCGTCGCGACCTTCGTCATAGGCGCGCGATGCGGTCGCAGGCGTGTCGTTGTATTTCGAGGACATCGCGCCCATCGCGTCGAACAGGTTCGACAGCGTCCAGTGCAGATCTTCGCAGCCGCCGGCGAAGATCATGTCCTGCTTGCCCCATTGGATGATTTCGGCGGCATTGCCGATGCAATGGTTGGAGGTCGCGCAAGCGGACGAAATCGAATAATTCACGCCCTTGATCTTGAACCAGGTCGCAAGCGTCGCCGAGGCCGTCGACGACATCGCCTTCGGCACCGCGAACGGTCCGATCCGCTTGGGCGATCCCTTTTCGCGGGTGATGTCGGCGGCCTCCACGATCGTCGAAGTGGTCGGCCCGCCCGATCCCATGATGATGCCGGTGCGTTCGTTGACGATGTCGCCCTGTTCGACGCCACTGTCGCGGATCGCCTGCTCCATCGCGATATGGTTCCAGGCAGCACCCTGCCCGAGAAAACGCATCGCGCGCCGATCAATCATGCTTTCGACGTCGATATTGGGAATGCCGGCAACCTGGCACTTGAAGCCGTGATCGGCGAACTGGTCCGCGCGCGAGATCCCCGATTTCGCTTCGTGCAGGCTGGCCAGAACCTCCTGCGTGTTGTTGCCGATGGACGAGACGATGCCCATCCCTGTCACGACCACTCGCCGCATGACTGCCTCGTTCGTCAGATGTCTCGCCAGCGCCCGCGATCACCAAGGACGCTTATGATAGGGCCCAAATTGCAGGCCCACTTGTTAGGCACACTTGGCCGGTCCCGAGCAATATCGCAAGGCGTACCGGATCAGCCGCCGGCCGCCGCCGGTGCATCCTGCTTGAACAGTCCGACCTTCAGGTCGCTGGCGCGGTAGATCACGGTGCCGTCGGCCGACAGCCAGCCATCGGCGATGCCGAGGACGAGCTTCGAGCGCATCACCCGCTTGATCTCGAGCCCGTAGGTCACCTTCTGGACGCTTGGCAGAACCTGGCCGGAGAATTTCACCTCGCCCATGCCGAGCGCGCGGCCGTTGCCCGAGGACCCGGTCCAGCCGAGGAAAAAGCCCAGCAACTGCCACAACGCGTCAAGCCCGAGGCATCCCGGCATCACCGGGTCGTTCTTGAAATGACAAGCAAAAAACCAGAGATCCGGCTTCACCGCGAGTTCCGCCCGGACCAGCCCCTTGCCGAACTCGCCGCCCTGCTCGGAGATTTCCGAAATCCGATCGAACATCAGCATCGGCGGCAGCGGCAATTGTGGCCCCTCGGAGAACAATTCCCCGCGGCCACAGGCCAGGAGATCCTCATATTCAAAACTGGTTCGGCGGCTCTGCATGCCGGTCTCGTACCTCAATTTGCGTGGAAAAGTCCGGCGGTTCCTAACACAGGGGGAAGTTGCCGGCAAAGCTACGGTTTCGTGCTATTCTAATCTGGCCAGATGCGAAACGGTTGCAAGTGGCGGCCGCCCCCGGCTATAATTACATATGCAACCAATCCCGGCCTTGAACCGGGACCAAGGGGCAAAGAGAGCAATGAACCCACCGCGTACTGTCGTATTTTCCACGCCGCAGGACTCCGGTCCGGTGCACCAGCATCCGGCGCCTGGCCATTCTCGCACCGAACTGAACGGGTGCCCCTGGCATGACGTGAAGTCGATGCTGCGGGAAGTGGGATTGCGTCCGACCCGCCAGCGCATGGCGCTGGGCTGGATCCTGTTCGCCAAGGGCGACCGGCATCTGACGGCGGAAATGCTGTACGAGGAGGCGTCCAAGGCGAAGGTGCCGGTGTCCCTCGCCACGGTCTACAACACGCTGCACCAGTTCACCGATGTGGGCCTCCTGCGCCAGGTCGCGGTCGACGGCTCCAAGACCTATTTCGACACCAACGCCTCCGAGCATCATCATTTCTTTGTCGAGGGCGACAACGAGCTCGTCGACATTCCGGGCGCCGACGTCATCGTCGACAAGATGCCGGTCGCGCCCGAGGGTTATGAGATCGCGCGCATCGACGTCGTGGTCCGGCTGAAGAAGGCCGACCGGCGGCGCTGATCCTCCGCCACTCATAAGAATTTTGTCGATGGCCGGACAAAGCCGTTCGAAGAACGGCGTCGCTTCGCGCCACCTATGTCCGGCCATTTTCATTTTGCGGGGCCAACCGACCGGTCTTGTGGCGACGAATTGCATCTTTATCTCTAGCCGCGGCTTGTCCTGCGGCGGCGACGTCAAACCGGCGCGGCCAGGCATGACGCCATACGGGGCTGGAGATTTTCGATGTTCGATGCGGCTTTCAAGGCCCTGCAGCAGATGTTCTCGCCGCCGTTCCGGTCGGTGCTGATCAAGTCGATGCTGCTGGCCTTGGTGATGATCGTCCTGCTGGGCGTCGGGCTTTACAAGTTTCTCGACTGGCTGACGGTCTCGGGCGGCGTCTGGGCCGAGGGCGCGCTGGGCCCGGGCGCGCATACGCCGCTATCCTGGATCATCTGGATTGCTTCGATCGCGAGCGCGCTCGGCATCGTGGTCGGCGGCATTTTCCTGATGCCGGCGGTGACGGCTTTCGTCGGCAGCTTCTTCGTCGACGAGATCGCCGAGATCGTGGAGCGCACCTATTATCCCGCCGACCCGGTCGGCACCGCGCTCCCGCTCGGACGCTCGATCTTCGAGGGCACCAAGACCGCGCTGATCGCGGTTGCGATTTATCTGGTCGCGCTGCCCTTCATCCTGTTCGCGGGGCTCGGATTTCTGATTCTGTTCATCGCCGCTGCCTGGCTGCTGAGCCGCGAATATTTCGATCTGGCCGGAATGCGCTTTCGCCCGCCGGAGGAGGCCAAGGCCTTCCGCAAGGCCAATCAGGCCACAGTATTCACGGCAGGCCTGCTGATCGCAGCCTTCGTGTCGATTCCGATCGTGAACCTTGCCACGCCCCTGTTCGGCATGGCGATGATGGTGCACCTGCACAAGCGGCTGTCGGGGCGGCGCCCCTCCGAGATCGGCATGACGCGGGCCGACGCCATCCCCGGCTCCTCCCAAAGCGCGTCCCGAGGCGCGGCCCAAGGCCCGCGCGGCCCGAATTCCTGACACCACCGGTTGCGCCCGGGTCGGTAAACCCGCAACTTTAATATTAAGCGGGTGTAAAAATTGCGCCGCCGGCTGCAAGCGCCGAGATGAACGCAGCCGTTTACGCTCTTGTCAGAGAGAAGGCCCGTGCCACACGGATGCTTTTCGATTTCGTTCCCTTTCTGGTTTAATGAGGCAACGGAATTCGGAAGCGAACGGAGTTCAGGTCCCATGCAACCGCTTACGGCAGGAATCACCAAGGCCTCGACCGGCATCGACGGCATCAGCTGGAACATCCTCGGCCAGACCTATGTGCCGAAAACCCTGTCGGAGCAGAGCTTCGCCTGGCACGCCACCTTCCCCCCCGGCACCTTCGTGCCGCCGCATATTCATCCGACCCAGGATGAGTTCATCTACATGCTGGAAGGCCGGCTCGATTTCCTGCTCGACGGGCGCGACTATATAGCGACCGCCGGCGACACGGTGCGGCTGCCGATGCAAATCCCGCACGGCATCTTCAACAAGTCGGACCAGCCGGTGAAATGCATGTTCTGGGTGACGCCGACCCGCAAGCTCTACGACCTGTTCTGGGGCATTCACTCCATGAAGGAGCAGAATCCCGACGAGGTGGTGGCGCTGTCGGCCCGGCACGAAGTGATCTTCCTGCCGCCGCCGCCCGCGGAGTGAGTTGGCGATTGTAAGCGCTACGCCGCTTTCTCCGCCTTCCGGTAAGCGGAGAAGTCGGCCTGCAGCCGCCATGTCCGGCCGTCATCGGTCGACCGTTCGCCGCGCCAGCGGAATGAATCCGGCTTGATGTCGCTGAAACTCCAGCGCGTCGAGGTGCCGTCGTCATCTTTGCCGATCTGCACAATGTCCGCGCCCTGCGCGCGCCCGATCTGGCGCGCGTAATAGGGCCGCAGCGGATCGCTCCAGATGATGCGCCAGGCATCGAGCGCCGCGTCGTAGATGCGCAGGGTCGTGCCGTAGAACACGCCCGGCAAGATCCAGACATCCTGGATCGCCCGGCCTCCGAGCGCCCAGCGAAAGCAGATTTCGCCGGCGCCCCGCTGCGTTGTCCCGTCATCCGGAAACAGCGTGCAGTCCATCCGCCAGTCACCGATCAGCCAACCGTAAAGGCTCATCTTTTCGGCGCGGTCAGCGGCCGGGCCATCGGCGAGAAGCCGCTGAAGAAATTCATCGTTGCATTCGCTCATCGCCGGCGCTCCGTCCATGATTGCTCGCGCTTCTAGACAAAGGCTGTTGCCGCCGGCTTGGGAAAAATTGCTATTGTTGCCGCATGACGATGCGTTCGCGATTGCTGGGTTCGGGCCGCGGATGGACCGCGCACGACATTGCGTGCAGCGCCGGACCGGGCGACCGGCCGTTCGAGGAGCGGCATGAGCGGGTCTGCGTCGCCGCGGTAATTGAAGGCACCTTCGCGTACCGGACCGTTCACGGCCAGGCGACGCTCGCACCCGGCGCTTTGCTTCTCGGCGACGTGGGAGCCTGTTACGAATGCAGTCATGAACACGCGGCCGGCGATCGCTGCCTGTCATTTCATTTTGCGCCGGAGTTGTTTGAAGACGTGGCGGCTGCACTTCCCGGCATGCGCCGTTCAAGCTTCGCTCAACCGCGCCTCCCGCCTTCGATGCACCATCTCGCGTTGATCGCGGCAGCGGTCGCAGCGCGCGACGACACGGCCGAGTTCGAAGAGATCGCGCTCCGGATCGCTGCAGCCGCGCTCGCCGGCGCGGCAGGCTCGGTCGCGCGATCACGCGCACCGAATGACCATGACCGGCGGCGCGTGACCGATGCCTTGCGGCGGATCGAATCCTCGAGCCACGAGCCGTTCACCCTTGCGCACCTTGCGCGAAGCGCTGGGATGAGCCCGTACCATTTCCTGCGCATATTTCGGCAGGTGGCGGGCGTCACGCCGCATCAATTCCTGCTGATGCGACGTCTGACCTGCGCCGCCGAGCGGCTTCGCCATACGGACCTTCCGGTTGCTGCCATCGCCTTCGATACAGGCTTCGGCGACCTGTCGACGTTCAACCGCCGCTTCCGCCGCGTCATGGGCGTTTCTCCGGGCGAGTATCGGCGCGCGGGGCGAAGCGCGGCTTGATCAAACGGCAAGTCGGGCCGCTTTGTTCAGGCTGCCTTCGCGGCCGGCCGGTTGACCTGCTCGCGCGCAAAGCCCGCAGCCGATGCATAGCCGCGCACGATCGCCTTGCGCTGTTCGTAAGGCAGCACGTCCTCGACATTGGTAAAGCCATCCGGAGCGCGGGCTTCCACCGCATCGATCACGCCTTCCGGGCCGCCTTTGCGGTTCGCCATCACGATCTGGGTGGTCATCGGCAGCCGCTCCTGTTCATAGGCGAACAGGGCGTGCCGCGCATGATCGCTGTCGACCAGCCGATCGGCGAGACAGCGCGCATCGAGGATCGCCTGTGACGCGCCGTTCGACCCGACCGGATACATTGGATGCGCCGCGTCACCCAAGAGCGTGACCCGGCCGTGCGACCAGCGCGGCAACGGATCGCGGTCACAGAGCGGATATTCCCAGAATTCCGGTGTCGCCTCGATCAGCGCCTTGGCGTTGCAATAGGGGATCGCGAATTTCTGCACATGCGGCATCAGATCCTCGAAGCGGCCCGGCCGTGACCAGTCCTCCTTCTTCGGCGTGCCGCCGCCTTCCGAGACCTTCACCATCACCGCCCAGTTCATCAGGCAGCGGTCTTCGCGCGAGCCCTCGGCGATCGGATAAAGCACCAGCTTGCCGGCCATGCCGCCGGCGATCACCATCGAGCGGCCGGTCAGGAATTTCGGCCAGTCCAGCGCGCCGCGCCACAGCACCGTGCCGGTGAAGCGCGCCGGCTCCTCGCTCGGGAAGAGCTGCGCGCGCACGAACGAATGCAGGCCATCGGCACCGATCAGGATATCCCCGCGCACGGTGCGGATATGCGATCCGTTCCGGTCGAAGAAATAGGCGCTGACGCCGCCATCATCCTGGGTAAATGAACCCAGCCGGTGACCGGTGTGGACGCGGGATTCACCGAGCCGCGCCCGCGCTGCGGCATAGATCACGCCCTGAAGACGTCCGCGATGAATGGAAAACTGGGGATAGTCGAAGCCGGCATCGGTGCCGCGCGGCTCGCGCCAGATTTCCTGGCCAAGGCGATTGCAATAAAACAGCTCGTAGGTGCGAATTGCCACGTCGTCGAGGCGCTCCAGAAGGCCGAGCTGCGCCAGCTCCTTGATCGCATGCGGCAGGGTGTTGATCCCGACCCCGAGCTCGCGGATCTGGTCGGCCTGCTCGAACACCTCGCAATCGATGCCGCGCGCATGCAGCATCAGCGCTGTGGTCAGCCCACCGACCCCGCCCCCGACGATGATTGCCTTCATTCCTTGAACCCTCACGCTCCGGCCGCCCATCTTGCGCGACGGGCGCCCAAAAGTGCAACAAAATCAATCAACCTTGGTTGACGCCACCCTCGGCCCGCCCGATCGCAGGTATTTTGTAACCACCTTTGATGACGCGCCGCGACATGGCGCAGCACACCCGAATGTCAGCCGACAGGGGTTGTCTGCGCACCGGTGTCCGGCCCTCTTTCAGACAGCGGCGAAGATCGCTATGGCATGCAGCAGGGCCCCGCAAACTGGCGCAGCCCCGGTCTCTTTAGTAGCGTTCGCCCGTGGCTCCGAACCTTAAAGAACAGATCCAGCGCCTCAATGAACGGCGCCTCGCAATTCGCGAGCAGCGGCGCGAGGAACGCGAGCAGCGCGCCGCGCTCCGCAAGCGTTTCAGCCTGCTGCGCTGGTTCGGCCTGACGCGAACGGCGGGCTTCGCTCTGCTAGCCGGCTTCGTGGTGTTCCGGTTGTGGGATCCCGCTCAGCTGGAAAATCTGCGCTGGCGCAGCTTCGACACGTATCAGTTGTTGAAGCCGCGCGTGGCGGCACCCGACAAGCGGCCGGCGGTCGTCGTTGACATCGACGAAGCGAGCTTGCAAACGCAAGGTCAATGGCCCTGGCCACGGACCCAGGTCGCCGAACTGGTCGACAAGCTGCAAAAGGCGGGCGCCGCCGTCATCGCGTTCGACATTCTGATGTCCGAACCGGACCGCATGTCGCCGGCCATCGTCGCGCAATCCTTGCCGCAGATCGACGCGGCAACCCGCGAGAAGATGAATGCGCTGCCAAGCAACGACGCGGTCCTTGCCTCGGTGATCGAGAGAGGTCGCGTGGTGCTGGGGCAGGCGGCCATGATCACGCCGACGCCACCGCCGGACGAAACGCCCGGCATCGCCATGCTCGGGGCAGACCCGACGCCATTCCTTTTCAAGTTTGCCGGCCTGCTGCGCAACATTCCGGCGCTGGAAAAGGCCGCCGCCGGACGCGGCAATCTCACGCTCGTGCCGGAACGTGACGGCGTTGTCCGGCGCGTGCCTCTCATCGCCGAAGCGGCGGGTCAGAAAGTGCCTGCGTTGACGATGGAGATATTGCGGGTGGCGACCGGAGCCGGCGCGCTTCTGATCAACACGGACAAGGTCACCGGAATCCAGTGGGTCGCCATTCAGGGCGTTCCCGTCCAGATCCCGACCGACAAGAATGGCCGGCTCTGGATCAACTTCGCGAAGCACGACGCCGCGCGCTTCGTGTCGGCGAAGGACGTGATGGAAGGCACCTTTCCACCGGACCGATTTCAGGGACGTGTGGCCATTATCGGAACATCGGCCGCAGGACTTCTCGACCTCAAGGCAACGCCGGTCGAGAGCGACATGCCCGGAGTCGAGGTGCATGCGCAGATCCTGGAGAATATCTTCTCGCAGTCGCTGCTGTCGCGTCCTGACTATGCCAACGGCGCCGAGATCTTGCTGACGGCGGTGGCCGGGATCGTGACCGTAGCGGTCGCGCCGCTGATGGGCGTTACCGGACTGCTGATCTTCGGCTTTTTCATCGTGGTCGCGATGCTGTACGGCTCGTGGCACTTCTATTCGCAGTACGGATTGCTGTTCGACATAACGTTTCCACTCATCGCGATCTTCTTCATCTACCTGACGCTGGTGTTCATCAATTACTTCCGCGAGCAGGTGGACCGGCGCAGGATCAGGTCCGCCTTCGCACATTATCTCTCGCCGACGCTGGTCGAGCAGCTCGCGAATGCGCCGGAGCGGCTCGTGCTCGGCGGCGAAACCCGCGACATGACGATACTGTTCAGCGACGTCCGTGGCTTCACCAGCATTTCGGAAACCTTCAAGAACGATCCGCAGGGTCTCACCAAGCTGATGAACCGGCTGCTCACGCCGCTGACCAACTCGATCATCGATCGCAAGGGCACCATCGACAAATATATCGGCGACGCCATCATGGCGTTCTGGAATGCGCCAATCGACGATCCGCAGCACGAAATACACGCCTGCGCCGCCGCGCTCGACATGCTGCACAAGATCGACGAACTCAATCACGAGCGGGAAGCGGAGGCGCTCGAAGACAACGTTCCGTTCCTGCCGATGAAAATCGGGCTCGGCATAAACACCGGCACCTGCGTGGTCGGCAATATGGGCTCGGATCTGCGCTTCGACTATTCGGTGCTTGGCGATCCGGTGAACCTGGCCTCGCGTCTGGAAGGCCAGACCAAGACCTACGGCGTTCCAATCATCATCGGCTCGCGTACGGCTGAAAAGGTGAATGGCCACTTTGCCGCGCTGCAGATCGACCTGATCACGGTCAAGGGCAAGCACGAGCCCGAGAGCATCTATGCGCTCGTTGGAGACAGCAATGTCGCCGCCAGCGAGGGCTTCAAGTCCATCACCGGGCTGACCCGTGAAATGCTGGGCTGCTACCGTGACCGCGACTGGAGCGGCGCCGAGAATGCACTGCAGCGAGCCAAGCAGGCGGAACAGACATTCGGACTTGCCGGGGTATTCGAACTCTATCAGTCCCGTATCGAAGCCTTCCGCATCACCCCGCCGCCGCCATCATGGGATGGCGTGTTCGCATTCGATACCAAATAACAACGAACGTTGCGCCGCATGGACTCAGCTTCAGTTACCTTGTTTGAAAGGGCGGTGTTAACCGGGGCCCGCGCAAATGCGCGTGATAGCACTTGTGACAGGCCGGACGGGCCGCTTACGATGCAAACAGAGCCATGAACGGCCGCAACGCGGGGGCGACACGGTCAATGTCTGACTTCACAATCCGGTTCTGGGGCGTGCGTGGTTCGCTCCCCTGCCCCGGGCCGGCGACCAAACGCTATGGTGGCAATACCCCCTGTGTGGAAGTGCGCTGCGGCGAGCGTCTGATCATCCTGGACGCCGGCACCGGACTGCGCGAACTCGGCGACCAGCTGGTGCAGGACGGCGGCGCCATCGACGCCGACATCCTGCTGACCCATTGCCACTACGACCACGTCATCGGCATCCCGTTCTTTGCACCCTTCTACCATCCGCAGCACCGCTTCCGGATGTGGGCGGGCAACCTGCTCCCCGAATTCCGGCTGAAATCGGTCATGCAAAGGATGATGAGCGAGCCGCTATTCCCGATCGGCATCGACACCTTCAAGGCGGATATCGACTACCGCGACTTCCGCGCCGGCGAGAGCGTCGCCCCGGGCGGCGGCGTGACCATCCGCACGGTTGCGCTGAATCACCCGGGCGGCGCAACCGGCTTTCGGATCGAGTATGGGGGGCGATCGGTCGCCTACCTGACGGACAACGAAGGCGACCGCGAGGGGCGCGACGAGGCCCTGATCGCCGCGGCCCGCGGCGCCGATCTCGTCATCTACGACACCGCCTATACCGAGGAAGAGATCGACGACAAGAAAGGCTGGGGTCATTCGACCTGGCAATACGGCATGCGGCTCGCGGATGCCGCCGGCGCCAGGACGTTCTGCCTGTTTCATCACGCGCCGGAGCATGACGACGCGGCGATGGACGCCATGCTGGCGCAGGCGCAGGCCGCGCGTCCGGGCACGATCGCGGCCATCGAGGGCGAGACCATTCGCCTTTAGGTCTACCGTTCCCGGACGGCGACCGACGTCATTCGTTTGTAGTAATCGCCGGGTCGTTTATTCCCGTGCGATAACTATTCGATTCTTGCTCATGCGCGGCGGACATGGAAGGAATCGGGACACGCCGTGTTCTCCCGATCGGTCGTGGAGTGACCAATGGATTTTGGCTATCTCGTCACCTATCTGGTCGATTTCATCAGGTCCAAAATGGACCTGGCAAATCTGCTCGGCCTGATCGGCGCCATATTCTACGTTGCCTCGATGACGCTGCGGACCATGATCCCGCTGCGTATCGCCGCGATCATCAGCAATATCCTGTTCATGGGCTATGGGCTGATGGCGAAGGCGCTGCCGACCTTCTTCATGTACGCGGTGCTGCTGCCGATCAACTGCTTCCGGCTCTACCAGATTCAGCAACTGGTGAAACGCGTGAAGATCGCCTCGCAGGGCGACCTGGACATGGAATGGCTGAAGCCGTTCATGACCAAGAAGAACTTCAAGGCCGGCGACGTTCTGTTCAACAAGGGCGATGTCGCAAACGCGATGTATTACACCGTCACGGGCAAATTCCTGGTCAAGGAATTCGGCGTCGAATTGCCGCCCGGCCGGGTGATGGGCGAACTCGGCTTCCTCGCGCCCGACAACAAGCGTACCGCCACCGTCGAATGCATCGAGGATGGCCAAGTGCTGTTCATCATCTACGACAAGGTGCGCGAATTGTATTTTCAGGATCCGGATTTCGGATTCTACCTTCTCAAGCTTACCAGCGAACGGCTGCTGCAGAATATCGCGCGGCTGGAAAGCGAGGTCGACACTCACAAGGCACGCATCCAGGCGCTTGAGGCCGCCGCAGCCGCATCGCGCCTTACATGATGTCGCGCGGCGCTTGCGTTGAAGCTGTGTCGGCCGCGGGCGTATCGAGCGCGGCATGGTGCAGGCCTTCGGCATCCGAATCGAGTTTGGCCAGCAGGCGATATTGGGTGAACTCCAGATCGACCAGCGCGAACCTGCGATTGTCGAGCAACAGCCAGCGCCCGTCGAGCCTTGCCGCGGCCAGCGCATGATCGCTGCGGGTCGCGGCGTCGTGCACGATCAGCAACTTCAGATCGTCATTGGCAAAACCGGCTTCCTTCAGCGCCAGCAGTTTGAGGATGGCATAGTCCTCGCAATCTCCGACGCCGTCGCTAATCGTCTCCAACGGGCTTGACCATTGGTCTGCGACACCGAATCGGCGTTCGTCGCTGACCGGCCGGATTGCAAGATTGACTGCGCGGTTGATCTCGCCGATCCGGGCGCGTCCGTCACGCAGACGTCCGGCGGCAACGATGGCCTCGAAGAGCAATTCGTCATCGCTGCATGTCCAGATATCCGCACGGCATGCACCGAGCCGGGCTTCATCCTCCGCGAGGCGACGCTGCATCGTTCGCCACTTCGCAGCCAGTATCGGCGAGGGCGCGGTATCGATCGCGTACGACGCGCGATCATCGGCGTGAGCCGGGCCGATCCCCAGACACGCAGACGCCAGCACAACCAATCCGAATGCCATTCCGAAGACGCGCCGCATGACCGGTCCCCTCAACCGCGCGAACCCGTGTCTTGTGCATCGGTAATCGCTGCGGCAGCGCAACCGTTAGCAGCAGAAGCATGTCATCCGGTTAAATCGGGCTGGCGCTTGCATGAATGGTGAATTTTCCACCACGCAACGCAAAAAGGGCTCCCCTTTCGGGAAGCCCTTCGTGTCAGCTCAGAGCCGTATTACGACTCTGTTTACCAGCGCTGCGAGCCATACCAGGTGTCGACGTCCGACTTCACCTGATCCTTGGCCATGCCATAGCGCTCCTGGATCTTGCCTTCGAGCTGATCGCGCTTGCCGTTGATGACGTCGAGATCATCGTCGGTGAGCTTGCCCCACTGCTCCTTGATCTTGCCCTTCATCTGCTTCCAGTTACCTTCCACACGATTCCAGTCCATCGTGAGACCTCCGCGTTTGTTGTGAGAATTAGTGCCCCTACAACGCTGCGACGCGGAAGACGTTCCATCGGGAACCACAGCCCCCATCACACGTTGTTTATGGGCCCTGAACGGAGACAGCGTCATGGAATCGCCTAAAGATCGCCCATCGCCTGACGCAAAGTCGAATGAAGGCCGGCCGGCCCGCAACAGCTCCGAAATCCAGCCTACCAAGCACAAAGACGATGTCGCGCTCGAGACCTACGAGCAAAGCCCGGAACGCCAGGGCGGCGACGAGCGCAACGCGCCAGCGACACCTGACGGACCGATGCCGGATCGCGAGCGTGCGACGCCGGATTAGAGCGCGACCCCGAACAGGGGGCACCGGTTTTAAAACAAGATCGCGCTCAATAAGAAATGTTCACACCACCGTCTTGTAACGGGCGATCACCGTATCGAGAACCTCATCGATCGGCCGCGACCACCAGTCTTTCGACAGCAACTCCACTTCGATGAAGCCGTCGAAACCCTGCGCTTCGACGTCGCGCCGGTAAGACGGAATATCGATCACGCCGTCGCCCATCATGCCGCGGTCGAGCAGCATATCCTTGGTTGGCACCAACCAGTCGCAGACGTGAAACGCCAACAGCCGGTTCTTTCCGGTGCGTGCGATCTGCGTCCACACGTCCGAGTCCCACCACACATGATAGGTGTCGATCGCCACGCCGATCGCGCCGCTCTGCGCCGGATCGAGCCGGTCGCAGACATCCAGCGCCTGGCGCAGCGTATTCACGCAGGCGCGGTCGGCGGCGTACATCGGGTGAAGCGGCTCGACCGCAAGCGGCATGCCGGCGCTCTGCGCATAAGGCAGCAGCTCGGCGAGTACGTCGGTCACCTGGCTATGGGCGCCGCGAATATCCTTCGAGGGTGCCGATCCCGGCCGGGAGTATTGCGGCAATCCGCCGACCACCAGCACCAGACAAGGCGAGCCCAGCGCCGCGGCCTCATCAATGGCGCGGCGATTGTCGTCCAGCATCTCCTGCCGGTGCGCGGCATCGGCGGTGAACATGCCGCCGCGGCAATAGCCGGACAGCTTCAATCCGGCGTCGCACACCGCCTTGACCGCGCGCTCCAGTCCGACATGCGCGACCTGATCGCGCCAAGGCGATACGGCGCGAATGCCGCGCCGCGCGCAGGCCTCGACAATGCCGACGAAATCCGCCTGCTGGCGCACCGTGGCGGTGTTGATCGACAGCCAGTTGTGATCCCTGGAAAGGTCGCGCATCAGGCGCCGACGCCCCGCACCGCCAGTACGGCGCGCATGCGCGCAACCGCAAGCTCCGGATCGCTGAGCAAGCCGGCAGCATCGGCGAGCCGGAAGATTTCGGCAAGATGCAGCGTCGAACGGGCGCTCTCCTGCCCACCGACCATGGTGAAATGATCCTGATGGCCGTTGAGATAGGCCATGAACACCACCCCGGTCTTGTAGAAGCGCGTGGGCGCGCGGAAGATATGCCGCGACAGCGGCACCGTGGGTCCGAGAATGCCGTGGAAGGTCTCGCCATCGTCTTTCGACAAAGCCACCAACGCCGCGGCCGCGGCCGGCGCGATCGCGTCGAAAATGCCGAGCAGCGCATCCGAATAGCCGTGCGTGTCGCCCGCGATCAGCTCGGCGTAATTGAAATCGTCGCCGGTATACATCCGCACGCCTTTCGCAAGGCGGCGCCGCATCGCGATTTCCTTGTCCTTGTCGAGCAGCGAAATCTTGACGCCGTCGACCTTGGCGGCATGCGCATTGATGATCTCGACAGCGACATCCATTGCCGCCTCGAGATTGTCCGTGCCCCAATAGCCGGCCAGCGCCGGATCGAACATGTCGCCCAGCCAGTGGATGATCACCGGCTCCTTCACCTGCGACAGCACGCGGCCATAGACCTTGCGGTAATCGTCGCCCGAGGTCGCGACCCTTGCCAGCGCACGCGAGGCCATGAGGATGATGCGGCCGCCGAAGGCTTCGATCGCCGCAATCTGCTCCTCATAGGCGCGGATCACATCGTCGATGCTCCTCGCGTCTTCGGGCGCAAGCTGGTCGGTGCCAGCGCCGGAGAACACCAGACCGCCACGCGGCTTTGCCGCCGCGACCGAGCGGCGGATCAGTTCGAGCGATTGCGGCCAGCTCATGCCCATGCCGCGCTGGGCGGTGTCCATCGCCTCTGCGACGCCGAAGCCAAGGTCCCAGAGATGTTCACGAAACGCGATGGTGCGGTCCCAGTCCACCGCCGCATCGAGCCACGGATCGGAATCGGCCAGCGGGTCGGCCACCACATGGGCAGCCGCAAACGCGATCCGGTTCAATGGCGCATTGACCTTCGCCGGAAAATCGCCCGGCGCCGACACTGCGAAGTTTTCCATGCTGCGGTCGGCGCGCGGCAGCGCGATGGTGAGATTGGCGCGCGGGCGTTCGTAGCGGTTCATCTGAGGACCTCACACCAACATTAAACCTTCAACGGCGGAACATCGACGAAACGCCGCTCCTTCCAGCTCTGCAGCGCGCATTCGACAAGCTGCACGCCCTTGGCGCCTTCCAGCAGCGTGTAGCGATAGGGTGCATTCTCCGCGACATGGCGGATGAACATTTCCCACTGCACCTTGAAGCCGTTGTCGTAGACCTGATTGTCCGGCACCGGCTGCCAGGTCTCGTAGAAATCGATCGGCTGCTTGACGTCGGGATTCCAGACCGGGCGCGGCGTACCCTGTCGCGGCTGGATGACGCATTCGGTCAGCCCGGCAACGGCCGATCCGTTCACGCCATCGACCTGGAAGGTCACGAGATCGTCGCGATAGACGCGTGTCACCCAGCTCATGTTGATATGCGCAATCACGCCGCCTTCGAGTTCGAAGGTCGCGTAAGCCGCGTCGTCGGCGGTCGCCTTGTATTCCTTGCCGTTCTCGTCCCAGCGCGCAGGGATATGCTTGGCGCCAAGGCACGACACGCTTTTCACTTCGCCGAACAGGTTGTCCAGCACATAGCGCCAGTGACAAACCATATCGAGGATGATGCCGCCGCCATCCTCATCGCGATAATTCCAGGACGGCCGTTGCGCCGGCTGCCAGTCGCCCTCGAACACCCAGTAGCCGAACTCGCCGCGCACCGCGATCATGCGGCCGAAGAAACCGGAATCGCGCAGCATCTTCAGCTTCAGGAGACCGGGCAGGAACAGCTTGTCCTGCACCACGCCGTTCTTGAGTCCGGATTCGTTGGCGATCCTGGTGATCTTCACCGCCGAGGCAAGATCGGTCGCGATTGGCTTCTCGCAATAGACATGCTTGCCGTGAGCGATCGCCTTTTCCAGGAGCTCGGGGCGCATTTGCGTGGTGCCGGCATCGAAGAATACTTCGTCGTCCGGATTGAGCAGCGCCTTGTCGAGATCGGTCGCCCAGCGCGTCACGCCATATTGCTGCGCCAGCGCGGAAATCTTGTCCGGGTTGCGCCCGACGAGGATCGGGTCCGGCATCACGCGGCTGCCGTCGGACAAGACGACACCGCCGGCATCGCGAATGGCCAGGATCGAGCGGATGAGATGCTGGTTCATGCCCATGCGTCCGGTGACGCCATGCATGATGATTCCGAGACGCTTTGCCGCCATTCCTCGTGGTCCCCCGTTCAGCTCTTTGCGGGTGTTTTAACCGGATAGTTAAAAGATGAAAAGAGCCATTTTGTCTGCCGCTTCAGCCCGTCTGACGATCGATCGCACCGCGCCGGATCACCTCCGGATCGACGCCGGACGCAAAGCCCGGGCGCTGCCCGAGCGAAGCGATGGTGAGCGCCCCGCCGTGGATCGCGAGCCGAACCTGCCCGTCCCGCTCCTCGTACAGATCGGGATGGGCGGCCTGGAAGGCGCGCACCTCGTCCGCGGGCGTTGCCGGAAAGCCGCCGACATAATGGTGTCCGTTGCGCTCCGAATGCGCGACGCCGTGAAACGCCAGCAGCGCCGTATCCTGCTGGACCGCGAGACCGGCCTGGCAGGTGAGGTCTTCTCCGGCCAGAAAGGTGCGCGCGCTGTTGGCAGCGGACCAGTGCGCCGCGCGCGCGCCGTTGATCAGCGACTTGTAGATCCCCTTGCAGGCCTTCGAAGAGATGCCGCGATAGCCGAGCGCGACCGCTTTCGGAAAGGTGTCGTAATCGCTCTCGCCTTCGTCCACGATGACGGCGAAGCTCTTGCCGAATTCGCCGAGCGGCGTTGCGAAGGTCAGGTCGCGCGGCAACGGCTGCTCGACATAAAGCAACCGTTGCAGGAAATTTTCGAATTGCGGCCGGCTCAGCATCCCCTCGCCGAGCGCGGCCAGGGCATCGTGGCTGGCATATTGCTCGTTGGCGTCGAGCGTGACGCGGTAATCGATGCCGTCCGCATCGAGTGTGCTGGCTATATCGCCGAGCCGCTGCGTGTCGGCGGCCACGTCGCCCGACAGCTTCAGCTTGAAATAGCGGCAGCCGGTCTGCGCATGGATATCCGGAAGCTGCGCCACCGGATCCGCCATGCCGACGGTATGCCTCACCATGATGCGTTGCGCCGGATCACGGCTTCGCAGATAGGCGGCAATGACGCCATCGTCGATATCCGGTGTCAGCCTGGCATCGAGCCCCGCGATATTGTCTCCGAGGCCACCGAACACGTCGCGCCCGTATGCGCGCAGCAGCGCATCCAGCACCGCCTTGTCGATCTGCGCCGGGCCGAACGCGGCGGCGAGGCCCGGAATGCCTTCGCGTGCGCAGGCCTGGAGCACCGCCGCGTGGGCTATCGCGTGATGGCCGAACGCCGTGTCGAGTTGCGCCCGCTCAAGATACGCATCGCGCGCGATCACAAGCGCGCGACGCAGTTGCTCTACGGTTTGCTCGGGCGACAATGCCGGGTCCTTGTTGAACCATTTCGGCACCATCAGTTCGGCGGTCGCACCGAGGCTGCGGCGGCCGTCTTCGGTCTCGATCTCTGCAAACAGGAAAGCCTGGGTCGCGGCCGTGACGGTGGCTGCGCCAAACCGGAATGGCACGCGGAACTGAACCGGGCGCTCGAACCAGTCAATTGAAACGATACGCAAACGCGGCGCCATGCCCCACCCAAAATCTGCTGATTAACTCACTGGTTAAATCGTCGAAATTTCCGGCCGCCGGGTCAAGTGCGGTATTCCGCTGCCGAAGACATGGAACTTTTCGGCGGCTTTCGCGTTGCACAACAAGTCACCGCGGATCGTGAAGCGGCCTTCGGCAAGCCTGATGCTGCGCCCCGCGGCTGCAGCGAGAGGGGGATTACAGTTCTGACGATCACCGTGCGCCCTGCGCGGCTCTCATAATCGCCATTTCGATGGGGCAAGGCCTCATGGTCGCCCCAGAAACAATCGGCCGCGCGCGTCGCATATTCAGCGAACGCGACGGCGGGAAGATGAGTTCAGCCTCGCCTCATGCCTGATACCCTTGCCCAGAGTAACTTAGATGCCGCAGGCCTCGCCAAGGACGCTGCGCCAGCGCAGCCCAGGCAAGACCAGCTGCCGCCGACACCGATCGACCCGCAGACCACAGCAATCTTCCTGGATATCGACGGCACACTGCTCGACATCGCACCCACGCCGCTGGAAGTGAAAGTGTCCGACGCGCTGCGTGCCACACTGGCATCCCTGTCGCGCATGTTCCATGGCGCCGTCGCCTTCGTCAGCGGCCGGCCGATTGCCGAGATGGACAGGCTCTTCGACCCGCTGCGGCTAGCCGCCGTTGGCGGTCACGGGGCTGAAATCCGCTACGCACCCGCCGGCGAGATCAGGCGCAGCGAGATCGCGACACTCGACGAGGACTTGCGCGCGGAATTCTCGCGGATCGGCCGCATCGGCGACGGTGTCATTGTCGAAGACAAGGGCTATTCACTGGCGATCCATTTTCGTCTCGCGCCGCAACTTGGCGGCGAGATCATGAAAAGCGTCACCGCCGTCTGCAAGGACGACCGCTGCAGCGCGCTTGAAATCCTGCCCGGCAAGGCCGTGGTGGAGATCAAGCCCGGCGGTTACGACAAGGGCACCGGTCTGCGCGAGATGATGAGCGTGCCGCCCTTCACCGGACGGACGCCGATCTTTGTCGGGGACGATGTCACCGACAGCGCTGCTTTTGCGGTTCTGCAGGATTTCGCTGGCACCGGCTTTTCGGTCGGCGGCGTCGTGCCCGGCACGAGCTTCAATTTCGATGGACCGCAGGACGTGCGCGGCTGGTTGCGGCACCTGAGCGAGGCCGGCCGATGACAAGCCCGCAGACCGACTACGGCCTCGATCTCGCAATCATCGGCAATGGCCGCACCGCGGCCCTGCTGGAGCCGTCCTCGCGCATCACCTGGTGGTGCTTTCCCCGCTTCGACAGCGACCCGGTTTTCTGCCGCCTGGTGGCGGGTGACGAGGAGAAGGGCTTTACCGACGTCGTTCTCGACGGCGTCAAGGACGTGAAATCGCAATACCTGCGCAACACACCGATCGTGGTCACTGAACTGACCGACGAATACGGCGGCGGCGTCCGCATCACCGATTTCGCGCCGCGCTTTCAAAATCTCGACCGCACCTACCGTGCCCCGCAATTGATCCGCATCATCGAACCGATTGCGGGCTTGCCGCGCATCACCATCCGTTTCCGCCCGACCTACAATTACGGCACTCCGGTTACCCATCAGGCGCTCGGCAGCAATCATATCCGCTATTGGGGCGGCGAGATGCAGCTGCGTCTCACGACCGACGCGCCGCTTTCCTATATCGAGCGCGAATCGTCATTCGTTCTGACGCGTCCGCATTACATGGTGTTCGGCGCCGACGAGCCGTTCCCCGCCGCGCTCGGACCGACCTGCCGCGACTTTCTGGACAAGACGAGGGATTACTGGCGCGAATGGGTGCGGCGCCTGAACCTGTCCTATGACTGGCAGGACGCGATGATCCGCTCCGCCATCACGCTGAAGCTGTCCAATTTCGAGGAGACCGGCGGCATCATTGCCGCGCACACCACCTCGATTCCGGAATCGCCGGGTTCGCAACGCAACTGGGACTACCGCTTCTGCTGGCTGCGCGATGCGTATTTCGTGGTGAAGGCGCTCAACCGCATCGGCGCCACCCGCACGATGGAAGATTTTATCCTCTACATCATCAACCTGGTGTCGGAAGAAGCGGAGACGATTCGTCCGGTGTACCCGATCGTGCCGGACGATCCGATGGACGAACGCATCGCGGAGAACCTCGCGGGTTTTCGCAGCGATGGACCGGTGCGTGTCGGTAATGCCGCCGCCGAGCAGGCGCAGCACGACACCTATGGCAGCGTGATCCTTGCCGCGATGCCGATGTTCTTCGACCGCCGGCTGCCGCAGATGGGCGACGAGTCGCTGTTTCATCTGCTCGAAGTCCTCGGCCGCAAGGCCGAACGGCTGGCGCTCACGCCCGATGCCGGCATCTGGGAATATCGCGGACGCCAGCGCATCCACACGCACTCAGTCGCGATGTGCTGGGCCGGCTGCAACCGTCTGGCCGCCATTGCGCAGCGCCTCGGCTTCGTCGAGCGCGCCAATTACTGGAACGACGTGGCCGACCGCCTGCATGCCGCGATGATGGACAAGGCGTGGAATCAGAAGCGTGGCGCCTTTACCGCCGCATTCGGCTCCGACGATCTCGACGCCAGCGTGCTGCTGATGCACGAGCTTGGCGTGGTGGAGGCGGAAGACCCGCGCTTCGTATCGACCGTCGCCGCCATGGAGCGCGAACTTTTACGCGGCAACCACGTTATGCGTTACGCCAGCCCCGACGATTTTGGCGTTCCTGAAGGCGAATTTCTCATCTGCCGCTTCTGGCTCATCGACGCATGGTGGTCACTCGGCCGCAAGCAGGAAGCGCGCGATCTGTTCGTGGACGCGCTGAAATACACCAACAGATACGGGCTGCTGGCGGAGCATATCCATATGCAGAACGGACAACTCTGGGGCAATTTTCCGCAAACCTATTCGATGGCGGGCCTGATCTTGACCGCGATGCGTCTGTCGCGAAGCTGGGAGGATCGGTATTGGCGCGGCTAGTCGTCGTATCCAACAGAGTGTCGTCGCCGAAATCGGGCACCCGGGCGGGTGGCCTCGAGGTCGCGGTGATGGCGGCACTCAAGCGCAATCCGGGCGTCTGGTTCGGCTGGAGCGGAAAGCTGTCGACCAACATCCTGGCGACCCGCACCATCGAAGGCGACCCGGTCACCTTCGTGCTCGCCGACCTGCCGAAGGAAGCCTATGACGAGTTCTATTACGGCTTCGCCAATCGCGTCTTGTGGCCGATCCTGCATTACCGGCTCGACCTCGCCGAATTCTCGCGCCAGGACCTGTCCGGCTATACCCAGATCAACGATCATTTCGCCGACGAATTGAACGAGATCCTGAAGCCCGACGATGTCGTCTGGGTTCACGACTATCATTTCCTGCTGCTGGCCAAGGCGCTGCGCGAGCGCGGTCACAAAAACCGCATCGGCTTTTTCCTGCACACGCCGTTTCCGCCGGTCGAAATCATCACCGGCCTTCCGCACCATGAGCGCGTGATCTCCGCTCTTGCTCACTACGACCTGGTCGGATTCCAGACCGAAACCGACTCCGCCAATTTTGCGCGTTATCTGGAAAGCGAGTGCCACTATCCCGGCAATCGCGAGAAGGGTTACGACACCGGCGAGCGCATCGTGCGGATCGGCAGCTTCCCGGTCGGGGTCGAGACCGAGAGCTTCAACAAGCTGGCGCGCCGCGCGATCACGTCGTCATTCGTCGAGGGCGTGCTGTCGTCGCTCACCGGCCGCGCGATGATCATCGGCGTCGACCGCCTCGATTATTCGAAAGGAATCCAGAACCGTCTCGAAGCCTTCGAGCGCTTCCTCGAGACCTATCCGGAATGGCGTGACAACGTCACCTATCTGCAAATCACGCCCAAGAGCCGATCCGAAATTCCGGAATATATGGACATGGAGCGCAACGTTTCCTCGACGGTCGGACGGGTGAACGGAAATTTTGGCGAAGCCGCCTGGACGCCGATCCGCTACGTCAATCGCGCGCATACGCGAACCGCTCTCGCAGGACTGTATCGCGGCGCGCGCGCGGCGCTGGTCACGCCGCTGCGCGATGGCATGAACCTGGTCGCCAAGGAATTCGTGGCGGCTCAGGATGAAGACGATCCTGGCGTGCTGATCCTCTCCCGCTTTGCCGGCGCCGCGATGGAGTGCAAGCCGGCGCTGCTGGTCAATCCCTACGATACCGAGGCCGTTGCCGCTGCGATCCATCGCGCACTGACGATGCCGCTCGAAGAGCGTCGCGCCCGCCATCGCGCGCTTTACGACATCATTTTGAAAAGCGACATCAACGACTGGCCCGGCCGCTTCCTGTCCGCACTGACCGGTAAAGCCACGCTGGGCGCGGAGACCGGCGCCGGCCCGTTGCCACCACCGAACGATGTGGTCCCGTTTGCGGAGCGAGGCGCCGCCATCCGCCGGAACTAACACTGACGACTAAAAGGGAGATAGGTGATGCCCGCGATCGGAAAAACGCGATGGGCCATTCCCGAAGGCTATATTCCATCGGGCAGCGTGTCGCAGGACCGCACACTGCTGTCGCACGAAACCGCGTGCATCCTCAACGCCGGGGAGCGCGACGCCAATATCCGGCTGACGGTTTACTTCGCGGATCGCGAGCCTGTGGTCTATCGCGTCACGGTGCCGGCACGCCGCACACTACATCTGCGCTTCAACGACCTGGCCGACCCCGAGCCGGTGCCACTCGATACCGATTATGCGTCGGTATTTGAATCCGACGTGCCGATCGTGGTGCAGCATACCCGGCTCGACTCGCGCCGCGCCGAAATCGCGCTGCTCTCCACCGTTGCCTACGGGCAGGACTGATCGCCCCGCCCGCCGATCTGTCTGTCGCGTCAAGCGTTCCGCGCGCTGTCGGGCACATGCGGATGCAGCCCGATCAGCTTTTCAGTGATCGCCGTACGACGTCTCTGAAGCGGGCGATCCCGGCCACAACGAAACGTTCTCGGAGATTCTCTCACGGAGCGCTGGATCAGTTTTTTTCCGGCCAGGGTCAGAAAACTAGCTTTTCTAGTTGCGAATGCTTCTTAATAGCGGTATGAGAATTGGACGGTTCCGGGGCAACATGCTCCGATTGTACGAATCGTCGTGACGCGGGGGCGTGATGGGGCGGTGTAAAAATCTGGCGCAACCGGTCGCGTGGCCACGCGTCGGGTTGGCTTTCCTGATAGCGATCGTCGCGGGAGCTTTGTTGGCCTTGCCGGACGCCGCGCGCGCTCAGGCGAGCAATGGCAAGACCAATGGAAAGCCTGCCGCCGATGCCATCCCCGAGGTTCCCGGCGACGACATTTTCGGCTTCACCGCGCCGACGGATACCGGCGAAAAGGGTGACTTCGGTTTCGCCAACGAACTGACCGGCTTTCGCGGAAAGCGCTCCGGCAAGTATCTCGCGCTGAGTAACAAGATGGAATTCAGCTACACACCGGCTGAGGACTGGTGGATCGCAGCATCCGCTTTTGTTGCATACGACTTTATGAGCGGCGTCCACGGCTACCTGGACATCAATAAAACCCAGTTCGAAGGTTTCTCAGCCGAAATCGAGTACCGGCTTATCAAGCGTAGCGCTTCCAATCCATTCGCACTCTCGGTCTCAGTCGAGGCGGCCGACGCGTTTGTCGATCTTCCGACCGGCCAGAAATCCAATGCCTACGGCGCAGCCTTCAAGCTGTTCGTCGATGCCGTGGTGGTGCCGGACAAGATTTTCTGGGCCGCCAACATCATCTGGGCCCCGGTTCGCGGGCAGGACGTCACCGATCACAGCGTTTGGACCACGAGTTCGGCCAGCCAATTGTCGACCGCTCTCACCTTTCAGCTTAACGAGAAGCTCTTTGTCGGCGCGGAAATCATGCAATTCGCCGCGTATGACGGGAGCTTCTTCAACGAACGCTCGGGCTATGCCTATTACCTCGGCCCGACGCTGCTGTGGAAAATCACCGACAAGGTCGCTTTCAACACAACCTGGCAGCCGCAGGTCGCCGGCCGCTCGTCCGACAATCCGACTTTGCCTTTCGAACTGGATACGTTCACGCGCGCACAGTTCCGCTTCAAGCTTGCGGTTCAGTTGAACTAGGCACTGCGCAGGGCCCCACTCGCCAAGTTCGTGTTTTTTCAGGGGCTGGTCCGACACATTCCAGTATGCGGTGCGACCTGCCGTTTGTCGTGAATAGATGCGGAATGAAACCCTCGGCCCGTTGGCAGGGAGCATCGCCGCGCATATGGTCGCCGCCCCGAATCGATTGAGGGTGCTGATGGCTGCTGACCTTTCGCGTATTGCGCGCACGATTGCCGACGAGATTGCTGCAAAGCCGCCGCAGGTTACCGCTGCGATCGGACTTCTCGACGAAGGCGCGACCGTTCCATTCATCGCGCGTTACCGCAAGGAGGTCACCGGGGGACTCGACGACACACAGCTGCGCCAGCTTGAGGAGCGCCTTGCCTATCTGCGCGATCTTGAATCGCGGCGGGACACCGTGCTCGAATCGATTCGCTCGCAGGGCAAGCTCACCGACGATCTCGAGGCGAAGATCGGCGCGGTGACGACCAAGGCCGAACTCGAAGACCTTTACCTGCCCTACAAACCGAAGCGTCGCACCCGCGCCGAAATTGCGCGCGAACGCGGCCTCGGCCCGCTCGCCGAAACCATTCTGTCCGATCGTGCGGTGGTACCGCTCGAACTCGCCGCGCAGTTCATCACCGAAGACGTGCCGGACACCAAGACGGCACTCGATGGCGCGCGCGACATTCTGGTCGAGACCTTCTCGGAAAACGCGGATCTGGTCGGCCGCCTGCGCAGCTATCTCAAGGAAAAGGCCGCCGTGCATGCCAAGGTCGTTGACGGCAAGCAGGAGGCCGGCGCGAAATTCTCCGACTATTTCGATCACACCGAGCGCTGGGCGACGACGCCAAGCCATCGCGCCCTAGCCATGCTGCGCGGGCGCAACGAGGAGATCCTGACCATCGATATCGAGATCGATGCCGACAGCACCGCGCCGGTGAAGCCGGTCGAGCAGATGATTGCCGACGCCTACGCGATTCGCCCGGATGCCGGGGCCGCCGACAAATGGCTGATGGATGTCGCGCGCTGGACCTGGCGGGTGAAGCTCTCGCTCACATTGTCGATCGACCTGATGACCGAGTTGCGCGAGCGCGCCGAAGAAGAGGCCATTGCGGTCTTCGCGCGCAATCTCAAGGATCTGTTGCTGGCGGCGCCGGCCGGTTCGCGCGCCACGATCGGACTCGATCCCGGCATCCGCACCGGCGTGAAAGTCGCAGTGGTCGACAACACCGGCAAGCTGCTGGAGACCGCCACCGTCTATCCGTTTCAGCCGAAGAACGACATTCGCGGCGCGCAGGCCGAAATCGGGCGGCTGATCGTGCGCCACAAGGTCGAACTGATCGCCATCGGCAATGGCACGGCAAGCCGCGAGACCGACAAGCTGGTCGCCGATCTGCTCGCCGACATGCCGCCGCCGAAGCCGATCAAGGTGGTGGTAAGCGAAGCCGGTGCGTCGGTTTATTCCGCCTCGGCGACCGCGGCAGCCGAATTCCCGGGCCTCGACGTGTCGCTGCGCGGCGCCGTATCGATCGCGCGGCGCCTGCAGGATCCGCTGGCGGAATTGGTCAAGATCGAGCCGAAGTCGATCGGCGTCGGCCAGTATCAGCACGACGTGGACCAATACCGGCTGGCGCGTTCGCTTGACGCGGTGGTGGAAGACGCGGTGAACGCGGTCGGTGTCGATCTAAACACCGCGTCGGCGCCGTTGCTGGCGCGGGTGTCGGGCCTGGGCGCGTCGCTCGCCGAGATGATTGTCGCGCATCGCGACAAGGTCGGCGCCTTCAGGAACCGCAAGCAGTTGCTTGAAGTGGCGCGGCTTGGACCGCGCACCTTCGAGCTCTGCGCCGGATTCCTGCGCATTCCGAACGGTGACGAGCCGCTCGATGCGTCCTCGGTCCACCCGGAAGCCTATGGCGTCGCCAAGAAAATCGTTGCGGCCTGCGGCCGGGATGTACGGTCGCTGATGGGTGACAGTGCCGCGCTGAAGGCGCTTGATCCGGGCGTGTTCGTCGACGAGCGTTTCGGCCTGCCGACGGTGCGCGACATTCTGACGGAACTGGAAAAGCCGGGCCGCGATCCGCGCCCCAGCTTCAAGACCGCGACCTTCACCGACGGAGTGGAGGAAATCACCGACCTGAAGCCCGGCATGCTGCTGGAAGGCACGGTGACCAACGTCGCCGCTTTCGGCGCCTTCGTCGATATCGGGGTCCATCAGGACGGGCTGGTTCACGTCTCGCAGCTGGCCGACCGCTTCGTGAAGGATCCGCATGAGGTGGTGAAAGCCGGCGATGTGGTGAAGGTGCGCGTCGTCGAGGTCGACGTGAAGCGCAAGCGCATCGGCCTCACCATGCGCAAGGATGGAGCGGCGGCGGCGCCGCGCACCAGCACGGCCCATGCGGGTGACGGCAAAGCCAAGTTCAGCAATAGCCGTCCGCAGGGTGGCGCACAGCGCACCCCCGAGCGCCCGGCGGCACAGGGCGCGCTGGCGGCCGCTTTGGCAGAGGCGATGCGGCGCAAGTAGGAACGGCGCAGGCAACGACCAAGCAAGCCCGATGGCTCCTCAGTCGCGCCGCCCGCCTTGCCGCAGGCTGTAGGACGCAATCGCAGCGGACGCCACCGTGAACACCGCCGAAGCGATCCAGATCGGCCCCAGCATGAAAATTGCGATGGCGCCCTGTCCGCAATTTGCCGCAACGCAAGCACTGAAAAACAGGAACGGAAAGCAAATCAGAGCGACAATAACGAGTGCTGTGCCGATCCAGATTCCGCGCCGTCCCGATCGAAAGCGAAACAGCCAGGGCACGGCGGGGAAGCCGATCGACAGAAAAACCATCAGGTTTATCAAGTTGTCGAACATCGACCGATCGCCCTAAGCCAGACACCCGGCGAGGACGCGCGCCACATGCACCGCGTCGCGTCCGGTGCCGTCGTGGATCTGGTGCCGGCATGAGGTGCCGTCGGCAACGATAATCGCGTCCTCCGCAGCTTTGCGTACCGCCGGCAGCAGTGAGAGTTCGCCCATCGCCAGCGATACATCGATGGTGTCGGCCGCATAGCCGAACGCGCCAGCCATGCCGCAACAGCTCGACTCGATGGTTTCCACCGCGAGATCGGGCACAAGCTTGAGGACAGTCTGTACCGGACCCAACGCCTCGAATGCCTTCTGATGGCAATGACCGTGCAGCAGTGCGCGCTGGGGCAGCGATTTCAACTTGAGATCCAGCCGGCCGGCCTTGTGCTCGCGCGCGAGGAACTCCTCGAATGTGAGCGCAAGCGACGCAAGCTTCTGTGCGGTCCCCGACTTCACCAGCGCCGGTACCTCATCGCGGAACGACAGGATGCAACTCGGCTCGAGGCCGATCACCGGAATGCCCTTGTCGATGAAAGGCGCAAGTGCCGCCAGCGTACGTTCGGCTTCCTCCCGCGCCTGATCGACCGCACCGACGGAGAGGAACGTGCGGCCGCAGCAGAGCGGGCGCTTGCTGGCGACGGCGGGTTGCGCAACCTGCACGGCATAGCCGGCCGCCGTCAGCACGGCGATCGCGGCGTCGAGATTCTCGCGCTCGAAGTAACGGTTGAATGTATCGCCGAAGAGGATGACCTGGCGTACGCCATCGCCACTTGCTCGACCTTCACCTCCTCCTGCAAGCGGGAGGTCGACGCGCGAAGCGCGGGGAGCGACGATTGCATTCGCCGCGACATCGTCAAAAACATCGCGCCGCCACCGCGGCAAGCTCCTCCGCGCCGAGAAACCGGCGACCTGTTCCGCCCGGTGGACCGCGCGGCGGCGGCGTTCTTCTCGGATGTGAACGTGATCCGGGG
>CAZXJZ010000038.1:0-28723 GCA_964641065.1 uncultured Hyphomicrobiales bacterium | reverse complement strand
ACGCGGACCTCGACCAGGCGGTCGATGCGCTGATCGGTGCGGGCTACGGCTCCGCCGGCGAGCGCTGCATGGCGATTTCGGTCGCGGTGCCGGTCGGCGAGGAGACCGCCGACGCGCTGGTGAAAAAGCTGATCCCGCGGGTGGAGAGCCTGAAGGTCGGCCCGTCGAACGATCCGCAGGCCGATTACGGACCGCTGGTGACCAGGCAGGCGCTCGACCGCGTGAAGGGATATGTCGACACCGGCGTCAAAGAAGGCGCAAAGCTCCTGGTCGATGGCCGCGACTTCAAGATGCAGGGCTACGAGAACGGTTATTTCATGGGCGGCTGCTTGTTCGATAACGTGACGCCGGACATGACGATCTACAAGGAAGAGATCTTCGGTCCGGTCCTGTCGATTGTGCGTGCGAAGGATTATCAGGAAGCCGTCCGGCTTCCCTCGGATCACGAATACGGAAACGGCGTCTCGATCTTCACCCGCGACGGCGACACCGCGCGCGATTTCACCGACCGGGTAAATGTGGGCATGGTCGGCGTGAATTTCGCGATTCCGGTGCCGCTCGCCTATCACACCTTTGGCGGCTGGAAGAAATCAGGCTTCGGCGATCTCAACCAGCACGGGCCGGATTCGATCCGGTTTTACACCAAGACCAAGACCGTCACCTCGCGCTGGCCCTCGGGCACGAAGGAAGGCGCGGAATTCGTCATCCCGACGATGCGGTGACCCGAACGTCAATGCTGGTGCGCATGGCCGCACCAGCGTTGTACGTGGTAGGGCTGGCTCGCCAGTCCCACGCAATAGTCGATCACGACCGGCTCCAGCGCCTCGACGAAATCGCGCGCGCCGCGGTTCACCTCGTCGAGATGAGTGATCGCATCCCTGGCGGTCGAGGCGAGTTTTGGCATGTCGACGCCAAGGACCTTGCCGTCCTCCACCACCATGGCAGCTCCAATCATCACCCGGTCGATGCCGGTGCCGTCCTCGCAGAACACGACGTTGAGCAGCGGGTCGTTCATCGGAATGTAGTTGATGCTGGTGAGATCGAGGAACACGATGTCGGCCTTGTAGCCAGCCTCTAACCGCCCGATCGTCTTGTCCATTCCGAGCGCCCTGGCACCGCCGATGGTTGCCGCCTCGAAAGCATCCGCGGCCGTCAGCCATTGACGCAGATCCGGGCCTTGCACGCGAGAGACGCAGGCTGCCAGCCGCATGGCCTCGAACATGTTGAGGTTGTCGGACGACAGGCAGCCATCGGTTCCGACCCCGAACGCGATACCCAGGTCTCGCATCTTGCGGGTGGCGGCGATCCCGGAGCCGAGCTTCAGGTTACTGCCGGGATTGTGCGCGACCGTGCAGCCATGGTCCGCCAGCCGGGCAAGATCGTCGTCGTCGAGCCAGATCGCGTGTGCGGCGGTGAAGTTCGGGCCGAGCAGACCGACCTCGGCGAGGTGGCCGACCAGCGTGGTGCCGTAGCGCTTCAGGCCGACCACGGCCTGTGCCTTGGACTCGGCGACATGCATCTGCACGCCGATACCGTGGTCGCGCGCGAGGTCGCGGCAGGCCCGGATGAAGTCGTCGCTGCAGTGATGCGGGATGGTCGGGCCGAGCGCGGGCCGAATCTGGTCGCGGTTCCATTTCCAGCCGTCGATGATGGTCTTGCAGGTGTCGACGCTGACGTCATAGGGCTGCATCCGCACGGCTTCGGCGCGCTCGCGCAGGTGCGGCGGGAACGCGTCCAGCAGGCCAGGAATGGCGCGATAAAAACTGGTGTCCGCCATCATCGGCGCGATCACCGCGCGCATGCCGATATCGTGATAGGCACGCGCCACTGCATCGATGCCCTCGACCGTCGGCGCCGGAATTTCCGCGGTCAGGTCGTAACAGGCGGTGCAACCCTTCCGCACCATTTCGACCGCACCGATATAGGCCGAGAGATACTTCGTATCGATCGTACGGCCGCCGCCGGTCCAGGGATAGGCATTGAGAAGGAGTTCAAGCGACCAGCGATCTGCGAGCCCCTTGCCGAGCTGTCCGGTGGCATGCGTATGCGTGTTGATCAGACCCGGCATCAGCAGCCGGTCCGACGCATCGATACGGCGGGCGTCCTCGGTCACCGGCTCTCCCGGCTTCAGCACCGCCGCAATGGTGTCGCCGTCAAGGAGAAGATCGGCATAGGCGCCGTCGAGACGGCCTGCCGTGAGCAGGCGTCCACCTGTGATCAGTTGCTTCACGCTGCGTCCGCCGTCTCGAAAATTGCCGCATCCTCGATGCGGAGCATCGATGCGGTCCCGCCTACAATCCGTAAACCGAAATCCAGCCGCCCGACGACGCGGACCGGCCGCGCCCCTTCGCGTGGCGTCATGGCGATGCCTGGCAAGGCGATCACCGCAACCGGCGCACCGGCGCAATCGGGGCAAAGGCCCGGTTGCTGGACCAGCGAGATGCTGCGATCGAAACCGTGCGAATGCGACAAGAAACCCTCGACCGCAACCCGGGAGCCGCTCAGGTTCTTCGCGCCGGCCCCGTAGCCAAGCGCGTCAGTGCCAAGAGCGTCGAACAGCTCCGCAAAGGTCACCTCACGGGCATGAGGCTTGTCCGCGACGCGCTCACGCGGCATCGGTCAAGCCTCCCACCTCTTCGTTCGCATAGGCCCGCATCACCTCATCCTCCAGCAACAGCGCCAGCCGGGTGCGGTAGTCGTTGAATGTCGCGTCGGTGATCTTGCGCGGGCGCGGCAGGTCGATCCGCACATCGTCGATAATGCGGCCGGGTCCGGCGCTCATCACCACGACACGGTCTGCGAGCAGCACGGCCTCGTCGATGTGATGGGTCACGAAAATAATGGTGGGTTTGAACTCGAGCCAGATCTCCAGCAGGAAATGCTGCATCAGCACGCGGGTCTGAAAATCCAGCGCCGCGAACGGCTCGTCCATCATGATGAAGTCGGCCTTTTCGACGAGCGCGCGTGCGATTGCCACCCGCTGCTTCATCCCGCCGGACAGCTGGAACGGCCGATGCTGCGCGAAACGCGAAAGCCGCACCCGCTCCAGCACCTCAGCGACCCGGCGCTGGCGCTCCGCCTTGGGCACATGCTTCACGGTGAGGCCGAAGCCGACATTATCCTCGACCGACAGCCATGGAAACAGCGAATGATCCTGGAACACCATCACCACGCCCGGCTCCGGTCCGGTCACGGTCTTGCCGTCGAGGGTGATGCGGCCCGACGAAAGCGGCTCAAGACCGGCTGCGAGTTCGAGTAGCGTGCTCTTGCCGCATCCGCTCGGACCGAGGATGGCGATGAATTCGCCCTGCTGGACGGTCAGGTTGATATCGCTCAGCGCGGTGACGGACAGCCCGCCCGGAGACGCCCAGACCTTGCCGACGTGATGGCAGGCGAGCGTCTTCATCGCACCGGCTCCCACCACAGGATGCGGCGCTGAATCTGCACTAGCAGCACATCGACCAGATAGCCGGTCACGCCCACCATGCACATGCCGAGCAGGATCAGGTTTGTGTTGAACATCTCCCGGCCGAGAATGATCATCATGCCGAGTCCGTTCTTCAAGCCGACCATTTCCGCCGCCAGCACCGCCATCCAGGCCGCGAAGAAGTTGATCCGCAACATGGTGAAGACCTGCGGCAGGACCGCCGGAAAAATGACCCGAGTCCAGACCTGGAATTTGGTGGCGCCGAAGCTCTTCGCGGTCTTGATCAGCTTCTGGTCGACGCTTCCGACCGCCGCCACGGTCGAGATCGTCAGGATGAAGAAGACGCCCATGAACACCACGAAGATCGCGGTCGGGTTACCGATGCCGAACAGCACGATCCCGAGCGGGATCCACGCGATCGGCGCGATGGGGGCGAGGCCGCGCACGATCGGCATCAGCATGTCGGACACCGTGCGCGAAGCCGAGATCAGGATGCCGGCGCCGATCGCCGCCACGAAACCGAGGGCAAGACCGGCCAGCACCCGCAGCGCACTCGCGACAATGGCGAACGGGATGGTCATCGCCTCACGGCCGAACCCGACCTGAAAGTCGCTTTCGACCGCATAACTGAGGAAGGCGGATGGCGGCGGGAACAGCACCGCGCCGCTCCAGCCCCGTGCCGACGCCAGCTCCCAGATTGCGACCACAACGATCCACGGGACCAGCGCCTTGGCGACGCTGATGCACCAGGGCGGCAGGATACGCGGAGCGCTGACCGGCTCCGCCGCGGACACGGCCTTGAGCGCGTCGGCGCCGCTCATGACCTCAGACCACCTTCTGAAGCAGTGTGGTATCGATGATCTTCGGCGCGGTCTTCAGGTAACCGAGCGTAACCATGTCGGCGACTGCGATTTCCATCCCCTTGTCGCCACCCTTGGTGATGTCGACCTGCGGCTTCTGCCGGGGCAAGGCCTGCGTCAGCACCTCCTTGTTGACGCGATAGTATTTCCCGGCATCCAGGATTTCGACCGCCTTCGGCATATCCGCCTTGATCGCGGCATCGGCACGCATGATCGCCTTGAGGTACTTCTGCAGCATCTCCGGCTGGCTCTGGATCACACGCGTCGTGGTATTCGTCACACAATCCGGGCCGTGCTCGCCCCACACATCGAGATTGCTGGCAAGCGCCACGCCGCCCATCTGATCGACGAGCCTGGTCGAGAACGGTTCGACATGCGTCACCGCGTCGATCGCCTTTGCCTCGAAGGCCGAAGCCATCGACAGCACGTCGTTGAACCAGACGATGTTGTAGTCGTCGTAGGACAGTCCGTTCTTGACGAGGTTGCGGTACAGCGTGAGTTCGAACGTGTTGAAGCGCATGGTGCCGATCTTCAGGCCCTTGCCCTTGCGGGCGGCGAGATCGGCCATGCTCGTGATGCCGGAGTCTTTCTGGGCGATCAGGAACAGTCCACCCGCCCCGCTGCCGGCGATGATGCGGATCGGAGCGCCCTGCCCCGCCGCCACATAGGCATTTGTGAAGGGGTTATGGATGATGTCCATCGCGTTGCTGACGAGCGCGGTGATGGCATCACCCGGATTCGGCATGAATTTGAGCTGGACGTTCAGGCCCTCGTCTTTGAAATAGCCTTGGGCATGCGCATAGAACAGCGGCGACATGCAGATGCCGACCAGATGCCCGACATTGACGACCGGAGCCTGTGCGCGCGCGATCAGCGGCGCACCGACGAGAGCAGAGCCCGCGACCGCGGCGGTGGTTTTCAGAAAGTCTCGGCGCTTCATGACAATCTCCCAGACCGGCAACGGCGAAAGTGCATACGAAATTGCATGCAATCCTTATGCCACGCGGCGGCAGGGAGTTTTCCGATACTACACAAACACGCACTTGCACCCTTGCCTATTCGGCAAGCAAATGCTGCCGTCCCAGCGAGCCCCTGCTAGAATGTCGCAGGTCTGCGCAATCCAGCCATGGCGCGTGACTCCCGCCAGTCCCGAGCGACCGCCGCGTCCGTCTATCCTGCCCCAACGAAGGTATGCCATGTCCGAATTCACGCTTCACTGCTTTGCCCAGTCCGGTAACGCCTACCGCGTCGCGCTGATGCTGAATCTCATCGGCGCCGACTGGAAGCCGGAATTCGTCGATTTCTTCACGAAAGGATTGCCCCGCACCGCAGAATGGCGGGCCGATGTCAACGAAATGGGGGAAGTGCCGGTACTGGATCATAACGGCAAACGGCTGACGCAATCAGGCGTGATCCTCACTTACCTTGCGGACCTGACCGGCAAGTTCAAGCCGCAGACAGAGGATGAGCGGCTCGAGGCATTGCGCTGGATCATCTTCGACAACCAGAAGCTCAACGGCTATCTCGGCCCGTATCGTTTCCTGCGCAATTTCGCCAAGCCCGCCGGAGATCCGGCAGCGATGGCCTTCCTAAAAGGGCGGATCGACAACTCGCTGCGCATTCTTGACGGAAGGCTTGCGCGCGCACCATTCGTAATTGGCGACCACCCAACCATCGCCGACATTTCACTGGTCGGATATCTCTATTACCCGGCCGAGGAATTCGGCTTCGACATGGCGGCGACCTATCCGAACATCGCTGCCTGGCTGGAGCGCATGAAGGCCCTGCCCGGCTGGGCGCACCCCTACGACCTGATGCCGGGGCACCCGATCGCGGCGTAATCAGGCCCCGCCATATTTCGCGAGCAGCGCCTTGGCGTCGGCCAGCAGTTTCTCGCCACCGATTTTTTTCGATGCCTTCAGCCAGGCGTCGGTGACCGGTTGCGTCGCCTTGTGCCAGCGCTCGGCCTCCGCCTTGTCGATCTGGGTAACGGTGTTGCCGCGCTCCCTGACCGCGTCCGCCACCACCAATGCCTGATCGTCCCACATTCTTCCGGCGGCTCGCGCGGCGGTCTGGCCGGAATTCCTGTCGATGACAGCCTTCAGATCGGCCGGCAGCGTGTCGTATCGCTGCCTGTTCATCGCCAGAATGAACGTTGCGGTGTAGAGCGCGGGCGGAGCCGAAAACTCGGCGTGAAACTTCGCGTAATCTCCGACCTTGATCGCAGGCAACACCTCCCACGGCACGATGCAGCCGTTGATCGCCTTCAGTGACAGCGCGTCCGGCACCTGCGAGACCGGCATCGCAATGCCGTTCGCGCCAAGCGCCTTCAGCGCATCGGCCGAAAGTAGCGTCGGCGCGCGCAGCCGCAGGCCCTTCATGTCCGGTAGCGTGCCGACCGGCTTGACGGTGTGGATCACACCCTGGTCGTGCGCCCATACGCAGATCGGATGCACCTCCCTGAACTCGTCGCGAAGCTGCGCCTCATACAGCGCCTGCACAGCCTGAGCATTTGCGACTGCTGACTTGTTCGCAACGAAGGGCAGTTCGAACACCTCGATCTTCGGAAACCGCGCCGGCGTTAAGCCCGGCAGCGTCCAGACGATATCGGCGACGCCGTCGCGGGCCTGATCGTAGAGCTGGGCCGCGGTGCCACCGAGATGCATGTTGGGATAGAGGTCGATCCGGATGCGGCCGCCGGAGTCCTTTTCCACCCTGCGCGCCCATGGCGTCAGGAACCGGACCTGCGCATTCGACGTCGGCGGAAGAAAATGGTGCAGCTTGAGCACGACCTGCGGCGTCTGGGCGCCGGCGAAGCGGGTCAGCGCCGGTGCGGCCAGCGCGGCACCGGCTGCGGTCAGAAATGTGCGACGGCCATAGCGAATCATGAACTCTCAGCCCATCTCAGGCGTACCGACGTCAGGCGCCGGATGCCTCGTGATGATCATTCGCATGGTGATCATAGGCGCCACCCTCAGGCTCGAACGGCGCTTCGATACGGCGCATGGTCACATCCAGACTACGCAGCAAGCCTTCCGCCGAATCCGTCCGCAGAAGACGCAAATACCGCGCGTGAATTTCGACCGTAATATGGTGGTCTCCGAGCAGCCAGGCCGCGCGCGAGAGCGTTGCAAGGTCGCCGGCACGGACCTCCAGCAGCGGTTCCGGGCGAGCCACGATTTCGACCGCATCGCCATCGTCAAGCAGCAGGCAGTCGTCGTGACGCAAGTGAGTCCCTGCCGGAAGCGCGAGTTCGACCGCAATCCCCCGCAATCCGGTGACCGGGCCGCGCGGCGTGCGGCGCTGTTCGTGGTTCAGCAACAACGTATCGCGAATCCGCATGTCACCGCGGGTGCCGACCGATACCGCGCGCGCCATCACGACCGCCCCATTCGAAAGCGAATGTTCAGTTCAGGCGGCTCGGCCGGTCTTCGCCGTCCGATTGCGCTGCAACAGGATGAACCGGCGGGGTCGCTCCCGACGTCGTATGGGCGGCAGCATGTGCTGCCTTGGCGGCCGCCGCTTCAGCGTCCTTGCGCATGTACTGACGATAGGACATCCAGCCGAAAGGCAGCGACGCGATGTATGCAAGCGATCCGATCGTCAGCACGTACCACGGGTAGCTGAGCAGCAAAGCCACGAACAACACCACCACCAGGAAGACCGGCAGAACCATGTTCGGCGCGACCCGGGTGCCGAGTTTCTTGCCCGACAAAACCGGAAGCGTCGATACCAGCAGGAACGCAATAGCCAGCGTGTAGATACAGGCCAGCGTGGTCAGCCGCGGCATGCCGAGAAGCGTCACGTAGATCGGCAGCAACACGATGATGGCACCGGCCGGCGCCGGAACGCCGGTGAAGAAATTGCCGGCCCAGGCCGGGCGGTTCGGATCGTCGGCCATCACGTTGAAGCGCGCGAGGCGCAGGCTCATGCAGATGGCGAAAACCAGCGCCGCGATCCAGCCGATGGCTCCGAGTTCGTTCAACCCCCAGAAATACAGGATGAGGCCCGGCACCACGCCGAAATTGACGAAATCGGCGAGGCTGTCGAGTTCGGCCCCGAACCGGGACTGCCCCTTGAGAAGCCGGGCAACCCGGCCGTCGACGCCGTCCAGCACCGCCGCGAAAACGATGGCGCCCAGCGCCCATTCGATCCGCCCCTCGAGCGCCAGACGGATCGCCGTAAGCCCCGCGCAGAGCGACAGGAGCGTGATCATGTTCGGCAGGAGCAGGCGGATAGGAATGGCGCGGAAGCGCCGCCGGCGCGGCTCTCGGCCCTGGGGATCAACGGGTGTGAAGACCATGAGCGGCACCCTACCAGACTATCCGGCACCCTGTCATCGCGGTGCCGCTAAAGACGACCTCAGCCCACCTTGAAGTTGCGCGGGCCTTCCGAGCCCTTCAGATCGGCGAGCACGGTTTCCCCCGCAATCGCGGTCTGCCCCTCCGCCACCAGCGGACGCGCTCCCTCGGGCAGATAAACATCAAGCCGCGACCCGAACCGGATCATGCCGAAGCGGTCGCCGACACCGATCGGCTCGCCTTCGCGCACGAAACAAAGGATACGCCGCGCCACCAGACCGGCGATCTGAACCACGCCTACCCGCCCGGAGGCGGTTGCGATAACCACCGAGTTGCGCTCATTATCCTCGCTGGCCTTGTCGAGATCGGCATTCAGAAAGCTGCCGGCACGATACACGATCCGCTCGACGCGTCCTGCCACCGGTGCGCGGTTCACATGGCAGTCGAAGACGCTCATGAACACCGATATCCGCAGCAACGGCCGATCGCCGAGATCGAGTTCGGGCGGCGGCACCGAATTCACGACAAGGCTCACGCGCCCATCGGCCGGCGACACCACGATGCCCTCACG
This sequence comes from uncultured Hyphomicrobiales bacterium, assembly GCA_964641065.1. GTDB lineage: Bacteria > Pseudomonadota > Alphaproteobacteria > Rhizobiales > Xanthobacteraceae > Pseudorhodoplanes. Next base: position 19,564 of record CAZXJZ010000038.1, on the reverse strand, counting down.
CACCGGCGTGACGCGCGGCGGATCACGGAAGAAATAGGCGCACCAGACCGTCAGAATGGTGCCGATCCAGCCAAGCGGCGACCACAGCCAGAACAGGATCAGACTGACCAGCGCGAAGGCGCCGATAAATGGCATCCCCTGCGGATGGATCGGCACAAGCTGCGAAGAGATCGATCGAACGACCGACATTATCTACTCCAGTGCATCCACGGGTGCGCGCGACAGCGACCCGTTGGCGGTTGCGGAAATCTCATCGTTTATCGGCGGCGGGTTACGGTTCGGCGCCACATCCTCGCCAACGGCTGCAAGCTTTTCACGCGCGGCATCGGCCTCGCGCTGACGATTCCACATACTGGCGTAAAGACCACCATGCGCCAGCAAATGATGATGCGTGCCCCGCTCGACGATACGGCCAGCATCAAGCACGATGATTTCGTCCGAATTCACGATCGTCGAAAGGCGATGCGCGATGACAAGCGTGCTGCGGTTCTTCGACACCCGCTCGAGCGCATCCTGAATTTCTTTCTCGGTATGGCTGTCCAGTGCCGACGTCGCCTCATCCAGTACGAGGATGGGAGGGGCTTTCAGGATCGTCCGCGCGATGGCGACGCGTTGCTTCTCGCCGCCCGACAGCTTCAGGCCACGCTCACCGACCTCCGTCTCATAGCCCTTCGGACTCAGACGGATGAAACCGTCAATCTGTGCGAGCCGCGCCGCTTCCTCGACCTCCGCGTCGGTCGCCTCCCAGCGGCCGTAGCGGATATTGTAGCGCAACGTGTCGTTGAACAGGACCGTATCCTGCGGGACCATGCCGATGGCAGCGCGGACCGACACCTGCGTCACGTCACGAATGTCCTGTCCGTCGATCAGGATGCGGCCACCGGTCACGTCATAGAAGCGGAACAGGAGCCGCGAAATCGTCGACTTGCCGGCACCGGACGGCCCTACGATCGCAACCGTGCGGCCTGCCGGCACGTCGAAGCTGATACCCTTCAGGATCGGCCGCGACGCCTCATAGGCGAAGCTGACATTGTCGAAGCGGATCGCGCCCTCGCGGACATGCAGCGCAGGCGCGCCGGGCTTGTCCTTGATCTCGGGATCGCGCGACAGGATGTGGAACATGGTCTCGATGTCGGTGACCGCCTGCTTGATCTCGCGATAGACCATGCCCATGAAGTTCAGCGGCTGATAGAGCTGAATCATCATGGCGTTGACCATGACGAAGTCGCCGACGGTATTGGTGCCGGCCTGGATGCCGCGTGCGCACATCACCATCACGGCGCCAAGACCCACGGTGAAGATCGCGGCTTGCCCGGCATTGAGTACGGCGAGCGATGTGTAGGTCTGAACGCTCGCCTTCTCGTAGCGCTCCATCGAGCGGTCGTAGCGCTGCGCCTCGCGCTCCTCGGCGGTGAAATATTTGACGGTCTCGTAATTCAAGAGCGAGTCGATCGCCTTGGTATTGGCTTCGGTATCGCTCTCGTTCATCCGCTTGCGGATCGCGATCCGCCACTCCGTCGCATAATAGGTGTAGACCATGTAGGCGACGACGGTCACGAGGATCACGGCGACGTATCGCCAGTCGAACTGCCAGAACAGCACGCCGACGATCAGCGCCACTTCGAGGATGGTCGGGATCAGTTGCAGGATGACCATCCGCACGATGGTCTCGATGCCGTTCCGTCCCCGCTCCAGCACCCGGGTCAGGCCGCCGGTCTTGCGCTCCAGATGGAAGCGCAAGGACAACTGGTGCATGTGCTGGAAGGTCAGGTCGGCGAGCCGTCGCACCGCATGCATCGCGACCTTGGCGAACACGCCGTCGCGCATCTGGGTCAGCACCGCCATCAGGATCCGCATGCCGCCATAGGCGACGGTCATCGCGATCGGAGCCGCCAGCACCCAGGTGAGCCAGGATGACGACGCGACCGGAGCGCTCGGACTGCCGGCCAGCGCATCGGTCGCCCATTTGAAGGTGAAGGGCACGGTAACGGTGGCCAGCTTAGCGACCAGCAAAAGCACCATCGCCCAGCCGACCCGGATTTTCAGGTCGGTCCGGTCGCCCGGCCAGATATAGGGCCAGAGTGCCAGAAGCGTCCGGAGCAGCCCCTTTTGCGCAGTGACTTGCGGCCTCGGGGCCTCGCCGGTGGGGGCGGAGATGTCGGTCATCAGCGAAAGGGGAAGCGCCTGATCGTGAGCGGGTTTACCCCACGGATATAGGGTCTTGCGGCCCGTTTGTTAGCATCCTTGGAATAGGCGCATTGGACCTGTACATCAACCGCGATATACCCACCCCACCAGCCTTTTCCGCCCTATGCCACAAGGGAATGCATGAGCACGATTCGTAATATCTGCGTCTATTGCGGCTCCGGCCCCGGCACCGATCCGCATTTCGTCAAGGCAGCGCATGCCTTCGGTGCCATCCTGGCCGAGAACGACATCGGCCTCGTCTATGGCGGCGGGTCGGTCGGACTGATGGGCGCGGTCGCGGCCTCCACGCTCGCCCGCGGCGGCCGGGTCACCGGAATCATCCCGGAGTTCCTGTCCAGCAAGGAGCGGCCTTTCACGGACGCGCAGGAGCTCATCGTCACCCGCGACATGCACGAGCGCAAGCGCATCATGTTCGAGCGGTCGGACGCGTTTGTCGCCCTTCCCGGCGGCATCGGCACGCTGGAGGAACTGGTCGAACAGCTCACCTGGGCCCAGCTCGGCCGCCACAAGAAGCCTATCCTGGCCGCCAATATCGGCGGCTTCTGGGATCCGCTCTGCGCGCTGCTCGACCATATGCGCGCTTTGGCGTTCATCCGCAGCGGCCTGTCGGTCAGTCTGCTGGTCGCCGATCGCGTGGAGGATATTCTCCCCAAGCTTCAGGAGGCTGCGCGCCCGATCGCAGAGGCCGAGAAGCTGATGGAATCCGGCGCGGCGGAACGGATGTAGCCGCTAGCGCCGGGGCCCGACCAGAACGCGATAGGTGCCGTCTGTCGCGGGCTGCCCCTGCCGGACAGGCCCCGCAAGATCGCCCGCAATGCGGTGCGCGATCGGAAGCCGGTAATGCAGATTGTCCCAATAATTTCTGTCCTCGGTCGTAATCGACGAGGGAATGCGCCAGTCGACCACGGTCGCGTTATGTGACGCTCCGATCGCGGCGATGCGGGCCTTGCATTCCGCCTCGTTCGCGGCGGCACGTGTTCCCGGCGCGGGCTGGGCGGCAACATGGACCGGCATGAACGCGAGCACCACCTCGGTGTCGCGCGGAAGCGAGGCCAGCATGGTTTCGAGATAGTCCAGGGCCGGAAAGCGCAACTCCTCCCGTTCCGCGTCCGAAAGCACGACGGGAGGCTGCCGCGGCACTTTCGCGTGCCGCCCCCTCGACCAGATATGGCCCTGCGCGCGCTCGAAGTCGTATTCGTCCTCCGGCGGCACGAATACGCCAAAACCGTCACTTCGCAGACGTTCGCGATACAGCCCGAGCTTGTTGCCAGCAAGCCTGAAAGCGATTTCGAGCGTCGCAGAATTGAGAATATAGAGCAGGTCGTTCCAACGATTGGCGTCGTAGAGCCAATCCGGAAACCCAGCCGGCGTGATACGTCTGCGATCTGCGTTTGGGTCGCACCAGACGCCGTCGAGGCCGACAATCAGGGCCTTCGGTGCGCCAACCTCGCGCAGAAACAGCGACACCAATTGCTGCTGCTCCCAGGCCGTCATCGAATCCATGGAGAGATTGGCGAAGCGCCGCCTGAATCCCGGATTGAGTATCTCCGGATCGATGAGGCGTGCGGTCGAACTCCCGACCACGACGCCGTCGAAGCGGCCGCTGCGCACGATTTGCGGATACATGTAGCGCTGGCTGATGCTGACGATCGGCCGCTCCATCGGGAGCGAAAATGGGACCGCGTGATAGGGATCGAGCAGCGCGATGAATAAATAAATAGCGCCGAGACCACCGGCGAAGACGCCCACATATGTCATGGCGAAACGACGCCATGACCGCGCCTGTTGTGCTTGTTCCAGTTCCTGTTCCTGCCGACTTGCTTCCTGCATATGCGGTCTCAGAACTGGAAATATATGAAATTGACCGGCGCGCCGCGACCGACTTCAAGAATGCAGTGAATTGAGAGGCTCGCAGCCGCAGCGGCGAACCAGGGCCGCGGAGTCATGGCCTCTAGTCGATCTTTGATCTCATACGCCGACGGAACAAGCGCGGATACGAGCGCCGAGGCGACGATCAGTGCTCCACCTGCAAAGCTCCCGCCGATTGCAGTCGGGCTGGCCATCGCCGTCAGCACATTGCGGGCGGTGTCGAAATCAAGTGCCCGGAAGATAACCCAGCCGACGATCACGAACATCATCGTGACGGCCCAGCCGAGCAAAGTCGGCATCGGCCGCCCGAGCTTCTGCCACGTGTGACACGTGATCAATCCGACCCCGTGCCACAAGCCCCAGATGACGAAATTCCATCCGGCGCCGTGCCACAGGCCACAAAGAAACATGGTGACCAAAGTCGCGAGCAGAAAGCGGGCCTCTCCCGAGCGGCTGCCGCCGAGCGGAATGTAGAGATAATCGCGCAGGAAATTAGACAGCGAGATGTGCCAGCGACGCCAGAAATCGCGAATGCTGGTTGCCAGATACGGCCGCCGGAAATTTTCCGGCAGGATCAACCCGAACATCAGCGCGATGCCAATTGCCATTTCGGTATAGGCTGAAAAATCGAGAAAAAGCTGGAAGGTGAATGCTAGCGCCGCGTTCCATCCTTCCACGAATGTCAAAGGCTTCTGACCGGCGCGCACGAACAATGGATCGACAATCGGCGCCAGCTTGTCGGCGAGAAGCACCTTCTTGGCGAAGCCCACAGTAAAGATCACAAAGCCGATGCCGAAACGTTGCGCCAGGCCGGCGCGGCGCGGATCGAGCGCGAATTGCGGGATCAGCTCGTTGTGGCGCACGATCGGACCCGCGATCAAATGCGGGAACACCATGACGAACAGTGCAAACGGCCGGTAGGGATAGATCGGCGCATCGCCGCGCATGCGGTCGACAAGATACGAGACGAGCTGGAAAGAAAAAAAGCTGATGCCGATCGGCAGCACGATTTCCGTTCGCGACAGCGTGAGACCCGTTACCGCCTCGAAATTCAGAACCAGGAATTCGGCATACTTGAACGTCGCCAGCGATGCGAGATTGATCACCACGCCGAGCACCAGCGGCCAGCGCGCAGCAACACGTTCGTGGAGCAGCGCGAGCAACCAGGTTACGGTGACCTGACCGACGAGGAGCGGAACGAAACGCGCGTCCCACCATCCATAAAAGAACAGCGACGCACCGATCAGCACCCATTGTCGGGCCGCGGCCGATCCCGAGACCGCGTAATAGAGGGCAAGCGCGGCCGGCAGGAAGATCAGGATGAAGACTTGGGACTGGAAAAGCATCTGACCCGCGGCGGCGCCGCGCCAAATGCGGCCATTGTAGCTACATCCTCGAATAATTCCGACGCAAGGGGTACTGGCAACGTCGCCCGTCCCGCGCGCGACCTACAGCCGGAAGCTACCTCAGGAACGTCACCGCTTCCACCCGGTTTCCATCCGGATCCCGGATATAGGCCGCATAATAGCCGTCGCCGTGTTGCGGACGAGGACCGGGTACACCGTCGGAGGCGCCGCCGGCGGCAAGCGCCGCGGCGTGAAACGCATCGACCATCTCGCGGCTCGCTGCGCGGAGCGCGACATGCACGCCACTATTGTCGGGTCGCGGCTGAATGTCGGCCCGGTGATTGATCCAGAATTCGGAATAGCGCTTGCCGAAGGCGACGGTTGCCGGCCGTGTCTCGAGCCTTGCGTAGCCGAGCGTGGCCAAGACGGTCTCGTAGAACCGGGCAGCGACTGCAAGATTGGAAACCGGAATGGAGACATGGTCGATCATGGCGACTCGGCGGCTCCCCGATCCGTCATCCTGACGCCCAAGTGGCGCGAGTCTCGAAGGATGCCCGGCCAAAGCCGGCCCGTTGTCCTCCAAGACCGTCGCTACGATGGCACCTGAGTGCGAGGGATTCCACTCACGCTTTCGCGCCCGAACGCACCAGCTTGTAGACGATCGAATCCATCAGCGCCTGGAACGAAGCATCGATGATATTTGGCGACACCCCGACCGTGGTCCAGCGCTCGCCCGCCTCGTCTTCGCTTTCGATCAACACGCGGGTCACGGCTTCCGTACCGGCATTGAGGATGCGGACGCGATAGTCGATGAGCTTCAGCCCGTCGATATGTTTCTGATACTTGCCGAGGTCCTTGCGCAGTGCGACGTCCAGCGCGTTGACCGGTCCGTTGCCCTCACCCGCCGAAATCAGCGTCTGGCCGTCGATCTTCACTTTCACCACCGCCATGGCCACGGTGACGCGCTTGCCGACCGCGTTGTAGCGCTGCTCGACATTCACATCGAACTGCTCAACGTCGAAATAATCTGGCACCGTGCCGAGCACACGCCGTGCCAGCAATTCGAAGGAGGCGTCGGCGCCCTCATACGCATAGCCATGCGCCTCGCGCTCCTTGACCTCGTCAAGGAGGCGCGCAATGCGCGGGTCGTTCCGGTCGACGACCATCCCGATCCGCTCCAGCTCGGCCAGCAGGTTGGAGCGTCCGCCCTGGTCGGAAACGAGCACACGGCGGCGGTTGCCGACCGATTCTGGCGGCACATGCTCGTAGGTCTGAGGCTCCTTCAGAAGCGCAGAGGCATGAATGCCGGCTTTGGTCGCAAACGCGGAGTCGCCGACATAAGGCGCATGGCGGTTCGGCGGACGGTTCAGCATCTCGTCGAGCTTGCGCGAGGCCGGTGCCAGCGCCTTCAGCTGATCGTCCGAAACATTGATATCGAACTTCTCGGCGAAGTCCTTCTTGAGCTTCAGCGTCGGGATGATCGAGACCAGATTGGCGTTGCCGCAGCGCTCGCCGATGCCGTTCAGCGTCCCCTGGATCTGGCGCGCACCGGCACGCACCGCTGCGAGCGAATTGGCCACCGCATGTTCGGTGTCGTTATGCGCATGGATGCCGACATGGTCGCCGGGAATGACCTTGACCACCGCGCCGACGATCTCTTCCACTTCATGCGGCAGCGTGCCGCCATTGGTGTCGCACAAAACCACCCATCGTGCACCTGCATCGTAGGCGGCCTTGGCGCAGGACAGGGCGTAATCGGGATTGGCCTTGTAGCCGTCGAAAAAATGCTCGCAATCGACCAGGACTTCGCGGCCCCTGGCTTTCGCTGCCGTCACGCTGTCACGGATGGAGGCGAGGTTCTCCTCATTGGTGGTCTCGAGGGCCACCCGGACGTGATAGTCCCACGACTTTGCAACGAAGCAGATCGCGTCGGCCTTCGCATCGAGCAGCGCCGCGACGCCCGGATCGTTGGACGCCGAACGGCCCGGGCGGCGCGTCATACCGAACGCCGTGAAAGTGGTATTCAGGCCGCGATCGGTCGCGAACAGCTCAGTGTCGGTCGGATTGGCGCCGGGATAACCCCCTTCGACATAGTCGAGACCCAGCCCGTCGATCATCTGCGCGATCGCAACCTTGTCGTCGAGCGTGAAGTCGACGCCGTTGGTCTGCGCGCCATCACGCAGCGTGGTGTCGAAGAGATAGAGGCGTTCGCGCGCCATGGTTTGATCCTTGATCCAGCCCCGGCGTTACCAGAGACCGTAAAGCTTCAGCGCAAGCGCCACCGCAGCCACGATCAGCACGATCTTAAGCGCAATGTAATAGAGCCAGTGACGCGGAAACGGAGTGTCGGGACGCGTCATCGCCTCACCACAGGTAGTAGTTCGAGGCGAGCGCTATGGCGACGAGAACGGCGATGATGCCGACGACGAAATGATGCTTCTGAAGGTTCATTGCAATGTCTCCGCGGCGGCATGATCGCCGCCAAGCGATTTTTCCATGGTGGTGTTGGCGAGCCATTCGTCGCCGCGCAACACGGTGTTGCGGCTTTTCGCGGCATAGCCGCGCCGGCTGAAGAAATCATGCGCGGTGTCGCTGGCTTCCACCGTCAGCTTTTTCGCACCGCGGGCAGCTGCGAGCTTCTCGAGCGCCTGGACCAGCATCGTCGCGGCACCCTGCCCCGCCGCAGCCGGATGCACGTAGAGCATGTCGATGACGTCGGCACCCTTGAGTGACGCAAAGCCAACCGGCGCGCCATCCATCGTTGCCAGCAGCGTGAGCTGGTCCGTCAGCCGCTTGCCAAACGCGGCCTCATCGTCGGCGGCTTCGAGCCAGGCCTCAATCTGCGAATCCGAATAATCCTCGACCGCGATCTCCTCGACACTGGCGCGAAAAATCTCGGCCAGTAGCGGGATATCCGCCGGCAGCATGGGACGCAGCGCGAGATTCTGGTCGGCCGGTGCCATCAGCGCGCGACCTCCCAGGTGGTGCCCTCTTTGGAATCTGTGAGCTTGATGCCCATAGCGGCAAGCTCGTCGCGGATCCGGTCGGACTCCGCCCAGTTCTTCGCAGCGCGGGCGGCATTGCGAGCCGATATATAGCGCTCGATATCCGCAGAGGCGATGGCAGGCGCAGGCGCGTGCTCACGCTGCCATGCCTCCAAATCCGTCTCGCGGAAGCCGAAAAATGCGAGCGTCCCGGCCAGCGCCTTGCGACCGCCGGCGTGCTTCAGCGCATGCATTTCGGCGATCGCCTTCGGCGTGTTGAGGTCGTCGAGCAACGCGTCAAGGACGCCCGGAGCCGGCCGCGCGCCGGCCTCGCTGGTCGCGGCATCGAAGAAGCCCGACAAAGCTTTTTCGGCCTCCTGCAGTCCCTTCACCGTCCAATTGATCGGCTGGCGATACTGCGTGGCAAGCATCGCCAATCGCACCACATCGCCGGGCCAATCCTGCAGCACCTCGCGGATGGTGACGAAATTGCCGAGGCTCTTCGACATTTTCTCGCCTTCGACCTGCAGGAAGCCGTTATGCATCCACACGTTCGCCATCACGCCGGTATGAAACGCGCAGCGCGATTGGGCGATCTCGTTCTCGTGGTGCGGGAACACCAGGTCGATGCCACCGCCATGGATGTCGAACGTCTCGCCAAGATGCTTCCACGACATCGCCGAGCATTCGATATGCCAGCCGGGGCGTCCGGGCGTTGATATGCCGCAAGGCGACGGCCATCCCGGCTCACTCTCCTTCGAGGGCTTCCACAACACGAAGTCCTGATCGTGCCGTTTGTACGGGGCGACATCGACACGGGCGCCCGCGATCATCTCATCGAGCGGACGCTTCGAGAGCTTGCCGTAATCTGGCATCGACGGCACCGAGAACAGCACATGCTCCTCGGCCACATAGGCATGACCCGACGCGACCAGCCGCTCGATCAGCGTCTTCATCTCGGCGATATGTTCGGTCGCGCGCGGCTCGGTACCGGGCGGCAGGCAGCCAAGCGCGGCCACATCGGCCTTGAAATTGGCGTAAGTGGTTTCGGTGAGATCGCGGATCGAGATGCCCCGCTCGGCCGCCCGCGCGTTGATCTTGTCGTCGACGTCGGTGATGTTGCGGACGTATTTGACGTGACCGGCGCCATAGATGTGCCGCAGCAACCGGTACAGCACGTCGAAAACGATTACCGGCCGCGCATTGCCGATATGGGCGAAGTCATAGACCGTCGGCCCGCACACATACATGCGGACATTGCTCGGATCGAGCGGCCAAAACTCCCGCTTCTCGCGCGACAGCGTATCGTAGAGCTTGAGCTCCATCGTCAATAAGTCCTCAGGCCCTGCTGGCCCGGGCGTTCTGTTCATCGCGATGGATAAAAGACAGCCGCAGCCAGCGTTCGGGCGCTAGCGAATAATCTCCCGGCAAATGCCGAAAATTGCGTTGCGGGCGGTCATGGCCGGAAAATGTGGGAAAATCACCGTCCCGTCAAGAGGATAGCAGGAAACAAATCACGGTTAACAGAACCTTAGGAATTAAGGCGCAATTTGCAACAAACTGCGGACGGTACGAGCGATTCAATGCGATTCCTGCTGGCACTTTCCCTTGCCGCTGTAATCCTGCCGGCACACCTTGGCCAGGCATCGGCGGAGAAGCGGACCTTCATCATCGCCAACAGTCCCGATGGTTACGGAGTGGATCGTTGCCTGGCGCAGGGCGCACCCTGCGGCGCGGCGGCGGCGGCGGCGTATTGCCAGTCGAAGCGGTTTTCCGGCGCGGCCTCCTTTCGGAGGATCGAGCGCGAGGAGATCACCGGCGCTGTGCGCGCCAGCGGCTCTTGCGGACGCAACGGGTGCGACGACTTCGTCGCAATCGTATGCAGGCGCTGAACGCACGACCTGCAAAAAGTTCCCGAAGCATAGATAGATCGAGACGCGGCGCCGTTGCGCTTGGAAACAACGTGTACCGGCGATAGGATCGGCGTTACCCCGCCCTCCTTTTCCGGTTCCGATGATCGAAGTTCCACAGTCAAAAGCAAGCGCCGCGCGGGAACATCAGACAGCGAAGAAAGACCTGGCTTCGACGCTCCGGCCGCTGCGGCTTCTGGTGGCCGCCTCGATCATCCTGCCGGTCGCCATCTTCCTGTTCGCGGCCTGGATTTCCTATCATCAACATCTCGCGGAAGCCCGCGATCGCGTTCAGCGTAACCTCAACACGATCTACGAGCACGCCCTGAAGGTATTCGACACCTTCGAACTCAGCGCCCGCTATCTTGACGAACTGACCGCTGGGACGACCGAGGCGGACATTCGGTCACGCGAGCCCGAGTTCAACGCGCGCCTGAAATCGATCACCGACGCCCTGCCGCAATTGCGCGACCTGTGGATCATTTCAGCGTCCGGCGCGCCGCTGGTCTCGGGCACGATCTACCCGATGCCCAAGATCGACCTGTCCGATCGGGATTATTTCCGGATCCACAAGGAGAATGCGAAAGCCGGCGTTTTCGTCAGCGAGGTGCTGAAGGCGCGCGCAGCCGACACCACATTCTTCACCCTGAGCCGCCCGGTCAGCGGACCGAACGGCAGTTTCGGCGGCGTGACGACGGTCTCAATCGCTCCGGAATATTTCATCAATTTTTATGCGAAGCTGCCGCCGCCCGGCGTATTCGCTCTCATCCGCGATGACGGCGCGATCCTGGCGCGCTACCCGGACCTGTCGCAGCGGCTTGAAAAGCTTTCGCCGGACTCGACGGTGATGAGGAGCATCAGGGAGCATCCCGACGAAGGCTTCATCACCGGCACGTCGTCTTTCGACGGCCATACGCGGCTGTTCGCGTATCGCAAGATGCCGCGTTACAACATTTACGTCGTGTCAGGGATCGAAAGCGACGTGGTGATTCGCGAATGGCTCACCAACATGGGCAGCCACCTGATCTTCGGGTTGCCCGCCACGATTGCCATGATCGGTCTCGGCTTCGTCGCCCTGAGACGCACGCGGCGCGAAGCAATCGCGCATGCACAACTGCAACAGGAGGTCGCGCGGCGCGAACGCACCGAACTCGCGCTCCAGCAGGCGCTGAAGATGGAGGCCGTCGGCCGCCTCACCGGCGGCGTCGCGCACGACTTCAACAATCTGCTCACCGCGATCCTGGGGAATGTCGACCTCGCCCTGCGCCGGGTGCCGGAGGGTGACGACCGGCTACGGCGCTCGCTGCATTCGGCCCGTCAGGCCTCGGAACGCGCCGCGAGTCTCGTGCAGCGCCTGCTCGCCTTTTCACGGCAGCATCCGCTGGAGGAAAAACTGGTCGACGTGAACCGCCTCGTCCAGGGCATGTCGGAATTGCTGCGGCGAACCATCGGCGAGACCATCACGGTCGAGACCGTCCTTGCCGGTGGCCTGTGGAAGACCGCGGTCGATCCGAACCAGCTCGAAAACGCGCTCCTGAACCTCGCCGTGAATGCCCGCGACGCCATGCCGGAGGGCGGACGCCTCACCATCGAGACCGCCAACACCTATCTCGACGACGCCTATGTCGCCGCCAACGCTGCGGATATGTCGTCGGGCCAATATGTACTGGTCGCGGTCAGCGACACCGGAGCCGGCATGACCAAGGACGTGGTCGACCGCGCCTTCGAGCCATTCTTCACGACCAAGCCGATGGGCGCCGGGACCGGTCTTGGACTGAGCATGGTCTATGGCTTCGTGAAGCAATCCCGCGGACATATCAAGATTTACAGCGAGACCGGCGAAGGCACGTCGATCAAGATCTATCTGCCGCGGCTCGTGGACGAAGCCGGAATCGAACCGTGGGAGCCGAGCGAGCCCGCGCGCGATAGCTCGGCTTCAGTACAGCGTCCGGAACAGATCCTGCTCGTCGAGGATGACGAAGAGGTCAACCGTTTCTCGAGCGAAGTGCTGCGTGACGAAGGCTATCACGTCATCGCGGCCCATGAAGGGGCAAGCGGCCTGCGGCTGCTCGATGCCAATCCCGACGTGAAACTGCTGTTTACGGACGTGGTGCTGCCCGGCGGCATGAACGGACGGCAACTTGCCGATGAAGCGCGACGCAGGCGACCGGACCTCAAGGTGCTGTTCACCACCGGCTATACCCGCAATGCCATCATCCATCACGGCCGGCTCGATGCCGATGTCGAGCTCCTGACCAAGCCCTTCACCTCCGAAGCGCTCGCCGAAAAAGTGCGTCAGATCCTCGATATGAATTCATCCGACCCGGTTGCGCGGGTGAGCGCGGTACTCGACAACATCAAAAACAAATCGCAGGATTGACGGCTGAGTGCGCGACCGGTCATGCCGCGGGCATGGTCTGCTTCGCAAACGCAATCGCCTCACGCAGAATGTCGATATCGCCAATGTGATTGGCGAGTATGAGGACCAGCTTCGCATCCAGTTCCGACGCCTCGGATTCGGACAGGCCGCGCCTCGCTTCGACCAGGGTCACGAAGGCCTGATCCGGATCCTTGAATCGCGATTGGGTCATCAGTGGCATCGCAGAAACTCCGTGGGTCGGCCGGACTGCTGGGTGCAACCAGTTTTGAGCGGAACCAATTTATTCAGAGCGACGAACGTCGGAACTTTACCTGCGGCGGAACATAGTCCGGTAATGCGGGTTGTATGGCACGCGCGCTCAAAAGGAAGGTTCCCATGTCCGCCGTTGCCGTCAGATCGATGTTCCGCTCGCATCCTGAGCAACCGAGCCATGCCGATGCCCTCAGCACATGCATAGACGCATGTTTCGATTGCGTGGAGACCTCTACGGCCTGCGCAGATGCGTGCCTTGCCGAGAGGCATGTCGAGCGGCTCATCACATGCATCCGGCTCAACCAGGACTGCGCTGCTGTTTGCGCTGCGACCGGCAGCATTCTGTCCCGCGCCAACAAGGTTGGCCATCGGCAACTTCTCGAAGCGCAGCTCACCACCTGCATTGCCTTCGCCCGCGCCTGCGCGACCGAGTGCCAGCGCCACGTTGATATGCACAAGCATTGTGAGGTCTGCGCTAAGGTCTGTCAGCATTGCGTGAACGCCTGCACCGAGATGCTGTCGTCGATGCGCATGCCGACCTGATCCCAAAAAACCGGGGACAGGTGTCGGGAAAAGATCACGCGAAGCCTGCCTAAAGAGCGAGCGCGCGTTCGCGCGCGGCCGCAACCTTTTCCGTCGTCGGCGCGCGCCAGCGGGCGCAGATGTGCTGGTCCGGCCGCAGCAGATAACCCGAGCCCGGCTGCGCGTCGAAGCGATTGGCAAAATCGCCGCGCGCGTCGATCAGGTCGCGGCCGATCACGGTGAGCTTGATGCCGTCGGGCACAGCCGGTTCAGTCCCGTTCGCGACATAGAGCAATTCGAAACCATCGGATAGTTTCTCCACCAGGTGACAAGCGGACTTGTCCGCCGCCATCATCGGCGCGTCGACAGCCGGGCCGCCGAGTTGGGCTGCTCCCATGAAGGTGTCCTCATCGGGAGTCGACAGCGGCGTGTCGTAGATGCTCGCCACCGACAGCCGCCCGGAATTGACCATGCGCCGGGCGAAGTCTGCATGCGGCGCAAGCGACAGCACGGCATTGCGCAGCGTTCGCTCGGCCGGTGAACGCGGCGCGATGAAGTCGGTCGACCGCGTGGAGTGACCGATATTCTCGTCGGCCGCCTGCATGCGCTCGTGGTCGTAGCTCGCGATCAGCGCCTCGCCGGCGTCACCGCGGAGCACGGCGACGAGCTTCCACGCGAGGTTTTCCGCGTCCTCGACACCCGAATTGGCGCCCCTCGCCCCGAATGGCGAGACCTGATGCGCAGCGTCGCCGACAAACACCACGCGTCCATGCACGAAGCGATCGATTCGGCGGCAATTGAAGCGGTAGATCGACACCCAGTCGACATGAAAATCGCGATCGCCCAGCATCTTGCGGATGCGAGGCGTATAGTTCTCCGGCTTCAGTTCGTGCTCGATATCGGCATCGGGCCCAAGTTGCAGGTCCACCCGCCACGATTCATCGGGTTGCCGGTGCATCAGCGCCGACTGGCCGGAATGAAACGGTGGATCGAACCAGAAGCGCCGCTCGGTGGGGATATCATCCGCCGGCATGCGTAGATCGGCGATCAGGAATTTCTCCTCAAAGGTATGCCCCTTGAATTCCAGGCCCATGAGATCGCGCATGGTCGAGCGCGCGCCGTCCGCCGCGATCACCCAGGCTGCGTCGAGCCGATATGGACCATCCGGAGTTTCGATCGTGACCGTGACGCCATCGTTGCGCTTCTCGATGCCGGTGACGCGGTTGCGCCATCGCAGATCGATCTGCGGCAAGTCCTGCACGCGGTCGACCAGCGCCTTCTCGAGATAGAATTGCTGAAGGTTGATGAAGGCCGGCATCTTGTGGCCGTCCTCGGGCAGCAGGTCGAAAGCATAGACCGGCCGGTCGCTGAGATAGACCCGGCCGAGCTTCCAGGTCACGCCCATCTCGACCAGCTTCTCGCCGACACCAAGGCGATCCAGTATTTCCAGCGTGCGCTTTGAATAGCAGAGCCCGCGCGACCCCTCGCCGATGCGGTCGGCGTCGTCGAGCAGCACCGAGGGTACCCCGCGCTGCGCCAGATCGATCGCCATCGACAGGCCGACCGGGCCGGCGCCGACGATGACGACCGTGTGGCGCGCGGGCTTTGCCGCATCCTGATCCGGCGACCGCCGGTAACCGAAGTGAAACAGCGACTTCCGTTCGTTTGCCACCGCGGAGCTCCCTGCTTTCCGCTATCCCTGCAGCGCCGACCACATCTCGCGATCGCGTTCGGCAGTCCAGATCACCGGATGTCCGATGCCCTTCGCCTCATCGTAAGCGCGCGCCACATTGAACGGCATGCAATGCTCGTAGATCGCGTAGCTCGAGAATTTCGGATCCATGGCTTCGCGCGCAGCCGCAAACGCGTCTTTCAGCGACAGCCCCTTCGCGACGCTGTTCTGCGCCGAGCCGTAGAGTGTCGCGAGGAAGTCGCGCGTGCCTTCGATCCCGGCCTGCACCTTGTCCGGCGTCGCAAGCGCCGCTCCACGGCCGGGCACGAGCGCATTGGCCTTGAAGGCGCTGAGGCGGTCGAGCGTGTTCGGCCAGTCGGCCAGATGTGCGTCGCCGCAATAACAGGCCGAATGATATTCGACGAGATCGCCGGAGAACACGACATTGGCGTCCGGAACCCAGGCGATCACGTCGCCCGCCGTATGCCCGCGTCCGATATGCATGATGCGCACTTCGCGCTTGCCGAGCCACACCGACATCTGCTGCGGGAAAGTAATGGTCGGCCAGGTCAGACCTTCGATGGATTCCACGGCGCGAAACAGCCGCGGGAAACGGCCGATCTCGGAATCCTTGTCCTGCTGTCCGCGTTCGACGATCAGTTCACGCGTCGCGTCGGATGCCAAAATCTCCGCATCTACATACGCCGACGCGCCAAGCACGCGCACCGCATGATAGTGGCTGAGCAAAACGTATTTGATCGGCTTGTCGGTAACCTTGCGCACCCGCTCGATCACCTCCAGCGCCATCACCGGCGTCGCCTGCGCGTCAACCACCATGACGCTGTCGTCGCCGACGATGATCCCGGAATTCGGATCGCCTTCCGCGGTGAAGGCATAGAGATCACGCCCGATCTCATCGAACGAAATCGTCTTTTCCGCCGTATCGGCGGTCGAAGCAAAGCCCTTGGCCATGGTCCACCCTGTCCGCCGCTCGGATCGCGGCCTGTCGTTATTTCGGAGGCGTGTAGCGCACCACTTCCTGCTCGATCGCGCCGAAGATCGAGCGACCGTCCTTGTCGTTCATTTCGATACGCGCGGTGTCGCCGAACTTGAGGAATGGCGTCGACGGCTTGCCGTGCAGGATCGTCTCGACGGTGCGGATTTCCGCAATGCAGGAATAGCCGAGGCCGCCTTCGGAGATCGGCTTGCCCGGTCCACCCGACGCATCGCGGTTGGACACCGTACCGGCGCCGAGGATCGTGCCGGCGCCGAGCGGCCTTGTCCTTGCCGCGTGCGCGATCAGCGTCGGAAAATCGAACGTCATGTCGACCGAGCACATCGGCTTGCCGAACGGCTTGCCGTTGATGAAACTCAACAGTGGCAGATCGACCTTGGCACCGTCCCAGGCCTTGCCCAGCTCGTCCGGCGTGACTGCGACCGGCGTAAAGGCCGACGGCGGCTTCGATTGCAGGAAGCCGAAGCCCTTGGGCAGTTCCTGCGGCACGATGTTGCGCAGCGTCACGTCGTTGACCAGCATGATCAGCCGGATGGCCTTGGCCGCTTGTTCGCGGGTTGCGCCCATCGGCACGTCGCCCAGAATGACGACAACCTCCGCCTCGATATCCGCACCATAGGCCTCATCCGCCAGCTGGATCGGATCGCGCGGTGCCATCACCACATCGGAAATGCCCTGATACATCAGCGGATCGGTCCAGAACGATTCCGGCACCTCTGCGCCGCGTGCCTGGCGCACCAGTGCCACATGGTTCACATAGGCGGAGCCGTCCAGCCACTGATAGGCGCGCGGCAAGGGCGACGCCGCTTTCGCCGGGTCGAACGGCATATGTGCGATCCGGTTCGCCTCAAGCGAGTCCGTCATTTCGGTCAGACGCGGGACCACGGAATCCCAGTCATCGAGCGCGACCTGCAGCGTGGGCGCAATGGCAGACGCATCGGCACAGCGCGACAGATCGCGCGACACAACGACCAGGCGGCCATCGCGGCCGCTCTTCAAGGATGCAAGTTTCATTAAGCCTTTCCGTCCCGCGTCAGGCGAATGTCGACCTCGCGATCGACGTAACGCCATTCTTCCGTTGCTCGCAGCTTCTCGACCAATTCGTCGAAAGCTGTTTCATCGCTCACACTATATTCAAACCATGTCAGGAAATCGAACGCTTCCCCGAGGTCGCGACAATGATGCAATTGTCGCGCGATCGCCGGCAGATATTGATTCCCTATCTGGATATGGTGCGAAGTCTCCTCGAAAATCCTGCGACGCTCGTCCTGCGCGAGCTGCCACCAGCGCGCAGTCTTGTTGATCGGGATCAGCGCGGCGCATAGCGCCTCGCTTCGCCCCAGACCGGCCTGCCGGCTTACCAAGCTCCTGCGCTCGGCATCCGTCGTATAGCGCAGATTGGAGGTGACGCCGCGCAACACCCAAGCCGTCCCCTCCTCTGCGTCCACGTCACCACGAAGCATCGACAAGTTTCGCGCGGGTGGAAGGCCGTCACCGCAAATCACGTCCATGCGTTCGATGCGCCAATCGCCAATATTCCCGGCAACAAAACTAAACATGTTCTGAGCCGGCATGCCTTGACCAAATCCTATTTCGGCTCTCGGCGATTTGGATCGAAGTGCTTCTTTAGCCCCTTCCAGCAGTCGATGTAATCGTTCTGCCGCGTTTCATGCTCGGCCGCGTATTTGGTCACGCGTTGCCGGAAGCGGGTCTCGAACATGAACGCGAGCGTATTGGCGAGTTTCACCGGCTTGAGTTCGACATTGCTGGCATGTTCGAAGGCATCGACGTCGGGTCCGTGCGGCAGCATGGTGTTGTGCAGCGAGAACCCGCCCGGCACGAAACCTTCCGGCTTCGCGTCATAGACACCATAAACTAGGCCCATGAATTCCGACATGATGTTGCGATGATACCAGGGCGGCCGGAATGTGTTTTCGGCCACGCCCCAGCGCTCCGGAAAAATCACGAAGTCGATATTGGCGGTGCCGGGCGTCTCCGACGGCGAGGTCATCACTGTGAAGATCGACGGATCGGGATGATCGAACAGCACCGCGCCCACCGGCGAGAAGTATCGCAGATTGTATTTGTACGGCGCGTAATTGCCGTGCCACGCGACCACGTCGAGCGGCGAATGCGGCAGTTTGGTTTCGAACAGCTCACCGCCCCACTTCACATAAAGTGTGCACGGCTGCTCGACATCCTCGTAGGCGGCGACCGGCGTCAGGAAGTCGCGCGGATTGGCAAGGCAATTGGCCCCGATCGGACCGCGATCCGGCAAGGTGAACGCGCCGCCGTAATTCTCGCAGACATAGGCGCGCGCCGGACCGTCGACCAGTTCGACGCGGAAAATCACACCGCGCGGGATGACGCAGATTTCGCCCGGCGCGATCTCGATCAAACCGAACTCGGTGCGGAAGCGGAGATTGCCCTGCTCCGCCACGATCAGGAATTCGCCGTCGGCGTTGAAGAAATGCTCGCGCAGCATCGACTCGGTCACGACCAGCACATGGGCTGCCATGCCGCTCATCGCCTCACTATCGCCGGCCACGGTGATCGTGCGCAGCCCGGTGACGAAATTGAGCTTGGCCTCGGGAATGGGCGTCGGACTCCAGCGCAATTGCCCGATGGTCAGATCGGTGTCGTCGCGCTCCGGCGCGGTGCGCATAAGGCCGCGGTCGATCTTCTTGAAGCGGCCGGTATGGCGCACGGTCGGGCGGATGCGATAGAGCCAGGAGCGCTGGTTGGTCGCCTGCGGCGCGGTGAAGGGCGAACCGGACAATTGCTCGGCATAGAGCCCGTAATTGATCTTTTGTGGCGAGTTTCGCCCGATCGGCAAAGCGCCGGGCAGCGCCTCGGTCTCGAAGGAATTACCGAAGCCGGACATGTACTCCGCGGCATCGACCAACGGTTCGGTGCGGATCCGGTCGGTAACCGCTGCGGGGGACGCTTGCCGCCGGACGCGCGGCGCGGTGTCGATATCGGCCATCACGTATTCTCCCTGATGCGAACGCCGTCCGGCTGTGGACGGTTCTTGATTTTGGGCAATTACTGCTCTTGTTTAGGCGCCATACGATAGTTTCATTCGTAACTAACGTCAATGGCGTGTTCACTATTCGCGCTATTTGCCTTGAATCCGCCGCGCAGACAGTCCATATGAACGCCCATCGAGGCCGACTCAGTCCTTTGAGTCGCTAGCGGGCCGCGTGAACGAAAATCAGATTGCACCTCGTGCAGCGACTTTCGGCCCGCCAACACTTTCCTCATATCCGGCAGCCCTGAACACGCGGGATGTCCTCCGAACCCCGCGCGAAGCGTCCGCGTCCTATTCCGGGACCCGGCGTTCGAGCTGCATGAAAGATTGTATTTTGACCGCTTTTCTTGAACTCGGGCTCGCTGAGCCGATCAC
>CAZXJZ010000037.1:0-28732 GCA_964641065.1 uncultured Hyphomicrobiales bacterium | reverse complement strand
CGCTGTAGGTTTCGGGCGGCGTGCCTTCGACTTCCATCCCCGGCGATCCGGTTGGCATGCCTGGCACCGCAAGACCTCTGACTTTGGGCCGATCACGCAGCAGACGGTGAATCGCATCCGCAGGAACGTGGCCTTCGATGACATAACCCTCGGTTTCCGCGGTGTGACATGAGGCGAGGGCGGATGGCACGCCGAGCTTTGCCTTAACGCGGTTGATTTGCGGGTTATCAATCAGCGTTACTTCAAATCCATTTTCCTGCAAGTGCGTGGCCCACGCGGTGCAACATCCGCAGTTGGGGTCTTTGGTCACCGTGACTTTTGGTGGCGCGGCAAAAGCGATTGGAAAACCGGCGCCAGCGACTCCTGACGCGAGACCCACAAGAAATGCGCGGCGCTTCAATGACAACATTGGGCCATCATACAAGAAACAGAGCGCCGGAAATAGTTTTTCGATTCACGAAAACGCGAGCAACGAAAAAAGGTCCTCGAATTTAATTTCAGAAGCGCGCTGAGAGCCCGAGGAAGGGGTTGACCCTGTCGGCCGCACGAGTAACGCCGAAGTTAATGCCAGCATCGAGCTGAACATTTTTCGTGATCTTGTACGTGAAGCCCGTGCCAAGAACGCCAATATCGCCGCGCGGGTCACCAGTGTTGAAGCGTCCCGCTACTTCATAATAGGTGCCGAGTTTCTCGGTCCATTCATACCCAAAAGAGGCTGAGCTGAACCACTCCGTATGCGTGCCCGGCCGCACGCCGGGTTCGAGGATTTCGTCGCGCACAACATGAAAGCCGCCGCTGACACCGAGCCCCCATTTGTCCGTCAGCTTGACCGAGAAGGGCACAATTAGGCCCGCTTCGACGCCGGGCGGGCTGATGCCGTTTTCCCAGCCCGTCGGAATGGTTACGAAGGGCAGGATTGCGAGCGCCGTGGCCCCGGGCTTTTCAAAGCTGTCGTTTCCCCACAGGTTAACTTTCAGACGCAGGTCGACGCCTCCCGAGCCCGATTGGCGTGTCACGCCCAGAACCGGGTCAGGCGAATGGGATTTCACCACTGCATGCGGAGCGAAAACAACGTTGAGCTCCGCGAAATTCGTCAGGCCAATTCGCACATTCGTGGTGGCGTACTCGAATGACCTGGTAGATACCCCGTCGAGGTCGGGGCGAGAACGAGCGTACCCGAAGATATTGGTTTCGACCTTGATATGCCCCGCGTCCACGGTAAAAGGGCTTTCGGTGAGGTCGGGCCGGTCGGTGGTCATATCCCGCATCATCGCCTCTGGCGTCGGCCGGAAAAGCCAGTACTGCGCCTTGTCTTGAGCCTCCGCCGTGCCACCAAGCGCAAGGCAAAGTACGGCGGGCGCTGCCCAGCGATGCCAAATGTATTCCATTTTCTGCACCTTTTTTCGGCCGCGACGTTATGCTAGTTGCAAATCGTTCGCAATAGAGACTCTTGGTGTTTTCAAGTTTAGGGAGGAGTCATGACGGTCTGCCGACTGCTAATTGTTCTGGTTGTCGCGGCCCACCCCGCCGCCGCACAATCCCCCGTCAAAATAGTTGGTGTCGGCGCGGTGACTTGCGGAGAGTTCGCCAGGGAAGCGGTGGACAAACCGCCGACCCAGCGGCAGTACTTGGCCTGGATGCAGGGATATATGAGTGGAATCGTAATCGGGCGACCACCGGGTGTCGATGAGGGAATTGACCTCAATCCAAAGGGCTTTCCGCTAAGCGCGCAGCTTGCCTTCATACGCGATTATTGCCTGCAAGCGCCTTCGTCTTCGTTTGCGGATGCAGTCGAGGCGTTGTTCAAAAAGCTGCGGACCTTGAGTGCTAGCTAACGACGTACGCTGAAGTCCGCCTGAATTTCTCATGGCGCCCTGAACCGAAGCCACCGGCCGACCCCGCCAGGGCGATGCCCGACGCCGTAGCGATCAACGCGGTAACGCCGGAATCGATGGCGGTGCCGGCTACAATACGATCACAGGCGAGGCCGGTGCGGACGTGCTGACCGCGGGCTTGAGGCGGACATCTTCGTGATCGTCGCAAACCACGCAGGTGGCGGCCAGGCGAGAACCATTCACGCACGCTGGAATCCGGCACGATCGACACCCTGCGGCTGGACGCGGCCGTGACCTACGATTTGTCCGGATGCACCACCATCAGCAACATCGACGCCACTGCGTTAAGTGGAAAGCTGCGCTCATCCTGACAATCGGCGAGAGCCCGGCGGAACCGCCAATGCCAATCGCGACGGCATCGCGGACGACCTGAGATCGCGCCTTGCCCTCGATGACTAATGCAGTGACGGTCTGCGCCGCCGGCTTGACCGAACAACCGCATCACCGTGGTCGCGCCAACCTCGGGGTGCCGATACTCTCACCGGCCCATCGGCGAACGGCATCATCGATGGCGGTGTCGGCTACGATACGATCACGGCGGGACCGCTGCGAACGTCCTGACAGGCGGCCTTGGCTCCGATGTCTGCATAATCGGCGTAACCGCCTAGCTGGCGGCCGGGCGAGACCATAAATGCGAAGCCACTAGGTGCGCGCCAAGTCAGAAATCGACTCTTCCGTCCAGCCCGTCCATCTGGAATGGATTTTCTGTCGGAGTCCTGCCCGTAGGTCACAGACAAAAGCTTTCCGACAGAAGCTGTTGCAGAGCCGTCGCATGAACGCGAAGCGCGCTATGAAAAACGCCTAATCCATGCCGAGGAAAGAGGGGGAGACAACAATCCTTGGAGGGGTTCGAGACGGAGGTTTCCGCCGAACGCTTGTACTACAAGTTGCAGAACAAAATATTCGGCGCGACTCGGTTTTCGGCAACAAGTGCAAGTCCGGCGAAATGGTAGGTTGCGCGGGTACGCATACTCGCGATGGAGCCGTGAAAGTGGTTCTCTCCTGAGGCAGAGCACGGCGACGTTCGGACGTTCCAGTCAAACCCAGCTCAAGCTGGAGTCGTAACCTGATCCGCCGACCGTCAGGGCCAGGGCGATACTGTCGACTATATCGTCTGACTGTCCGTAAGGGTAACCTCGTAGCTCAGTTTCCAGCTCCGCCATGAAAGGCTTGTTTTTCGGAAAGCGCACCAAACCGTCCGTGAACATTCTTTCCAGTACCGAAACGCGACCTCGCCTGTCTTCTTCGATCTCGTAGAGCTTGATGAGGTGGTGCTGAGTTAATCCAACATCTTTCTCCATCGCGACCCCGGTTGTGGTCTTTTCCATGAGTATCTTGAAAAACTGATGCTCCTTATGCAACTCGTCAATTCTTCGTTGAAGTTCTACGTATCCGTAAAGGCCTCGTTCCATATGCAAAAGGTAGTAGGTCTGATCGAGCAACATCCATATTGTGCAGACAGTCAAGCTACGCTGCGCTTCATCCTTGCGCGGTGTATCCCAGGACATAAACACCCGCTTACCCCGCTGATCCTCCGGCAGCTCTGTGTAGTAGTGAAACCACGACGGCTTGATTATGGTCCCAGTGTATATGGGATTGGCGCCAATCCATGCCAGCGCGTAGACCGTTGAGTCGACTTGATCGTCGTAACTTACACTTGGAAATGAAATCAGCTCGCTTAAGTAAATGTCGAGCCACTCTGCCTTCTTTGGGAATAGCGCAAACCCGCCTTCAATTATCGCCGTTTGAGCATTTAGGCGCATCTGCTTATCTCCCTCTATAGCGGGAGCAGGTAAAACGATCGCAAGGTCTTCGGAGCGCAATTGTTGTATCAGCGATGATCCCGATGACTTGTCCTCCACAAGCACAACGGTAGCTTCGTGGAGTTTCGAGAGTCGATGAACCTCGCGCTTGAGATCTGGGAATTCTAGCTTCTCGCGAAAAACATGAAGTAAGTAAGCTTTTTTGCCTTTTACGCCCCAAGTTGTGCAAACGCTGAAGTCGGAGCGTTGAGTGTCTTTAACTGCCGTATCCCAACTTTGCAGCGTTATGTCGAAACGCTCAGGGCATTCCTTCGGGGTGTAAAAATGTAACCACTTGCGTTTAACTATATTTCCAACTGACGGCTGTGGATTTTGCTGATATTGGGCCGCGAAAATATACTCCGTCATCGTTCGACGGATATTCTCCAGAACGTGAGGAGGAGTTAGCGCTGGTTGTAGAATGTCGCCTTCCTTTCGATGAAAGATCCTGTTTTCGTAAGGAGTACGACTCTTAAAGGTTGCCTTTTTCTCAGCAATCGCTGGAAATGAAAGAACGTCCCATCGTTCTGTAGACTGAACGTGTGCCACCAGATCGTCAGCGTGCAGTCGCTGCATGATTATGACAATCGCACCCTCGGCTTGCCTGTTCAGTCGGCTTCGCAGCGTGTTGTCAAACCAGGCGTTTACACTTTCACGGCGTGGATCAGAAAGCGCCTCGTCGGCCTTCAAGGGGTCGTCAATCACAATCACGTTTGCACCGCGGCCTGTGAACCCACCGCCGACGGACGTCGAAAAGCGAAAACCACCTTGGGTAGTCTCAAAGTCAGCCACGGTGTCCCTTTTGGAAGAGACCCTGGTCTTAAACAGCGCCTGATAGAAATCACTCTGCATGAGGCGGCGAGAGTGTCGGGCTAGTTTGTCGGCAAAGTCTTGGCCGTAGGAGACACACGCCACTTGTTGGTGCGGGAAATGTCCCAAAAACCATGCCGGAAAAGCAATTGACGCTGAGTGTGATTTCAGATGGCGTGGGGGAACATTGATGATTAGACGCTTGCATCTGCCGTATGCGACATCTTCGAGTTTTTGAGCTATCAGCTCAAGGTGCCAATTGTATTCGAAATTGTCTGCAGGATTGAGTTCAAGAAACGAACGATGGATGAACGCAAGTAGATCCTCTCGATAGATCGCGGCCGTCATCTTTGCGGGGGATGGTGCCATTAGGCGTTCCCTCGCTCCTCGTATGGCCGCAAGCGCTTATAAATCTCCCGGATCACCTGCTTATCCATTTCATTAAAAGGATATTCGGAAGGTCTGGCGGCCTCGGCTCGCGCTTCAATGCTGGCAATCAAATCGATGAATTTCAATAATAACTTTTCATCTCCCATCGCGCCCTTGTTCGCAAGCTGGACACAAGCTGCTTGCGCCTTAGAGATTCGCCGCTTCTTGCCATCGATGGTTACAGTGATCTGCGCCGCCGCCGCCTCCAAAAATAGAGTGGCAATGTTTTTGCGGCCCTTCGGTCGACCGAGTCGAGGTCGACCGTCGTCTTTTGCGAATTGCGTGTGCTTCGGTGGATTGGCGTACCCGACTTTGTCAGCGGCTTTGGATATCTTTTCGTTTTCTGCGCGAACTGGCTTCAGATCCGTGTTCCCGGATTTGTCGTTGTTTGTGTTTAGGCGAACGCGCGGCTCCTTTGCCGTCGGCGTTTTTCCGTTTGTGTCCTTGACGACCTGCTTCTTCTTCGGCGTCGGTGTCGTTTCTCTTTCGCCGGGGAGGCGGACTCGTACGGTTTTCGCCGCGGGATCGCTTTCGGTCGCTTTTGATGACCGTTGTTGAGGTATACGTACTCGCTTTTTTACCATCCTGCTGGCGCTCCGTCCGCTCGGTTCGAATCCGGTCGAAACTCACATCTGAATCAGTGTGTATTGCTCTTAAGCCGTAGACTTCTTCAAATCGCTTAATGACGAGATCAGTATAGTGCAGATCGAGCTCCATGCCGTAGCCGCGCCTGCCGGTCCTTTCGGCAGCGAGCAGGGTAGTTCCGCTTCCAGCAAACGCATCCAGAACAATGCCACCTCGCTTCGAGCAGTCGAGGATGGCGTCGCTTACGAGGGCAAGTGGTTTCGGCGTGGGGTGTCCGGCAAGGGATTCTTCTCGGTCCTTTCCGAAACTGCTCATGCCGGCATATTGCCAGACGTTGGTTCGGCTTCGACCAAATCTGCCCAATTCGACATTGTTAATGTGCTTGGCGCGGCCGTTCTTGTAGACGAACACGAATTCATGCGCGGACCGGTATAAAGAGCCCATGCCAGCGTTGCTCTTCGACCAGACGCAGATGTTCTTGAGTTCAGTGTATGCGTCCTCGGCGGCGTCGGCGAGTTCTCGTATGTGCCGCCAATCCATGCATATGAAATGGATCGAGCCGTCGACACTGAATTCGGTCAGGTTCGTCAGAGCGCGCCGCAGGAAGTTCGTGAATTCCTGCGGGGTCATTTCTCCGGACGCCATCGCGAACTCGCGATGCTGCGCCTTGCCGAGTCCAGAGACGTTACCTGCTATCGGCACATTGTATGGTGGATCGCAAAAAATGAGCTGGGCACGTTTGCTGCCAAGAAGGTGTTCATAGCTTCGAGCCTTGAGGGCATCTCCGCAAAGGAGAAAATGGTCCCCAATCTGCCAGCAATCCCCAAGCCGTGATACTGGGGGGAGGGAGCGATCAATCTCCGGGATGGCATCCGCCTCGTCCGGCTCACCCTGGCCGGCCTCGCCGACGATGAGATCGATCTCGGCCATCTCAAAGCCAGTGACGGTCACGTCAAAATTCGGCTGGACCGAGAGTTCCTGAAGCTCCAGAGCAAGAAGGTCTCGGTCCCACCCGGCATTTTCAGCGAGCCGGTTGTCCGCGATGACATAGGCCCGGATTTGGTCCGGGGAGAGGTGGTCCACCCGGACAGTAGGTACGTCCGTCATCCCGAGAGTGACGGCGGCAGCGACCCTGGCGTGGCCGGCCACGATTCCGTCCGCGGCGTCGAGCAGGACCGGGTTGATGAACCCGAATTCCGTGATGCTAGTCGCGATTTGTTTGATCTGACGGGGAGTGTGCGTACGGGGGTTTTTCGGACGCGGTTTGAGCTTGCGCGGGTCCTTGTATTTGATGGCCAGCGACTTCACAGCGCCCCCCAAGCCCGGCGTCAAAGAGACTGTGCAGCTTAAGAATCAACGAATCAAAAAACTCTGAAATTTTCCCATTATTTTCTCCGCAATTCCCATTTCCCGGAGTTGTTTTCCCATTTATTTTTGGATATCTGAATCGTCAGAAGTGCCTGTGCCGCAGGGGTTTTCTCCATTTCTCTCGTTCGCCGGAGGCAACTTGTGCGTTTTTCCCATTATTTTTCCCATTTCCGCATCAGAGACTGGTTCGCAGCACACTGTTCGGCGCGCCAATCAAATCAAGCACTTGCAGAAATTCACCGTTTGAGAGCCGAAAATTAAAACGGTTTTTCAAACGGTTTTGGAGACAGGCGACTAAAGTGGATCAGGTCGAGGAGGATATCTCCGCAACCCCGATGCCAAGTGCCTCATCAATCATGGCCAGCGCAGCGTCAGCATCCTCTTTCTTTCGATGCCACATTACGGCTCGCGTCCCATCGGCTTTCGATGCGACTTCGGCGATTTGATACGCAAACCGATCGACAATAGCGCGCGCGGCGGTGATATAGCCGAAGGGAAACGGATAACCTGATGCCGGATCAGGGGCATGTACGAGAACCAACACCCAAGAGCCTGGCTTAACGACGACCTCCAGGGCGCTCGGCAACTCCGTGGCCGGGACCGCTAGGCATCGGTCGAACACCGCCGGGAGTTCGCCCGTCGGTCCGTAGAGCTTCGACCAGAACCTCTCGGTGCCGGCCGAGTCTCGTGTCCTCGCCAACAGGACGGTCCCGTCATCGGACGCATGCGCGGTGGAGAGTGCTGCCGCAAGACTCGTGAAGGGTAGTGAGCGGCCCCACGACGGACTTTCCGGTGGAAGCCAGAACACAGGCGTCTTCGTTGCGGTCGGCGCGCCCCCGACGCCCTGGGTCCAATCGAGCAGAGCCGCGCGGACCGCGCTCGTCGCCGTCGATCCTATTAGACGCAAGCCTGGCTGCGCAGGATGGGGCATGGCGCGACCTTGATCGTTCGCACACAAGTCGGCCCATACTGACACCTGCTCGGTCGAGCTAACGGCGCCACGCCGGAATACGCCGCCATCCAGTTCATTGACGAGATCAAAAGCAGCGGGGTGATCGGAGGGTGCCGTGAAATCCTTCACGCGCCCGCTCAGCGCCGATATGAGCGCGTTGCGCGAGCCGGCGCGGCCTTTTCCGGTAAGCTCCGAGAAGTCCGCTTCAGCGGAGGCCATGTCGCCTGGACGCCAGCGGACCGGGATTTGAAAGACGGCAGGAAATGTCGCGATCGGCTGCACGTCGTCGATCGAACGAAGCCTTGTGTCGTCGTCCCACGCACGGCGGCCGTACCTTTGCCGCCACTCGAGGAAATGGAATTCGAAGGCCTCCTCGGCGGCCTTCGCGCCTGCGGCGGCCTTCTCCCGGTCCGGCAGCTTGAGCTCTTCGATGATGCGCGCTTCGCGCTGATTGAGTTTGCTTTCCTCGACGGGCGCAAAGGCCGCCAAGTCAAACGAGGCGGTGGTGACTAGATCCTCGACTTCATACAAATCCAGCGTATCCGTGCTCGGTGACAGTGCTTCCTGCCCGCGTTGCGAGAGGACCAACTGGCCGTTCCTCTCGCTGACCAGTCCCGTGCCCAGGACATCTTCCAAGAGGACTCTCGTCTCGCCGGGTTCGAAGTCGAAAAATCCTGCCATGTCATCGAGGCGGATGCCTTTGACGAGATGGACCAGACGCGTTGCGAATTCCGTTGCGACAGGAATCCGCGTGCGTTTCATGATCGTTGCCGCGACGCGGAATTTCTGCGCGCGGACCTGGAAGGAGACCGAGTCTATTTCAATGCCGCGATCTTGGGGTTCCGCTGCCATCTGTCACCTGATGCGCTCGTCGGTGAACACGCGACCTTGGGGGCGCAAGGTCTGGAGCACCGTCGAGAGCGGATGGTTCCTGTCGCTGAACATTTGCGCAGACCCGACGATGACCAAGCGCTCCATGGCCCGCGAAAGAGCGACGTTGATGCGGTTCTCTATGCGGACAAAACCCATGGCGTATTCCGGATTGCTTCGCACCAACGAGACGATGACGATTCTATTCTCCTTTCCCTGATAGGAGTCGACCGTATCGATCTTCACCAGTGATCGAAACGACTCCGGCAGCCCGGATGTGACGAACTGTTCCTCAATCAGATTGGCCTGAGGTCCATACATGCAGATCACACCGACCAGCGGCTCGTCCTGCTTCACGTCACCTTTCGCCGCGTCGAGGAATGCCGGCGTTGATGCGATGAGCCGCAGCAGCGCAATCACGGCGTTGGCCTCGCGCCGATTCACGTAGCTGCTCCCAACCGCTGCTTCGCGGCGCTCCGACCTGGAATGCCCTGTGTCGACCCAGCTCAGCTCGTCATCGAGGGGTCGGGGCAGCAGCCCATAATGCGCCGGCGGGGCGCCACGCTTAGCCTCGAGCTCTTGGCCCTTGTAGAATGCATCGGCCACGATGCTGCTGATCTTCGGCGCCATACGATATTGCTTTCGCAAGGTCCGGGCGACTGCGCGGCCGTACTCAGAATGGAAGGCGCGCTCGAAGTCGCTTCGCTGGAGCTCCTTGCGCGGCATGTTGCCTAGCCGCGGACCGATCGTCTTAAGCAGGTCATGGTCGTAGAGCGGCGGAAGTTGCCGGTGATCTCCGACGAGCAGAATGCGACGTCCCGACTGCATGCCCACGGCGAGTTCGCTGGGCGTGCAACGCGCGGCTTCGTCGATGATCACAAGGTCAAAGGCGTTCCTGTCGAGCTGGATGCCCGGCCGGCCGATGCCGACGCAGGTCCCGCAGATCAGATTGCGGCTGCGGGCGAGAAGCTCTTCAAGGTTTCTGTTGCTGCGGATGCCGAGCACAGAGGTCCATTCGTTCGCCAGATTCAAGAGGCGCAGAAGGCGCCGGCGCGCGTCGGGATCGTTGACAGCATGACGGGAGGCCAGATCGTCGCGGAGCTGCGCCAACGTCGCGCGCGGATCGTCGCCTTCGATAAG
This sequence comes from uncultured Hyphomicrobiales bacterium, assembly GCA_964641065.1. Lineage (GTDB taxonomy): Bacteria > Pseudomonadota > Alphaproteobacteria > Rhizobiales > Xanthobacteraceae > Pseudorhodoplanes. The sequence continues at coordinate 18,881 of CAZXJZ010000037.1, read as the reverse complement.
GCTGCGCTCTTTGAGTGCGGTGCTCCATATCTCTTTCAACTGCGGAAGCCGGTCCCGCGCGGCAGCCACGACGTCTGCCCCCATGCCGCCGGCGATGTCAGCTTCGCAAAGGTCGATCTGATGGAAGAGCGAGCCGAAGACGGCTTCGAGCTCGAGCGCCTCGGATACGTAACTCCGGTCCAAACCAAGACGTCCCGCTGCCCAGGCGACGCGCTCCTTGATGCTGGCTCGGAATAGCTCCCGATAACGGTCCTGAATCGCGCGAGCGTGATACTGCCGTAAGGCAGGCGAAATCTTTTCATGGTGCCCGACCCGGAGCGGGGAAATCGCTCCTCCCAGACGTTCGGAAACCTGCAATATGCGCTCGGCGGCGGTGTTCACCGCCTCGTTCGATTGCGACAACACTAGGACGTTGCGCATGCGCGCACGGGTAAGCGCGTAGTGCACGAGAGACGCGATGAAGAGCGTTTTGCCGGTGCCAGGCGGTCCTTGCAAAAGACCCAACGGTCCAAACTTCCAAAGGTGCTTCAGCGCATCGGCTTGGTCTTCATTGAGCTTGTAGGGTGCGATGTCCTCGTCATTGACCTCGCCGCCGATATCCTTCGGCGCCGTCGTGTTTTGCGGGTCGAAGTAGCCGACGAGGCCGCGTATCTGCGCCCGGCCTTCCAATATTCGGAAGACGGCGCGCGAGCGGCGTTGAAAGCTGGTGAAGTCATCCGAAGTCTGGAGCTTGAGCGTCGCTCCCGAGCGCAAGCCGCGATGCCCCCTGACGTTCCTAATCAATAACGTGGTCCCACGTGACCGCGCGAGATCGAGGTCGCCGATCTTATAGCCGTTCCAGGTGACGCCGATGGGCTGTCCTTCAGTCGGCTCAAGCTCGGACAAGACGTCGGCCGACGCCGAAACCATCAGGCTTCTGTCGCTCTCGTCGAACTTCGCCTCATCGGCCAGTTGGATTTCAGGCGTGATCTCTTCCTCGATGGTGATCGTCTCTTGCCAGAAACGCGCGACGGGGAAGTGTTGGCGCGGCGCAGGCTTGGCGTCCGCGGCAACCGGTTGCGGCGCGGCGGCTTCGGGTGCTGCCGGAGCCGGCGCAGCCATCTCCTTGAGGATCGCGGCGAGTGGGTCGAACCCCGAGAACCGAGGGCGGGTCGATTGCTGAACGCCGACGCTGCCCGTGAATGAGAAGGACCGCCAACGCTGCGCCCAGCGGGCGCCGCCCAGGTCAGCTTTGTGCGCGACCGCGCGCCGTGGCTTGAAATCCTTTTCGTCGATATCGATCGTGACGTGCTGATCGAAGCCGTAGATGTCAATCGAGTTCTTGTTCCTGACTTTAACTAGGTGGAACACGCCGTTATCGGACAGCATCTGCCCTTGGAACGCGGCACGCGTGGTCTCGATCGTGAGATCGAAGTGACCGCCGAACGGCTGCTTCTTGCGCGGCGCGAGCGCCTCGTTCAACGGCTTGAGTGTTATCCAAGGAGCCGCCCCTTCGCCGCACTTCGCGACGCCCTCCTGCAGGGCGCCTTTCATCTCCGCGTCAGGGCACTTGTCGGCCAGCTCAAGCACGATTTGTCCAACCGCGTATCGGTCGCGCACGCGAAGGTCGGTATCGTCCGGTGGGCAGTAGGCGGGAGTTTTCTTTCCGTCATCGTCCGTCGTGAAATCGGCGACGTCGACCAGAACCGGGCGAACCCGGCCTTCCGCCGTTCGAACAACGATGTTTGCCGGCGAGAGATCGCCGTGCGTTTGCCCAAGGTCGTGAAGCTCGTCGATGGCTGTAATCAAATCGATCACAAACGAACGAAGATCGTCGGCAGGCCATTCGGCAGTCTCCGTCTGCGCGAGCGGCGCGCCGTCGATCCATTCCTGGACCAGCAGCAGGCCGTCCGTGCACAGGCATGCCAGCTCCGTCCTGGGCAGCCAATCGACCGCTGTCAGGCGCAGGATGTCGGCCTTGCCGAAGAACTCGATGAGCCTGGCGGCTGTCTTCCGGCGTTCCCCGAGATACCGCTCGGGCCAGCTCTTGACGAAGTAATCGGTGTCGCTCTTTCGCGAGCGGTAGATGCGATACGGCTTATGCGTGATCCATTGGGTTACAGGATAGTCGGAGATCGGATCGATGTCTTGACGGTAGCGTTCGAGCTGCTTTTCGAGAGAGACCTTCTCCGTCTTGCGAACCAATTCGCCGAATGCCTCGGCGGCCTCGACGCCGTCGGCAAAGCGGGCGCGCGCGTCCAGCTGGAGGCATTTGTCGAACCAAGGACCGAACAACTCCGGCAGGCCGTCGGCGGTCGCCAGCGTGCCCGATGCCCAGACCGGGACCGCATCGAGAACTGGAAGACGCTTTCCGCTCATCAGGTGCCAAACCATCGCGCCTGCGAGAAAGACGTCTTGCTGAAAGGGTGATCCTTGACTGCCTTCACCGACGTCTTCGGGAGCGCGGTGGCCGCCGGCCATGATTTTCGACCGCGTTACGCCGATCGACTTGCGCTCCGGATAATGTGCCGCTCCGAACGATGACAGCACGACCTTGCTGCGGCGGTCATCGATCCAGATTGAGTGGCGGTCGAGATCGCGATGCGCGACACGCAGGCGGTGCAGATTGGCGACGCGATCCAGCAACAATGTCGCCAGCTCGATCCGGCGCTCCGGCGAAAGATCCTCGAGGACAGCCGAGAAGCGCGTCAATCGCTCAAGATCAGGCAGCTTGTCGAAGACTTCCGAGTAGCGCAGCGTGAATTCCGCATCGTAGCGGACGGATTGAAGCAGATAGTTCTGATAGAAGGCGGGGTCGTGCACCCGAATATGACCCAAGATGGCGCGTTCGCGCTCGGCGACCGGACGCCTTTCCTCCTCGACCAGAAAATCCGGCTCGACGCTGAAGTCCCAGAGGCGGAGAAGGCCGGTGTAGTTGGTGTCGCTCGGCTGATGACACGCGTATTCGAGATAGAGAGGGTGCTTGAATTCCGGATCGCCCGTCGGAATGAAGCCATGGAACTGGGCTTTCCTCGGCTCGAACAGCCGTCCGTTGCTGAAAAACTTCTGCAAGGCCGGCAGGGCAGGCGGCGCAGTGAGCGGCTGCGACGCATCGAACTTGCTCGCTGATCCGAACATCGCCTGGAACTGAGCACTATTTGAGATTCGAACGAAATCGACGAGCTTGATCGTCCGATCCCGTTCTACCGCGTCGAGACCGCTCGGATCGGAGAGCGGATGCGTGAGGACGACCACGCTCTCTACAGGCGGCACGGCGGGAAGCTGTGGCACTTCCGTGCGAATAAGCGAGGCCAAGATCTTTGCGTTATCGCGGATCTTGTGAGCGGGCGAGGAGCCTTGGTTCTCGTCGCCCCGGTACCAGAATCCGCCGCGGTTCTCGATGCGACCGCGGATATGCTTGAGATCCACTACGATCAGGCGGTCGGGCGCCACGATGACCAAGTCGATCTCTCGATCCTGACCTCGCCGGTTGGGCTGGCGCATTACGAAATTGGCGAAGCCCTTCCATTGACGCGGAAGGGCAAGGCGAATGTCTTCAAGACCGGCCTTCTCTGTGGGCTGCGGCCCTTCGGGCCGGAAAAACTTGATGTCCACGGTCGTCTACGTCGGCTTGGGCTCTGGATGGAGGAGATCCCGATCCAGAGCGCGTCTTCGTTGGTGGTCGCTAGAAAAAGGCGCGGTTCGAAAGTCTGTCTTTGCAATACACGCATTTCGTGAGATCGCCCAAAGATGGATTGTAGCACCTCTATATTGCTGATTTCAAACGAGAAATTGCCAATGTTGGGCGGGCAAACTGGATCGCCACGAGCGAGCCACTGTGCAAATTCGGCGACCGCTTGGCGATTGTCCGATAGCTGACAGTGAACCATCAGGCCGGTGCCACCTCGCCGTTCATTTCCGCAATAGCCCGGTTCATCAAATGGGGTCGAGGTGGTCGTGGCAATATCTCTTCGAGATATGGAGGATGCCCCGCCGAGATCGACAACTCCGAACAAAAAAAGCGGAATGTCGCTGTCGAGATTCTTGAGGACCCAGGTGAGAAGCGAGATGACGCCGGCAGAAGCAAATCCGGCCGGGTAGAGGACAAAACCGCCGTCTTTCAGTTCGCGGACATGGCGATCACCGCTTGCATAGATGAACGAGCCATAGAATGGCGCGCCGGAGAACAAGGTGTATTGTGAAGATATCGATTCGCTGAAGGCAAAGCGGATTTGCTTCGTCTGCGTTGGCGAAAAATATTTGAGCGACGAGATTCGCGCAAAGGGCATGCGCACTAAGTGCACCTATTGCAAGAAGACGCGCCGCAGCTACAGAGTCGATGAGCTCGCCGAGCGTGTCGAAACTGCATTCGAACAGCACTATATGCGGACCTCAGATCAGCCCAACGATTGGGAGCACATGCTGCTGCGTGATCGAGAGTCGAGCTACGAATGGTATCGACATGGCGAACCCGTAACCGACGCGATCATGAATGCGGCTGAAATCCCGCAAGCGGCAGCCGATGACATCCAGAAGATCCTTTCGGATGAACATGAAGACTTCGACCTCGCCGCGATGGGCGAAGAGACCGCGTTTGCCGACGATAGTTATTATGAGGAAAAGGGTGCGACCGACGAAACGTGGCAGGAGGAATGGCGCTCCTTCGAAAATTCGCTCAAGACCGAAGCACGCTTCTTCAGCCGCACCGCAGCGAAGCATCTGGCCTCGATCTTCGACGGGATTGACGAGCTCCGAACGCGCGATGGTCGCCCACTCGTCGTAGATGCCGGACCGGGAACGAATTTCCTTACGCTCTATCGCGCTCGTGTCTTTCAGTCCGACGACCGGCTCGAAGCCGCACTCAGTCGCCCCGATCAACTGCTCGGCTCGCCACCGGCGCTCTTGGCAGCGGCTGGCCGTATGAATGCGCGCGGCATATCGGTGTTCTATGGCGCCAGTCAACCCAAGACCGCGATCGCTGAGGTGCGGCCCCCGGTCGGGAGCCAGGTTGCGGTCGCTCAGTTCGAGATTGTCCGCAAGCTTCAGCTGCTGGATTTAACTGCGCTGCGGGATGTCCGCGTTGCTGGTAGCATCTTCGATGTTGGCTTGGCTGCCCGTTTGGAGCGTGCACAGTTCCTGCGGTCATTAAGCGGTCGCATCACCCGGCCGGTGATGCCCGATGATGAGCCATTCGAGTATCTTGCAACGCAGGCCATTGCTGATTTCTTGGCTACCGGGTCGTCGGTGCTGATTGACGGCATCGTCTTCCCGTCGGTTCAGGTTGCTGGAGATGTCCTCAACGTCGTGCTGTTCCACAAATCGGCTCGTGTCGAAGCCATGGATATCCCAAAGGGTACAGAAATCAGTGCGCGGACCGGACAATTCGACGAGGATGGCTGGGAAGATGATTACACCGTGATCGAGGAAGTGCCACCTGCATCTCAAGAAGGCAGGAAAGAGGAGGATGACAAAGAGCCAGCTTTTGATACCATCGCTGCAATGTCCTGGCGAGAAGCCGGTGCCGACTGGCGAGAAGCAACGCTCCGCATTGTGCCCGATAGCCTCAAGGTCCATCGCGTGCGACGCGTGGAATTCGAAACCGAGGAGTTCTCCGTCCGTCGTCACAGGTGGGAAAAGAGAGACTCCAAATTCTAGGTGGCCGGTCACGATTCATGCGCGGCATGCCCATGCGCGTAAAGTCATTTCAGCATGAAACGACTAAACGAAGAGACGTTGGAGTTTGGCGACATTATACTGACGACGACAGCAGCAATCAGCAAACGCGTATAGTCGGAGAAAAGTCGCGATCGCGCATAAGGTACTGGCCCGGCTACAATGCCGGCAGGTGGCCGAACGCGTAGCCCGAAAACGGCAGGCGAACGCACTCAATATCATCGAGATTGAGTGCTGATCCCGAGGCGACCTCCACCCCACCGGCGCCGTGCAGCCGGCGCAGGAGTTCCGAGACGGCGAGGGCGGCGGCCATCAAGCCGACGAACGGCACGCCCACCGTGCGCGAGGCGAGCTGGGCCAGACCGCAGGTGTCGAGTCCGGATTCTCGCAACGCGCTGTATGCGGGCATCGAGGAGACATCGAGTGTGTTTCCCGCCTCTTCACGGCGCCAGATTTGGTCGGGCCGCCGCGACGACGGAAAGGTGTGCAGCGAGAAATTTCGAAAGCCGCCGGAACCGCCGCCCAGCCCCGCTTCCACCACCAGCTCGAATTTCGCACCGCCGAGATCGGCGCGCGTCGGTGCGTTATCGACACCGCAGAACGCGACCGCCGGATCGTGCGGACCGCGTAATGTCCATGATCCGAAGCGACGCTCTTCAAGCGCGGTGTTGAAGCCCGCCGCCTCGAGCCAGCGCGCGGCGACGCGGGTCTTCTTCGTTCCGACCAAAGGCAAGGACGACAGCAACGAGGTGCTGTCGTTCGAATCCGCGATCAGATCGTAGTCCTGGAGCGTGAGCTCGACTTTGCCGCGGTCGGCATAGGGCAAGCAGGCCAGGAGCCATGCGAAGGCCTGTCCGAGATTGCCAAGGCCGATCAGCCACAACGAAGCGGGCAGGTACGACAGCGCGGGCTCGCTTGCGTCCGGCGCGATCCAGTCGGAGCCTGGATTCCAGAGTGAAAGGCCTGCGGCGCGCCGTCCGGCCATCGGATGATCTTTCGCGTGCCAAGCAAACAGCTCGGCCGCAGCGGTGGCGGCCGCCATGGCGGCGGCGAGCGGATTCGCCGCATCGTCGGACAGGCGGCGTGCGTCATGCCGTGGCACGACACCGCCCCGCCATCCCTGCCAGGTGAGCCGCCAAGCTATGACGTCTGCCGGCGGCGACACCGTGCCGATCTGCGCGGTCGGCCAAAGGGGATTGCCAGTCGTGGCCAGCGAACCGCCGAGTTCGACCACGGCGGTTGCGAGGCTGCGCGCGCGCGCAAGCGGAACGAGCAGGGGCGCATCCGGCACGCCGAGCACCTCGACGCCGCCGAGCAAGGTTCGGCGCGCAAGGTTGACCAAAGTGAGAAGCGCGACCTGGTGCGCGATCGAGGTGGCGGCCTCCCGGCCGACGCGGATCGAAGCGCCGAAGCCGCGCAGAATGTCCATCGCGTCGTCATGCGTCGCCGCGCGCCCGCTATCCATGAAGTACTTGGCCGTGCGGTGCAGGCGCGTGTGATCGATAAGAGCGGTCATGGGATCAACTCCAAAATCCGGTGTAGACGAATCGGCGGCAGCGGCGGTGGCTGCGCTCAGCCCAGCGGTGCTCGCCCTGGTACTCGTAGATGCAAAGATCCTTGTAGCGGACCGGCGGCGCGGCGAAGCCGGGCACGATGATGGCGATGTGGCCGGGCTGCGCCACCATCGGGTTGGTCCGATCGGCTTCGCTCTGGAAAGCCGCGCCCGGATGCGTGTGGATGTCGGCGACGACGGCGAGCTTGCGTGCGCGGCACATCGCCCAAAGCTTGGCGAAGGCGCCGGCGCGAAGAATGCACACGCCGCTTGCGTAGGCGGCCGGGTCGAGATCGTCATAGTAGACGACATCGACCGCGGCGCGGCGGCCGTCATGGTCATGTCCGAGCAGGAAAGCGCCGGATTCATGCCGCCGTTCCGTGCGCCGGTGCAACTCGGCCATGGTGCGCGCCCATAAGGAGGTCGGGCAGCTCAACTGATGCTCAGGCGCCGCGAATGCCCGAATAATCGTCTTGATTGAGGAGATCATAAAGCTGCTCCAGGTAGCAGAGGATGCCCCGTTGCGGCTGCCACAGCCGGTTCGGATGTTTGTGAATCCAGTCGCCGTGGCCTTCGATCGACATGCGGTCGCACGGCAAATAAAGGCATTGGCCGCCTTTCCATTCCGGCCTGAAGACGGACGGAATGAGGGAGCGGCCCGCCGGCCAGTGCGGCGCAGGCAGGGCCCGCCGCGCGGCGAGATCCCACGGCTGCGCCGTTGCCGGGGTGTGGCGGTAGCCGCTGCACTCGAAGCGGAATCCGAATTCGTCGGGCGCGCGCGTGCGCTTCGCCGCGGCAATCGCGATGGTCGCGTGCGGCCAAGCGGTTTCGATATGACGCCACTTGCCCTCGATCTCGCCGCGCCGGAATTCCGGGGCGGCGAGATCCGCTGCGAGGAGCAACTGGTCGGGAGGCACGACCACCACCGTCATCGGCTCAGCCCTCGATGCGCTTTTCGGGAACGAGGTCGAAGCAGACATCGCAGCTCCGGCCATTGACCAGCTCCGCGAGCGCTGCGTCGGTCGCCGGCTGGATCGTGCTGTTGCAGAGCTGCAGCACGTGCTCGCCGGCATCCGTGGGATTGAGCTTGAGCTCGCGCACGGCCCACTGCTTGACGGTGCGCACGCGGGTGCCGGGCGCGAAGGCGCGGTCGATGGTGCGGTGCATGTAGTGGACTGTGACCTTGATCTTCTTGCAGCGGGTCACATGGACGCGCGAGCCGTGCTTGAGACCCTCGACCGTGGCCTTGGCGTCGTGCGGCACGGGGCTGTCCGCCTCATCGACGAAGGCTTCGAACTCCTTGTCGAAATCGATGCCGTGCGTTTTGAAGGCCTCGTGCAGGTCGCGCAGCGTCGCCGGGATCGTGATCTCGGTCTCGGCGACGCCGGGCTTGCCCTCGGCCTGGATGAAGATGATCGTCTTGCTCATCGCATATTCCCTTTGGGGTGCGCCCTTGATTGGGCCCCTAAGGAGAAAGCGACGGCAGGCGGAATTTTCGCGAAGTGCGATTAGGAGACGCCCTGGACGAAATCGCAGATGAAGTAGCACTGGCAATTCGGGCAGCGCCGTGCATCCTCCGGCGCGGGCGCGAATGCGCCACGCTCAATGTCTGCGATGGCGCCGGTGTACTCCTCCAGCAGCTTATCGTCCTTGCCTGGCGGAATCGGCACCGCCTCGCGCGTGGCGAGATAGTAAGCCTCAATCACGACTCGCCGGCCGGGATAGCGTGACGCGGCACCGCGGCGCAGCAGCGCATAAATGCGGTTGGCAGGATCTGACTTGGTCTTGCGCCCGGTGCGGATGCGCTGCACGTGCACCGTGCCGTCGGGGACGATGACGACGCGGTCGGGTGTCACTGCGATTTGCTTGCCGCCGACATCAACGATCCATTCGCCCTGGTCATAGCTTCCCGTCTCGGCCGCGATCACGTCTACCATTGACGTGATCATGGTCTCGGCGGAGGCTCTGTAATAAGCCTCGAAACCGTGCCCCTTCGGCCCGCGCGCCGCCCATTCTTGAGCAAGCTCCGCGAGCGCAGTGGGAAGATCAGACGGTGTGCCGGCGGCGCGCTGCGTCTCAAGCCAGCCGATCGTGCGGAACACGCAGCGATGGAAGCGGACATAGGGCGAGTCGTCGCGAATGGCGCGCAGTCCGTCCAAGGCCTCGAACTGATAGCGCTGCGGGCACTGGATATAGAGACTGAGCTCCCTCTCCTGATAAAGCGTGCGTACGCCGGGCGGTGCGAGGGCGCGGGCCGGCTGGGCCGGCAGCGGAGAGTCGTTGCGCCGCGCCGCCGGCGCCAGCGCATTGATGGGGGAGAGAAATTTGGAGGGGCTCGCGGATTGACCGGCGCTATAGCGTTCGGCGCGGCTCAAGAACAGGAAGTCCCGAGCGCGCGAAAGCGCCACGAAGAACAAGCATTCTTCTTCCGCCTCATGATCGGAGGAACGGATTGCCAAGTGCGGCAAGCTCGGCGGCGGCGGGCAGCGGACGCCTTGACGGTTCGCCGGCATGTACCGCGTCGCGAGTGCCGGAAGGTGAACCGCTCTGAACTCAAGCCCTTTGCTGCCGTGAACGGTGAGCACCCGCACGCCGTTGAGGTCGGATGCTTCTGACGCCACGGCCCGGTACATGCGATCGTCATTCAGGGCTTCGATGCGGCGCACGCGCGCCAGCATGTGTTTGCGGGTGGAATCGCCGTCGGCCGACATTTCACCGCAGACCTTGAGAAGCTGATAGATGGCGACGAGCTGTTGCTGAGCCTTGGCATCGTTGGCCGCCAGCCGCGACTTGAGATAGCCGCTGCGCTCGAAAAGCCATGTCGTCAAAAGCGTCCAGGGCGAAGTGCCCCGCCCGAAGCCATCGAGCTGGTTCGCGAGAAGGGCCAGGCCCGCACTGCCCTGCGGCGTCAGGCCTGGAATTTCCGGTAGCCGGCGCAGCGCGTCGAGGATACGTAGATTGTTGGCCTCGGCCCATTTGATGACGGCAAGCGCATCGGATTTGGGAGCGCCGTATTCCGGCAACTGCGCTACTCGGACCAGCCCGATTCCGCCGGGTTCCGCGTCGATTGAGATCAGGGCGAGCAGATCGCGGATCTCCTCGCGTTCGAAGAGATCGCCAAGATAAAGAAGAGGCACGCCAAGCTGTTCGAGCGCGCCAGTGATGCGCGCGAGCGTGAGATGACTGCGCGCCAAGATGACCTGTTCGCCATAGGGTATGCCGTTGGCGCGCGCTTGCTCAATATGGTCGCGGATCGCAGCCGCTTCAGCAGCTACGGACGGCGCTACGATTTGGCGGATAGCGCCGACGCTGCCGCGCTGAGCCGTCCAGCGTCCCCCGGGCGATGCCTGCATACTGGCTGCGAAGGTTTGAAACGCCTGCACCACCGGCGAGCCCGAACGGTAGTTGATGCCGAGCGAGCGCCGTGCTCCGGAAAATTCGGTTACGAAACGCTGCACGTTGCTAGGGGCTGCGCCGCGGAAGCGGTAAATGGACTGCCGCTCATCGGCGACGACCCAGACATCGGTTTGCGGCGCCGCGAGTGCCCGCAAAAGCCGCGCGCTCGCCAGATTCACATCCTGATATTCGTCAACGAGGATGTGCTCGAACCGCGCCTGGTACTCGGCGCGCAAGTCGGCGTTCTGCTCGAGCGCTTGCGCCGCCAGCAGAACCAGATCCCCAAAATCGACCGCATCGGCCTTCGCCAGCGCATCCTCATAGATATCATAGATGTCGGCGACTTCCAGCGCCTTGCCGGCGGCTTCGCGTTCGCCCTCGCTCACAGCCGCGCTGCGGGCAGCCTCAGCGGCGGCGCGGTAGGCCGCCGGGGTGATGAGTTCGTCCTTGCAGCGCGAAATCGCCCGCAGGACGGGCACGAGCTCATAAGCCGGTTCGTAGAGGTTTTGAAAATAGCGCAGCGGCAGGCGGATGAGGTTGGCTTCGAGCAGCGCGAGCGAACCGGCCTCATCCAAAATGCGCACATTCATCGTGCGGCCGATGCGCTGATGATACTTGGTGATGAGTTCGAGTCCGAACGCGTGGAAAGTGCCCACCCACATTTCGATCGCGGCTTCGGCGTTGCTGACGGACAGCCGCTCGCGCATTTCCTCGGCGGCTTTGTTGGAAAAGGTGAGGGCGAGTATCGAGCCGGGCGATGCGCCGTTGTCCAACAAATGCTGGATGCGGTGGATAAGCGTGCGTGTTTTTCCTGTGCCTGGGCCGGCGTCGACGAGCAGCGGCCCGCCGCTCCAGGTCGCGGCCTCAAGCTGGCCGGGATCCAGCGCGTAGCTCGGACTGGGGCCGGCCGCGGTGGGGGCTTCGAGCGCCGGCAGGAGCAGGGCGCGGATGGTCTGATTCAAGACGAGGCCTGGCGGCACGCCGATGTCTTTGGCGATGTCCGCGGGCTTTCGGCCATGCGCGAGCAGTTCTTCGCGCAGCCAATCCGCCGGGCAGAGAAACTCACCTGCGAAAATGTCGGCTTGGACTTCCTTGCGCTCGCGCGGCGAGTAGCCTTCCACGCGGCCCGCGCCTGAATCGATCGGATCGCCGCCGAGACCAGGCACGAGCGCAGTCACTTCGTTACGCGGATCGCGATGGAGTTTGTAGTGACCGAGTTCATGCGCGGTCACCACGGCCTCGTGTTCCGGCCTCTGGCCAGTCGCGACGTTGATCATCTTCGACGGGCGGTCGAGAAATCCATAAACGCCTTTGCTGACGACCGATCCCGGCGCGTAATGCGTGAGCTGAAGGTCGTCGTCTTCCAGCGCGGCCGCGAGCAGCGCGGGTGCCTTACGGACGCCGTTGGATTTCATGAGGGCTTGGCGGTGACACTCGCGCGCCTTGAGCCGGATATCCCGCCAAGCGTCCATGCCTCAGTCCTCTCCAAGCCAGTAGCGTTTTTCAATCTCCGACATGAAGCTGGCGTGAATGACCTCGGCATAGGATCGCGTATTGATGGTGGGCGCTTCATCCGCCTTGGCGTGGCCCAATCGCCGGGGCCCCGCCAGAAGGTCGGATACCACGCGCTCAAGCCAAGCGGCGCTCATGCCGAGCACGTCAGTAAGCGCATCCGTCAAACGCCGGCCCAACGGCAAGCGCATGCGGCCGGCATTTAGTTCGGCCAGAACCATGCGATCGATGTCGATGCAGCGCGCAAGCCGCGGAATGTCGAAGCCGGCCGCCGACAGGGCCTGAGCCCATGTCTTTTCCGAAACGTTCTGGGCGGCGGCGGCTTCCTGACGCGCGCTGTGAAGCAGGTTCAGGGCATGGCTGCGGCCGCGCGCGAGCATGCTCTCGTCGGGCTGGTCGTCGTTCTCATCCGAAACCGCAACCCACTCCGCGCGCACGGCCGCATGCTCGCGGATATCGTCGGCGAACTGCGGATACCGGCGCGTCCACTCGTTCACTTGCTCTGCGGTCGGGTTGTCGCAAGTCTGGTGGAATGCGAACAACACTTCGTCCCGGTCGGGAATTCTGTTTTGTTCATTCATGGGCGGCTCCTATCTCAATCTTGAAGAGAGCTTTGATCTCGGCGACCCACTCTCCCGCGGTTTTAGCGCTGATCTCGAGCTGCTCTGCGATCGACGTCGTGCCGATGCCGGGGCCTAGCGGGCATCCATCCATGTGCAGGCGGAAGGCCTCGCGTTTTCTCGGATCAGTAATCCTGTTCAGCAGCCGTTGAACGTCAACGACCTGCTCGCTCCCTTCGTCGGGCGGCTCGATCGTTTCGATCACCTCTTCCCCGTGATCGGTGACGCCGGGCTGCGTCTTGTACGGCTGGTTGCGGTGCGCATATTTCCGCTCCGCCCGGATCGCGTCGGCGACGCGGAACTCGACGCAGGTCCTGAAGGTCTTGCACAGGGCCTGGCCGTCCTTGGAATCCGGCTTGAGCACGGCGATGATTAACTGGTGATGCGCGCGCCAGATAATGTCCTCACCCTCATTGCGTTGGTTCTTGCCGACCAGCCTTTTGATGATGCGCAACAACTCGCCCGAGACGTGGGTGATAAGGGCGGCAAGAACGCGCTGGTCGCCATTCGGGCCGATGTACTGTATCGCGGCGACGATATCTTCGGGCCGGAGCAGGCGCAGCCGGTTGCTGGCGGCGACGCTCCTCCAGCCCTCAAGGTCGGATGGCGAGGGCGGTTCCTCTGGCGTCTTTGCACCTGTCTTCATGTCTTACCTCGCGATCCGTACGGGCGGCCTACCTAGGAAGCGACCGCACATCGAAAATTCCGGAAGCGGGCTCCGAAGATTTCTTCAAATGTGGATTTGTTGGTGTATAAGTCATTGAAATAAAACGAATAATGTTTCTTGCGGGAAATAACCGGAGATCCCGGGCCGTTACGCGGCCTGGGAACGTGGCGGCGGGCTTGCGGCCACCGGCAGCGTAACGCCGCTGATCGGGGCGCCCAAGGCTTTTCGCGCGACCTCCAGCAGGTGCTCGTGGTGGGTGAAGAACAAGACTTGTGTCTTCTTGGCGAGCTCGCCCAAGACGCGGAAGCCGGCCGCCGCGCGCTTGTCGTCGAAATTGATGAACAGGTCGTCCGCGATGAACGGCATGGGCTCGGCATGGTCGAGATAATCCTCGATCGCGGCGATCCGGAGCGCGAGGTAGAGCTGGTCCGCGGTGCCGGTGCTCATGCCGCCAACCGGGACCTGCCGGCCGTCGTGACGTAGGCCGGCGAGCTGCATGTTGTCGTGTTCGTCGAATTCGAGCTGCAGCGTTTGGAAAGACCCGCAAGTGAGGATAGCGAACAGCTCGCCCGCGCGCTTGAGCATGGGCGCCTGCTTCTCGCGCCGATAGCGATCGATCGCCCACTGCAGCAATGCGCCGGCAGAGCGAAGGCGCACATACTGCTCGGCGATCTCGGTCATCTCGGCTAACGCCGCCTGCCGATCCGCGGCGTCCCTCGCCGCCCGGTCGTCACCGCCGATCGCCTCGAAGGCCTGGCGCGCGGTGTTGCGGGTCTCGCGTGTTTCCATCAGGCGATTGCGCAATTCCTGCACTTCTTCTGTGATCGTCTGGTCCTTGGCCGCGATGGCGTCGAGGTCGATGCCCGAGCACTCGGTTGCGAGCTCCGCAACCGAAAGGCCATCTCCATCCTGCGTCAGCGCGGTCGTGAGCCGATCAAGCTCGGCGCTGAACTTGCGCATCTCGTCGGAGCGCTGAACTGCGATCCGCAATTCGTCGGTCGATGCGACACCGGCCTTCTGCCGGAGCTGTGTAATAGTTTCGCGTGCTTCGCGGCTCGATTCACGGCATTCATCGATCTTCTCTTGCAAGCCGGCGATGTCGGAATCCTTCGCGGCCCTCAAGTCCCGCACGCGTGCTGCGTCTGCAGCCTGGCGATCGAGCTCCAAGACAGCTTCCTCGGGATCAATGCCATTCAGGCGCGGTGCGATGGCTTGCGCTAAGGCCGCCACGTCGGCCTCGAACGCTTTCACATCGCGCTCGATCTTTTCGATACGCTCGTGCCGCAGTTCGTTGATCCGGGCTGCCGCCTCGCGCATGTCATCGATGGCGTTGATCTGAGCTTCGGCAGTCTCAGGCGTCGCCGTGGCGACGAGTTGCAGCGCCTTCAGGGCGGCTTGCCACGCGCTTGTCCACTCCGTCCACTCAGCCTCGGCCTTTTCCAGATCCTTGCGTTTGCGCGCAACCACGCCCGTCGCCTTGCGGTGCGCCTCATTGAGATCGCGGGCCGTCTTGGCAGCGTTTTCGTGCCGGCGCTCCTGCGCCGCCGCGGCCTCGATGACGAGATGGAGCGGCTGGGCAGCAAGAGACGTTGTGGAAACCCCCAACGTCTCAAGTTCGGCCATGACCAGACGCTTGCCCTCGTCCTCGCGCTGTTGCCATCCACCCGTATGCCGCTCAGCCGCCGAGAGCCGCGCGTTCAGGTCCAGGATCTCGGACCGCGTGCGCAGCCACTCGATCATCACGTCTGGATCTTGTGGCGTGATGGCGCTGCCCGACCAGAGCGCGGTCCAGGCGGCATCCAGGGTTGTGCGCTCTTGCGCCAACGCCTGTTCTTCTAGGCCCAAGGATTCCAGCAGGTCGTCCTGCTCGCCGATCTGGCGGCCAATGACTGCAAGCTGCGCGGCAGCGTCGGCGTGCTCGAAGCGCCTATCCGCAGCCGAGTCCGCACCACGCATTGCGGCCTCGAACTCGTGCGCCAGCGCGTCGGGCGGACCGAAGGCCGCCATCTCGTCTTCCGAAACCGCAACACCTTCTACATGGCGGCGGCGGATGATTGACCAACCGGTGTCACGCCGGCCGCGCAAGCGTTCAAGCTCGTCGGCCGCCACGGCGTGCTCGTCGTCAATAATGCGTTCATGGGCCTTCTGGTGCCGGACGCGCTCCTGCTCGGCATTGCGGATCCGTTCGCGGCAGGTCCGCTGCCGCTGCTCTAGGCTTCGGCAAGCGTCTTTGTGGGCCTCCACCGAAGCCCGCGGGGGAACCGGCGCCGATTCTAGGACGGCAGAATCGGCGACTGCCGGCCGCAGGGCCTTCAGCAAGCGTGTAATTGCGGTCCGCGCCTCCTGCTCCTCGCGCTTCGAATTGGCGATCTGGCCGGCGATGTCGCCAAGTTCGCGCATGGCCTTGATCACTGTCGCGAGCTTCGAGACATCAGTCACCGGCCCATGGGCTTCGATTTCCGCTGCGATCTCGCCGAGCTTCTCCTCGGCTTCGGTCACGGCGTTCTTCGCATTCTCTACCGCGCTGGATTGCGCCCCGCGGCGGTTGAGCAAAGCGCGAAGGACCGCAACCTTGGCTTTGGCAGGGATGCGCGCGATCAACTGATCGATGTCGCCGCTCGATTCAAGCTCGCCGGCGAGGCGATTGAGGTTCGCTTCTGCCGCAGCCAATTCCGCACGCCGCTTGGGGAGATCGGCCTTCCCGGCGCGGACCTGGATGCGGCGATCACGGAGCTGCGCGATGTCTTCGGCACGTGCCAGCAAGGCTTCGTCGAAGATCAAGGCCGCGTATTCCGCCTCAAGCGCCGCGATTTGCTCGCTCAGGGTCGCGATGCGCGCCGTGGCGGCCGCTTCGTCCTTTGCGGTCTTCTCCAGAATCTTGGAAGCGTCGGCATCAAACGAGATGACCTCGTGGAGCGAGTCCATAGCGCTTTGAGTCTCGGCGCGCTTGCGCACGTCGCGGCAGACCCGGCGGATGCGGTTGAGCTTGAGCAACTCCGCCGATTTGAGCTCGATTTCGCTTTCGATGACGCCATAAGCATCGTTTGCGGTCTCGAACGCGCTCTTGAGTGCCTGCCACTGGGTCGTCGTCACGACATCGTCGCGCATCGAGGCTTCGGCAGCCTTCAGACGTTCCTCTGCCTGGAAATACTTTCGGTGCGCCGCGCGGCGCGAGGCCCAAAGCGCGTCGGCTTCAGCCTCCATGGCCTTGAGCGTCTCGCGCAGGCCCATAATCCCAGCGCTCGCCGAGAACAGCATCTGGCCGACATCGTCTTGTGCTTGCAGGATTTCCTTGCCGCCCTGGCGCAGGCGCTCGTGATCGAGGCTGAACATCCGCGTGTAAAATCGGCGATCGGCGCCGGCAAGAAACGGGGCGAGCGCCCCCTCGCCCGAAGGGACGGGCGTGTCATTGTCGCCCAGCAACGTGTCCTTGTTGCCCTTGCGGCGGCGCAGCTTGAGCGTATCGCTTCCCTTCTCCAAAAGCGCGCCCACCCGCATGGCGTTGTACTCGTGCAGGAAGTTGCGGGACGAGTTGGCCGGGATGCCGAAGAGCAGGTCTTCGACGCCGTTCATCGCCGTCGACTTTCCGGCTTCATTCTCGCCAAGCAGCATCTGAAAATCCGGCTTGCAGGCCGGCAGAGCGATGATGGCGTCTGTGAAGTGACCGTATCGAAGCAGATCGAGCTGACGGATACGCATGATTACACCTTCTCGGCTGTGAGACGTGCGCTGAGATACGCACTGCCATGGGCGATCAAGCTTGCGATGTTGCCGTCGATGGCGGCTTTGAGCACTGTGTCATCCGCATCGGTGCGGATGTCGTGAGGCAGCTTGCGGACTAGATCGCCAAGATCCGTCGCGAGCCGCGCCTGCAGCTCGGCGTCGCTGCCAGCGCTCTCGATGATGCGCTGAAGGTCGCCCAACGCATCCTTGCGTGAGGCTGCAGTTTCGGGGCTCGCGGTCGCAACGACGAGACGCTCGATCCACGCGACCTCCTCGCCCATGCCCAGAGCTGCGGCCTTTGCCTCAGCAAGGAGATGATCTGCCGACGCGAGCAGTTCGCCGTGCAATCCGGTCTGCCCCGTCAGTTCGATTCTGCAGGCGAGCAGACGCCCTTGCGCGTCGCGCCCGACGGCCCCTTCGATGGCCTGCCGAACGCGATCGACCGCGTCGGCGACAGCGCTGCACTGTTCCACCGGAACCGGCAAATGGATCCAGCGCACGCAATCAACATGGAGCGACGAAATCTCCTGGACTTCGCCGTCCGCGATCGTAACCAGCGAGGCGCCTTTCGGGCCGCTTTCGCGGATGTGGCGGCCCTGCAGATTACCGCAGAACACGACATGCGGCCGCTCGTGGAGGATTGCGGCTTGGTGCACATGCGCGAGCGCCCAGTAGTCGTAGCCTTTGTTGATCAGGTCTTCGATGGCGCATGGCGCATAGTTCGCGTGTCCCGGCATGCCGCCTAAGCCGGTATGCAAGACGCCGATGTTGAAACAGCCCGCAATCGGTGACGGATAAGCCGGGACCAGGTTGTCAGTGATGTCACGTTGCCGGAAGCTCTGGCCGTGCAGGGCGACATTGAGATGTTGAAGGCGGAAGGTTTCGGCCTTGCGCGCCGGAAACACGCTAACATTGGATGGCAGTGTAAGCTTGCGGGTGATCTGGCTTTCGGCATCGTGATTGCCGTGTAGCAGGAAGACAGCGATCTTGGCCTGCGCCAACCGGCCCATCTGCTTTACGAAGAAGAGGCCGGTCTGGTAGTCGCGCCAATCGCCGTCATAGAGATCACCGGCGATGACGACGAAATCGACCTCGTCCTCGATCGCCTGGGCAACAAGATTGTCGAACGCCACGCGCGTTGCAGTGCGAATCCGTTCGGCTGCCGCGCCTTGCTGCCCAGAAAGCCCCTTCAACGGGCTGTCGAGATGGATGTCGCCAGTGTGAATGAAGCGAAACGACTGCAAAACAATGTCCTCCCGAATCGAACGGTGCGGCGATCAGCTGTGGAGTGGCGGTTCCGCTCCGCTGGCTCTCGTCCCTACTGAGGTGAGCGAAATCACGCGGAATTTTCCGGAAGCACGAGCCAAAAACCTTTTGCACCCTATTCGATCTCGAACATAAAGAGAACGAAATAGTCAATAAATCACCGTAATCCACAATATCTAGTATCCCGAGGTAAGTTTCGGGCAGCTCATGCCAGGCGAGACACGTTACCGGCCCCGAAAACGCAAAAAGCCCGGCTGCGGCGACGCCGGCAGCGGGTCGGGAATTCGCGATGAGCTCCGCGGCGCGGATTGCGAGGTCGCCCCTCTTCAACAACGAGGTTGGCCGTCCGATCTCCTGTCGGGCGTCTCCTGCGGGACGGGCTGTCGGCTCCGCTGAAGCCCCGGCTACGCCGGGTCTTCACCCTTCGGGCGTCCATCCCTTCTGTAATCCGATCCCACCCGTCAAGCGCTTTTCTACGCCACCACAACCTACA
>CAZXJZ010000036.1:0-29601 GCA_964641065.1 uncultured Hyphomicrobiales bacterium | reverse complement strand
CATCGCCGGCGCACGATCTCCTTCGTCCGGGCGCGAGACCTTGTTCTTCCGGTTGCGCACTGGGGCGGCGGAATGGTTTCAATTCTCTGCCGGGTTCCGCCGGGGCACCGTCCGCTGGCATTGTGCGTGGGCGGCCCGGCTGATCGTCTGGAGGCCAAACTCCCGGATATATCGCGTTATCTTAAGGCCGAAACAGCGAATATTACTCGGTCTATTAAGTCTTTACCGGCCAGATGAGCTCGACCCTTCAATGTGCCGATTTCATTCGAAATGACATTCCAGCAAGACGATTGCATCTGAAAGAGTGATGACATCGCCGTATTTCTGATCGATATCGAACAGACTTGCCTGGTGCTGCTGAAGAGACCGGTCGCCAACACAATCTGCAACAATCAATGGCACAAAGCCGTATGACATCGCGTCCACCACCGTCGCACGAACGCAACCACTCGTGGTCAAACCCGCGACCAACAATGTGCCTACTCCCTGCCTGGTCAACCAAGCGTTGAGACTCGTACCAAAGAACGCCGACGGTACGTTTTTTCTGACGACGAGTTCGCCGCCGACCGGTGCCAGTGCAGGTACGAATTGCGATCCATGCGCCTGTTCGGTGAGTGTTAGATTAGCCGGAATTTTTTCGCTGAAAACATTTGCATCGCTTCCATCGTCAGCAAAAACCACGCGAGAATGAGCAATCGGCACGCCGCACCGCCGAGCGCAGGTCAGAAGGCCGGCAGAAAGATTTGTCGCCTCTTGGATATTTCCACCTCCAAGCTGCTCGGGATCAACAAACGCAACCGAAAAATCGATAAACAATACGCCGACATCTCGTGCGACCGAAAGCTTTTGCCCAAACCCCTGTCGACTGAAAATTTCCGAGTCCTGATGCATCATTGTGATCCCGTGATGGAATGCTCTTCGATGTGGTCGCATGACCAGCTAGGTAGCGCCGCAGTACGCCAATACTTAGGACTCTATTAGTCACCTAACCTTGACAAGGTCAAATATCTTAATTTGAATAGCGTAGCGGAGTAGGCGCAAATGCGCGTTAAGAACAATGAATATCCGCGCACCAGGGAAGGGATGCAGCATGCAGAAGGTCAGCGGAGTACTTCTCGGACTTGCCGCCATAGGTGCAGTCGCAGTCACCGCCAGTTCGCAAGCGCGAGCGGCAGAATTTCGCGCGGTCTCGAGTTGGGATCAAAGTTACGCGCCGCGCACAGTTTTGTTCGAAAAATATCTCAAGAACGTCGAAGCAGCCTCGGGCGGTGAAATGAAATTCATCGTGAACGGTCCTGAGACGGTACCTCCATTCGAACAGCTCCAGCCGGTCGGCGCAAACGTATTCCAGATATTGTTCACTCACGGTGCGTATCACTTCGGGACGACTCCGTATCTCGTGGCTGTCGAAGGCTTGCGTGGCGATCTGGCGGCATGGCGCCGCGCTGGCATCAAGGAGCATGTCGATAAGCATTACGCGCGGTTTGGCCTCAAGTTGATCGCCATGCCCCAAACTCCGGAAGGATCTGCTTATAATATTCTGTTGCGGGCACCGGTTGGCCCGTCCGGCGACCTCAATGGTCGAAAAATTCGTGCAACCCAGTCCTATGCTTCTACACTTGCGATGTTGGG
Source organism: uncultured Hyphomicrobiales bacterium (assembly GCA_964641065.1). Classification (GTDB taxonomy): domain Bacteria; phylum Pseudomonadota; class Alphaproteobacteria; order Rhizobiales; family Xanthobacteraceae; genus Pseudorhodoplanes. The sequence continues at coordinate 27,969 of CAZXJZ010000036.1, read as the reverse complement.
TGCATCGCCGGTCGTCCTTCCACCGTCCGAAATCTACACGTCGCTGGAAAAGGGTGTTGTCGACGGTGCCGCCTGGCCGGTGATCGGAGCGCTCGGATATCGCTGGTATGAAGTGGCCAAAAATTTGCTGCGGCCGAGTTTTGGCGTCGTCGTGCATCCCATTTTCATGAGTCAGGCAGCGTGGAACGGGCTCTCGCCTGCACAACGAAAGATATTTGAAGACGAGGCATTGAAGATCGAGAACGAATGGTTCGAGGAATGGCCAAGGCTCGCCAAACAAGAGCAGGACGCCCTGCTCGCAAAAGGCGCCCAGGTGACGGAACTCGGATCGGCTCAGAAAGAGAAGCTCGCGGATAGCTGGAGCAACGGCGTGATCGCATTCACGATGCCGAAGAATCCCAAGGAAATTGGGGCGCTCGTCGAGTTAGCGAAGGCCAATGCACTCTTGAAGTAGTCAAGCGAGCACGTCTGTGTGGATTTTTCGTTGGCACGACAGGCTGACCTCCGTCAGTTTTGCGGCGGCGATGCTCGCTTTGGCCGTTATCGCGCTATCCTTCTGTTACGAAGTGGTGGCGCGGTATTTCTTCAATGCGCCGACGATCTGGGCCAATCCCGTTTCGTCTTACGCGCTTTGCGCCTCGATCTTTCTGGCGGCGCCTGAGCTGACCCGTTTATCCGCGCATATATCGCTTAATCTTCTGGAGAACTTCCTTTCGGACGAAGCAAATTTGGTCCTTCAGCGGGCGCTGCGTCTGATAAGCAGTCTTGCTTGCCTGGGCGGCGCTTGGATTACCGGGCGAGCCGCCATGAGCGATTTCGAGATGGGGATCCTGACAAACACCTACTTGGAAATCCCAAAATGGTGGCTGTCATCTCTCATTCCTTATGGACTGTTTAGCTCTGCTATTTATTTCGCTCGGCAGGGCTTCCATCTTGAGAGATCCGTTTCGAGTGGGGGCATCACAGCATGACGTGGTGGGTTGCCCTTTCGGTCGGGGTCAGTTTATTGCTCGTCTTTCTGTTCGTCGGTCTTCCCGTATTTGTCAGCTTTCTGCTGCTGAATATCGCTGGAATACTTTTCTATCTCGGACCGGCCGGCTTCGGGCTGTTCGCGAACAGCATTTTCACGACGGCGAATATGAGCGCACTCGCGGCGGTGCCGCTCTTCATCATGATGGGCGACATCCTATTCCGATCGGGCGCGATGGAGGTTTTGTTTCAATCGCTTGATCGCCTTGTTGGGAAAGTGCGTGGACGTCAGTATATTCTCTGCATTTTGTTGTCGGCCATCCTGGGCGCGCTTTCCGGAGCGGCAATGGCCGTTGCGGGAATGCTGGGAAGGGCCCTTTATCCTTCCATGATACAAAGAGGCTACGACAAGAATCTTTCGCTCGGCACCATACTGGGCGGCGCCAGTCTGGACCCCATCATTCCGCCCAGCATTCTCGCCATTCTGATCGCGACTCTGGCCCAGATCTCGACCGGAAAATTGCTGATTGCGGGAATCGTGCCAGGGCTTCTTCTGACGGGGATGTTCCTGATTTATGTTCTTTTCAGACTCAAGGTGAGACCTGAGCTCGCGCCGGACCTGGCTTCCGATTTGAGCGACCGCAACATACGGGTGAGTGTGTTTCGCGCCCTGCTCCAGCTGATCCCTTCAGTCTTCATTTTTTTCCTTGTCATGGGGCTTGTGCTGCTGGGCGTCGCCACACCGACAGAAGCCGCAGCCACGGGGGTTTTTGGCGCGATCACGCTGGCGCTGTTCTACCGAAAGCTTTCTTGGACCATGTTGAAGGAGGCGACGGCTTCGGCGGTGACGGTTTCCTCGCTGCTGCTCCTCGTCATGTGCTGCGCCGTGATGTTCAGCCAGTTGCTGACATATGCCGGAGCCCCCCGCGCGCTTGGCGAATTCGTCACCAGCTTGGCGTTGCCGTATCCGGTGATGGTCTTTGCCTTGCTGTTGCTGCCTTTTGTCCTGTTCATGTTTCTCGACCAGATCGCTCTGATGCTGGTGCTGGTTCCTTTGTACATGCCTATTCTTAAAGTATACGGCATCGACGAGATCTGGTTCTGGACATTGTTTCTGATCGTCGCCACCGTCGGCGGAATATCGCCGCCATTTGGTTACACATTGTTCGCGATGAAAAGCGCCGCGCCCGACGTACCGATGACCCATATATACCGTGCCGCCTGGCCTTTCGTCTGGATCATCGTCCTGGGCATGGTTCTGTTGGCGGTCTATCCGCCCCTCATCACCTTTCTGCCCAACCTCATGCGGTGATGGGTCAGAAAAGCCCGGTCAAGGGGTTCTCTTTGGAAGCCGCCGGTGATCTGGCAGCGTCTGATACCTTTGAATATTTTATGCAGAAGGCCTCTTATCCTGGGCGTGCTCGACTTGCGCTTTTTTTGAACTGCCGGACCCAGTCTTCGGCAATGGAAGGGACACAGTTTCGGGCGGCATCTCGCAGAGTGGTGCGCACCGCAAAAGCTCTTGCATCCATATACTTAGTGTCCTAAGTATTGTCCAAGAAAGTGATATGAGCATGGTTTCGGACCCGGACAACAGCCCACTCACCCTCGCGGTTTCGCACAAAGAGCAGGTTGCCGACGGCATCTTTCTGTTTGAGCTTCGGTCGCCCGATGGAGCCGATCTGCCGCAATTCACGCCAGGCTCCCATGTCACCGTCACCGTCCCTTCTGGGCAGAAGCGTCGCTATTCATTGTGCAACGATTGCCATGAGCGCTATCGTTACGTTATCGCGGTAAAGCAGGAGGTCGATGGCCGCGGCGGCTCCCTCAGCCTGACCACCGGTGTCAATCAAGGGGATGTCGTCTCTGTCGAACCTCCAGCCAACGACTTCCCCTTGCCGGCGTCCGAGCCGAAACGTTTCATCTTCATAGCCGGCGGCATCGGGATAACGCCGATACGATCGATGATTCTGGACCGCATACGGCAAGGCAAGGATAATTTCACGCTCTATTACTTTACGCGCACACCCGAGTTGATGGCGTTTCGACACGAATTCAAAAAACCGGAATTCGAAGGAAAGGCTGTGCTGCACCACGACAACGGCGATCCTGAACAGGCTTACGATCTGTGGCCTGTTCTTGAAGAGCAAAAGGGCGCGCATGTTTATTGCTGCGGCCCCCGCGGCCTAATGGATGCTGTCCGAGACATGACCGGACACTGGCCGGATTCGGCCGTGCACTTCGAGGACTTCGTCGGCGCAACGGCCACCCGCCCCGACGACACACCGTTTGAAGTTCGGCTGGCAAAGAGCGGGGAAACCCACACAGTCGAGGCTGGCGTTTCGATTCTCGACACGCTTCGACACAACGGACATACGTTGCCCAGCTCCTGCGAAAGCGGAACCTGCGGAACTTGCCGCGTCCGACTTATCGAAGGCGAACCTGATCATAGAGATCTTGTATTGTCGGAGGAGGAAAGGAAGATAGAGATAATGATCTGCGTATCCCGTGCGCGGGGTGGTTCATTGATACTGGATATTTGACAGCTGGGGATACGTGACTTGGACAAGCCGCTTCGTTTGGGCGTTATCGGGCTTGGGCGGGCTTTCACGCTCATGCTTCCGACATTCACCTTGGATCCCCGCATTGCCCTTGCAGCGGCGACTGATCCCCGCGAGGAGGCGGTCGCACGTTTCGTATCGGAATTCGGCGCGAGAGGTTACGCGAGCGCCGACGATCTCTGCGCGGATCCCGATATACAGGCTGTTTATGTTTCCTCTCCGCATCAATTCCACGTCGATCATGTGAAGCTTGCAGCGGCTCATCGCAAGCATGTGCTGGTCGAGAAGCCAATGGCGCTGTCGATCGACGAATGCCTCGAGATGATCGAGGCTGCGAAGCGTGCCGATATCCATCTGCTGGTTGGCCATAGCCACAGCTACGATCTGCCTTATCTGAGGACCCGCGAACTCATTCTTTCAGGATCCTACGGCAGGGTTCGCATGATCACGGCGCTCAATTTTACCGACTTCCTGTATCGGCCGCGCCGGCCGGAGGAGCTTGATACCAGCCGGGGCGGAGGTGTCGTTTTCAGCCAAGCCGCGCATCAGATCGACATCGTGCGGCTGCTTGCTCTTTCACCGGCGCGGTCGATCCGTGCCTTCACCGGACAATGGGACCCGCGACGCGCGACCGAAGGCGCATACAACGCGCAAATTGTGTTTGAAGGTGGCTGCTTCGCTTCTCTGACCTACAGCGGCTACGCTCATTTCGACAGCGATGAATTCAACGGATGGCATGGCGAGCTCGGGAATCGCCGCGATCCAGAGCAGTACGGGAGGGCCCGGAAGGCGTTGCAAGGTGTGAGATTCGCACAGGATGAAATCGATATGAAGAACCGCCGTGCCTATGGACCGGCCGGCGAGGATGCGTTCCGGCTCGGCTCAGCCCTCTCGCACAACCACTTCGGGCTTGTCATCGTGAGCTGCGAGCGCGCCGATCTGCGCCCGATGCCCGATGGTATTGTCATCTATGGCGATACGGAACGCCACATCGAGACAATCCCCGCCCCAACCGTACCCCGGAGCGAAGTGATCGACGAGCTCTATGATGCGGTTACCCACGGCACACCGCCGCTGCACTCAGGCGAATGGGGACTCTCAACGTTGGAAGCTTGTCTTGCAATCTTGAAATCGGCCGACGGGAGAAGCGAGATCGCCCTGCTGCATCAGATCTGAGCCGGGCGCACATTCTGAAAATTCGATACTCACGCTTGCATATTCGCTCGCGACGCGATGATGGCGAGAATATCGTTCTCGGCTGCTGCCGCGGTCTTGTAACGCGGTTCGGTTGTCACCAATGGTTGTTTTGCCTCCGCCGGGTGATAAATTTCAAGATAGAAAAGGCCCGTCCTGTCATCGGCGCGCGCTTCCAATCGAATAAGGGACATAGCAAATCTGCTTATCTGACTGTTACGACGGTCCAGGTTTGCGGAAGCCGCATTGCCCTTCTGAATCCTTCCGATGCGTTATCGCATCGAAAGGACTGCTTCGGAAGAACAATGCAGGATTTCAGGCGGCGGCGCCAGCCATTTCCTTTTCTGTCTCGTCCTCTTCCAATCCTTGCAATATGCCAATTTCCTCGTCGGACGCACCGAGCGTCCGCCACGAGATAGTTTTTTCCACCACGCCCTGATACGAGCAAAGCTTCGCTTGCGGCAGCCGCGGTTCGATTTGACCAATGGTGCGGCTGTCCTCCTCAAAGCGACGAACCGCTTCGATCATCAGGCGGCGAAACTGAACAATCGCAATATCGCTAGCGCCCAACCGTTCCTGAGTTCGATCGGCGATCGCGCCCATTGACTCCCACATCGCAATATCCTGATTCGGAATACCGGGAATCCCGGTAAAACTTCCCGTTTCCATCAGTTCGCGATCCTGAAGATAGTCATTGTGCGCGTTTCTCTTGATCGGCCTGAAATCCACATCGACATCTTCGCCGACAGAAAGCACGCAGAACTTCCGCCAGGCATCGGTATCGATGCCGACCTTGTCCTTGCCGGCCCACGCGATGAAGTGGAAATAGCTGCTTGTGTCGTTTCTCGGCACGATCACACTCGCAACATTATAGGAGCTGTTTGGCGGGATGAGTGCCGTGAACGGCGCAACATATGTCGTGATGCGCACGTAATCGTGAGTATTGGCATTTGTAATCGGCCGCCTGATGGCGGCATAGCGCATGCCGTAGTTCGTCAGTTGGACTTGGATGCGCGGGTTCTTGTCCGTCGAGGGCCGAACCCAATGATCGCCCTTTGCGGTCGCCTCGCCCTTGGCCGGCCTCATGTCCGACGAATGCAGACTGGACGAATGCGCGGAATCGATCTGGCCCTCCATGATCTGCGCCCAGTTGCATGGCAGTTCGATCTTGGCAATTGCGACGCGCGTATCGTCCTCCGGCGCCCATGCGGGCCGTTCGAAGGCGGGCATGGCGTCCGACGGGCCCATATAAGTCCAGACAAAGCCGCCACCTTCGCGCGTTGGATAGGATAGATGTTTCGCCTTCTCAGGAAGAGCGCTTGCCTTCGGCTCCGATGGCATGTCAAGGACATTGCCATCGGTATCAAACTTCCAGCCGTGATAGAGGCAGCGCAGCCCGCATTCCTCGTTCCGACCAAAGGCCAGAGAAGCCTTTCTGTGAGGGCAGGCCTCGCCGAGAAGCCCGACTTTCCCGTCACTATCCCGGAATGCAACGAGCTTCTCGCCGAACAATTGGACGCGCACGGGCCGGCCATCCGGCTTGATCTGCTCCGATAGTAACGCGGGAACCCAATGACGCCTCATCAGGCGCCCCATAGGGGCGCTGCCCTCTACACGGCACAAAAGCTCATTTTCAAGAGCGGTGAGCATAGGTCCACTCCCTCCAGGACGGGACAAAATCAGCGCTATATACTTAGCTCTCTAAGTATATAGCGCTAAGAGACCCGTTGTCTAGTGCCCCGCCCGGTGCTTGCGACGTTTGTTGCCAGAAGATTGAGCCCTTGGTCTCAAACCGCTCCCATCAATTAGGATGTAGACTTTGCCCGCCCAGCGCCGAATGCAAAGGGGACTGGACGGGCTCGACCCTTCTTTCCTGCATTTGGGAGTAGCAGCCTGCAGGTGCTACTCGATCTTAATTCCTGACGATTTGATCGCGGCGGACACACGCTCGATTTCGTCATTGATCTCGCGCTGGAATTCCGCCGGGCCCGCGGTGGATTGCTCAATTCCAACCGCGGAATATTGTTTCAATGCTTCGGGCGTTTTTACCGCGGCTATTGCCTCGGAAGCGATCTTGTCAACGATCGCCGCCGGGGTTCCAGCACGAGCGAGCATTCCGACCATGACTGCAAAATCGAAGCCGGGGATGATGTCGGCAATCGGCGGCACATCCGGCGCCTGCGGTGATCGCGTCGAGCCGTTTGTCGCGAGCAGATTAAGCTTCTTTGTTTCAACGGCTCCAACGAGAGAAGGATAAGCTGAGAATAGCACCTGAACATGCCCTCCTAGGAGAGCAGGTACCGATTGGCCCGTGCCCCGAAATGGTACGTGCGCCATGTCCAGTTTCAGTGTCGACTTTAGCGCCTCCATAGAAAGATGATGCGTACTCCCAACGCCTGACGAACCATAATTGACCTGCCCGGGATTGGCTTTCACGTACTCGACGAACTCTTTTAAAGATTTTACGGGAAGGCTCGGATGGGACGCAAGAAAAAGCGGCGCGCGCCCGAGCAATGCGACGGGGACGAAGTCTTGCTTGGCGTTATAGGTGACGGTCTTAAAAAGTTGCGGATTAATGGACAGCATGGAGCCGTCCGTTACAAGAAACGTGTAGCCATCAGGAGGAGCTGAGGCTAATGCGCTGGCAGCGATACCGCCGTTTCCTCCGGGCCGGTTTTCAACGACAACTGGTTGTCCTAGCCGCTCCGTCAAGCCTTGCGCAACGATACGCGCGACTGTGTCCGGCAATCCGCCCGCCGCATAGGGAACCAGAAGTTTGATCGGCTGGTTTGGATATGCGCCCTGAGCACCGGCACTCGAGGCTGCGGTTAGGATTACCGCGAGGGCAGCCAAAATTGACCTCATGCTTTTCTCCCGTGTGTGACTATTTTCGCACTTGTTCTGTATTTTCGGAATTTAGTATCCTAAGTATTTTCCGAATGAAAGGGGGATGCGGAAAAAATTCTACTCCGAGCACCCGGGAAGGCGTTCCGAATCTTCTTCTCAAGCAGCCGACACGCATTCAGACAAACTCGACGCGCTTCAAAAGGGCGACGTCACGAGAAAGACTAGGAGACCTTATTCGATAAAACAGACCAGCCCGCAACAAAAGGAGATCGGAGACCAATGACGCGCGTTCAGGTTCTCGATGAAGGGCTCAACGACCTCATGGAAGCAAGCGATCTTGCGCAGGACGAACGAGCTATCAAGCAGGCGCTCCGCAACTTTACAGCCGCGGTCGGCTTCGATCGCTTCGCTTACCTCAATGTCCGGGCCGGCGACGTTCGCGCGTTCTCCAACTATCCCGCCGAATGGCAGCAGACCTATCTTAACAACAACTATGCGGCCATTGATCCAGTCGTGACCATCGCCAAGCGTGCGATGCACCCTTTCCCGTGGTCTCAGACCGAAAGCGCCGGCTCCGCGCCAGAAACGGTGCGCTTCTTCGGCGAGGCCGCGGACTTCGGAATCCGGAGCGGCATCTCAATTCCGGTGCGCGGCGGCTTCGGCCGCACGGCGCTGTTGACGCTCGCTTCCGACCGGCCGAACGCCGACACAGAGGTCCGCAACGCGGCCCATGCGATCACGGCGGTTGCATTCGTGCATGTTCACTTGAACCGGCTCGTGCGCACACCGCACAACGCGCCGGTCGCATTGACGCCGCGCCAATCACTTTGTCTCGCCTGGGCATCGATGGGGAAAACTATGGATGAGATCGCGGACCTACTCGGCATCTCGGAGCGCGCGGTGCGCTTCTATGTGAAGGGCGCGCGCGACAGACTTGGCGCGACAAACACGACGCATGCGGTCAGGCTCGCCGTCGAACGGGAGCTAATCTAGAGAGGGCGGTGAGTCTGCCAGACGAAGACGATCTAGCTTGGCGGCACGTGTGGGATAAAGCCGAGTCGATCGATCAAGGTCGCAAGGACCAACTGCTGCGCATGGGCGGCAAGCATCAACCGTGTATAGTTTGCCAGGAGATCTGCAGCCGTATTGGCCTCTGCAGCCTCTGCTGTTTGCCAAGATTCGTATGCCGCCTCCGCTCTCGCAAGCGCAGCGCGATGTTCGTGGATTGCCTCGATCGTCAGCTTTTCGATTTGGTTCGATGAAAGTGGCGCGATTAGATTCGTCATCGATGCCGCCACGTCGGCGTTATCGTGATTTCGAGTATCCTCTTTTGTCGTCATCAGTCTTTCAATTGGTAGGTCCGCGGTGCGCCCCCGCTGACGTTAATCTCCGAACCCAAGCCGGGGGTTAGAAAGCCGCAACTCATACGGCCCCTATGACCTTTAGCGCCGAGGCACCTGGACATACGTCACAGGCCCCCGGCCATTGGCCAGAGGATTCCGATGCCGCTGTCGGGCGGCACCAACCGATGAGTTGCGGGGTTTCTACGCCCCGGGCAGCGCGTACTGCCTGCAGGGGTTATAAGCGGCCCTGCAAAGTGACGCTAGCTGCGACGCTCGTCCGTGCCGAATTTTCAATGCGGAGTTCGCTTGAAATCTATGAAGCGGGATCAGCCAATGCCGAACTCTTCAGATCTTCGACACTGTGAAAATTGATCCCCTCAAAATCTTTGGCGGCTGCATCATTGCGGCGATTCGAGAGCGTTGCCATAGTCATCAGCTCCGTCGTCCGCTTTGTTTTTTTGCTTGTTGGGCGGCTTCCCAACACCGATTCCCGACAGGTCGATGCGAATTCCCGCGCGATTCGGATCAGAGTCCGGCGCGTTTTGGTTGATGGCAGGCTTCGACGGCCGTTCGCGCGAAGCGCGCTCATCGGCGCGCGGCGGCGTGGTTGCGGTTGGACCAGGATCGGGCGCCGAGAACACGGCGACGTCCTCGAACGTCCCGGTCCGCCACGCGATGATGGCGTCCTCAAACGCGTTGTCATTTTCGACGCCATACCATTTCACGACGATGCGATAGACCTTTGCGAACAGCGCCGTGCCCATGCGGATATTCTTGCAAGGATCGACCAGATCGGGCGTGAGCTGCGACGCATCGGTCACGCCGACGCCGGCCGGATATTGCGTGATGCCGACGCGGACGACAGCCTGGCCAACATAGCGGCGCACGAGGTCGAGCGCTTCGTCGGACGATTTCGGCGGCGGCACGAGCACCACGCGCCCGCCGGCGCGCACCGTTATGGCGAGCGGATTTTCAGACCCCGCCGTGACGATGAATTTCTCGACGATCGCGGGCTTGAGGCCAGGATCGGCGCATTGTTGGATCAGGGCTGCATCGACCATCACCGTCTCCTCATCGATTGAACGCCATTACGAGCGGCACGCCGAACAGCCGCGCCCAGGCTTCGGCGCTGGCGCGTTGAATCCCAATGATGGACGTGCCGGCAGTCCACCATCCGTTGCCGGTGGCAACGATCATGTCGGGCGCATGCAGCATCGACTGCAGCACCGGCCAGACCAGAAGTTGCTCGTAACAAATGAGCGGCGCGATCCGCCGGCCCTGCGACGTCACCACCGGATTGGCGAAAAGATGCGCCCGCGCGCTGCCGCCCTGGCCAATCCACGACAGCCAAGGCTGCCACATCGACACCGGCACGGGCATCCGTTCGCGGTAGAGGACGCGTGCCTGCCCTGCGGCGATTTCGACCAGGACATTGTCATAACCGTTATGATCGATCACGGCCGCGCCGGCGATCACCACAATACGCGTCGTCCGCAACGCGTCCATCCAGACCTGCGAGACAGTCGGGGTCCACAAGCCGAGTGCACTCTCCGGCAAAACGACGACGCGGGCGCCCGCCTCTCCCGCGCGCTGCACATGCGCCAGCAATGCGCGGTGCTGATCGAGGTCGGTTGCACGGCCGAGCGATGGGCCCATGACGGTGTCGACACCGCGCCAGCTATCCGGTACGGACGGCGGCGTCCACCCTGCGGCGGACCAGAGCCACGCTCCTGCGAGCGCGAGCGCCGCGATCGGCCACAGCCTGGTGGTAAGCGCCAGCATGCCGGTCGCGGCCGCGGCCAGGCCGAGCCAGCCCCATTCCGGAAACAGCACGCCGGCGGCGGTCAGCGGATGCGCCCAGCCGACGATCCCGAGCGGCAGCACACCCATCAGGAGGCTGGCCAGCGCAAACCGTCCGGCCCGGCCCCATCCTGGCCGAGCCGACCACAGCAGGCCGTGGACGGCGACGAAGACGCCAGAGGCCACAATCCAGAGCGCCGCGCCCCAGACGACGCCCGACCCATAGAAGGTCATCACCCCCTGCGGCAGGCCACGGGAGGCGGCCAGGAAATACGCCGCCGAGATCGCGATCGCGACCACGCGCCTCGGCGCGGCGGCCCAGAGCGCTGGGAAGGCCAAGGCAAGGGGGAGCGCCAGGGTGACGCCGCTCCATGCGAACGTCCCAGTAGCGGCCGCGAGTGCGATCAGCGCGCCTGCACGCAGCCCGTCACGGATCGAACGTGGCGACCGGCCGGGCGAGCCCGAGGAGCCCCGCGTCGGGGAGCGGCCCGAAGTAGCGTGAGTCATATGAGCCTGCGTAATCGGAGTGGAGATAGAGGTGTCCGGGCGGGACGATGCCGCCCGCATAGGCGGCGAGCGCCCTGCCCTCGGCGTCGGCCAGGCGGACGCGGGAATGGGCAAGCGGCTGACCGTCGACCGTCACCGATCGACCAACCTCGACGTGCGCGCCCGGCATGGCGGCGACCGTCTTGATGAGCGGCCCGGCGCCGCCGGGGCACAGCCCGGCGCGCAGGTAGCCCCGGGCGAGCCCGAGCGTCAGCCCGGAGCCCTCCGGCATACAGATAAAGACGAGGTCGCCAACCTCGATCGGCCCGACCGGCCGCTCGATGCGCCAGAGACCCAGCGGGTAGCTCGGGGTCGCGTTCAAGCGAAAGCCGCCGACCCAGCCGACCGCGATGCCGGCGAGCGCAACCGCGCCAAGTCCCAGCACGGAGATGGCGGCGCGCGATCTCATTTCATGGTCATCCCGCGGCTTTGGGCTTGGCTCTGGACCTGGCGCTGGCTTTCGATCTTCCGGGCCGTTTCAGTTGCCTGCTTTTGCTGGGCGGCGAGCTGCTGTGCCGCGCGCAGGATGGGCCATGCGGCCGCGAGTGCGGGTCGCTCACTTTCCCGCAGGCCAGCGGCCGCGGCATCGAAGGCTGCGCCCTTCGGCTCTTTCGCGCGGTTGGACAGGAACGCCCCGTCGCCGAAGCGCTCCGCCACGGCTTTGTTGAAGCCTTCGATCTCCGCTGCCACCATCTTGTCGGAGAGTGCAAAGGCAAGCGCATTCGGCAAATCGTTGCGGTCGATGGCGTCACGAACCCGCTCCAGCACCAGCGTCGCCGCGGGCGAAAGCGCCGGCACGTCCACGGAGACGCGCAGCCGCAGCGCGCGTTCCTCGGCTTCGTACTTGCGCAACGCCTCCGCGCGCAGCCGTGCATAACGCTCGATCTCGCGGCCGAGCGCGGCGACATTGGCCTCAGCCTCTTTGCGCTCCTTGGTGGCCGCTTTCCCTGCGAGCACGCCCTTCGCGCCGCGCAGATCGCCGAAGGTGGCAGGCTCGGCCCCGAGGCGGTCGAGTGTCGCCTTGCGTGTTGCGGAATCGTGCAACACGGCATCGAAGTTCATGGCCTTGAAGGCGGTCTCCGGCTTCGCGAACACGAGCGCGAAACGGCTCGACATTTCCTGCCACTGCTTCCTGCAGGCCGGATCGGCGACGATCTTGTCCTCGACCGACTCGGCGACGGATTTCGGCCATGTGGTAACACCGGGCAGCATGGACGCGGCCTCCTTCTTGCGGCTGGTGGGCGGAACATGACGAGGGTCGAAAAGGCCGAGACGGGCGCCGACGGCCCGCAGGCGCGCGGCCACATCATCGAGCCGCTGCTTCTGACGCCGCGCCCAGCGCACGCGGTCGGACACGAGGGTTCGGGCGACGCGCATCACATGCAGGCCGCGGTTGGCGGCGAAGCGAAGCGCGTCGCGATAGAGGCCGCCACGCTCGTAGTCGAGCGTCGTCTCCTTGGCGTTGCGCTGGGATAGAATGGGGATCAGGCCGCCGGCTTTGCCGAACGATCGGCGGCCGTAATAGAGCGCAACATCCTCACGGTGTCGGGTCAACGCCACATAGGCGAGATGCCGGTCGAGCGACAAGCTCGCCAGCACCTTCACGCGGTCGACGGTCGCGCCTTGCGCCTTGTGAATCGTGGTGGCGTAGCCGTGGTCGACATTGCGGTAGAAACGCTGATCAACCTGGACGCGCCGGCGGTGATTGCCATCCCCGACCTCGGCGGTGAACCGGCCCGCCGCCGCCTCGACCACGCGTCCGATCATGCCGTTCTTGACGCCGAGCGACCCCTCGTTGCGCAGGAACACGATCTGATCCCCAGCCGCGAACCGGCGCTCTCCGTCCTCGGTGCGGAAGGCGTGACCAGCGCCGACGAGACCCCGCGATACGAGCCTGTCGCGGGCCAGGTCATTGAGCGCGCGCACGTCACGGCGCAGATGCGCCAAGATCAAGGTCGACTTCGCCGGATCGTAGTCGCGGCTCCAATCGTCGATCAGCGCCGACACGGCCTGCGCCTTCAACTCAGAGCCCATGACGTCGCCGTGATGGCGATACGCTGCGAGCGCTTTTCCGACCCGGCCGCGGGCAAGATCGAGCGAGGCGTCACGCATCCATTGCGTGTTCTGGCGATAGATCGTCTCGAGCTCGGCATAGCCGATGCGCTCGACCAGGGCGCGGAAGGCGGCGCCGGCTTCGATCGGCTGGAGCTGCTCGGTGTCGCCGACCAGGATCAGCTTGGCGCCGGCGCGCGACACCGCCTCGACGAAGGTCGCCATCTGGCGTGATGCGACCATACCTGCCTCGTCGAGAACGAAGACCGTGCGGTTGTCGAGGATCGACCGGCCCTTTCCCCAGGCGAGCTCCCATGACGCCAATGTGCGCGAGGCGATCCCCGCTTCTTTCTCCAGACCCTCGGCCGCCTTGCCCGCCAATGTGCCACCGACAACCCGATAGCCGGCGGCCTCCCAGACCTCGCGCGCGGCCCGCATCATCGTGGTCTTGCCAGCGCCGGCGCGCCCGACCACGGCCGCGGCGCGCCCGGCCGCGGTCACATGCTCGATCGCCGACCGCTGCTCGGCCGAGAGCATGGCGTGGCGATCGAGGACGACGTTGCGGATCTGATCGCGCACGCCGAACGTGTCCGCGCCGGCAAGCCCGATCGCGCGCCTGGCCATCTCGGATTCGATGCGGATCAGCTCGCGTGTCGTGTAGCGTGCCGGCGTTCTGGCGCCGCTCGCAAAGTCGATCCCCTCGTGTTCGAGGCGGACGGCATCCGGGCTTTGCAGGATGCGCGCGAGCAGTACCCCGAACGCGGCGGGGTCGTCGACATAGCGATGCAGCACCTTGGCGACGTCGCGCTCATCGAACACGCTCTTCTCGCGCGATACGATGTCGAGGATGATCTCCGGGCGACGCAGCACGCGCTCGGCCGAGACCTGCCGCTGCTCCTCGAACAACCGCAGGCGATCGAGGTTTGGTCCGCGTCCCTGCCGCTTCGCCTTGCGCTCGATCGCCTTTGCGGCGACCCCGACATGGGTCGTCGGCACGATGTCGATTCCACGCTCGGCATAGGATCGGCCATCCACGCGCACGTCGAGGCCCGCGAGCGCGAGATGATGGTTCTGCAGATCGATCCATCCCTGGCGAACCGCCAGAAACTCATTCTTGTCGCCGGCCCAGAGCTTGTAGACGATCTTGCCGGCCCGGTTGCGCAGCGGCGCTCCGTCCGCGCCCAATACGGCCACGCGCTTCGGACCGAATCCATCCTCGGTGAGCGCGCGCAGACTCGTCATCAGATGGACATGCGGATTGCCCGGATCGTCGTGATACGCCCAATCCGCCACGATCCCTGCGGGCAGGATGTGCTCGGCCACGAACTGGCGCATGAGCGCGATGTTCTGCGCGGTCGTCAGCTCGATCGGCAGCGCGATGATGTACTCCTTGGAGAGCTGCGCATCCGAGCGCTTCTCGAAGCCCTCAATCTTGTTCCAGAACGCCTCCGATGCCTGCGCGACGGTGAGGTCCGCCACCATCGCCCGCGCCCATTGCGGCGCGTCCGCCGGCAGCAGGAATTCTTCATGCACCATGTTGCGCTTGGCCGTGTAATCGACGGTTCGGCCCTCGGCCTCGAAGGTCATCTTCGCGCAGTGGCGATACGCGGCCGCCAGCACAGCGCTGCGGCCATCGGCGCGGCTGATGAGCTGGGGTGTGAAGTGCGTGATGGCCAAGGCGGCGGTCCTGCGAGAATGACGACACGGCTCGTCCGCAGGGATCGGCGTCGTCCTTCCGGCTGAGCAGACCTACGTCGCGGCAGCGACGTATTACTGCGCCCTTGGAGCCGACCCTTCGGATCGGCGGGATGATCCCCCAAAGTGTCGGCTTCGCCGACCTGTCGTTTCCGACGGGGTGCGCTTCGCGCATCCCCGGTCAATTCTCCCTCGCGCGTACCGCGCGCCAGCAGGAGGATGACCAACCGGAATGAAAAAACCGTCCCGACAGATTCGAGAGGAAATCGCCCGCCTGCAGGACCAGCTCAAGGCCGCCGAGACGCGCGAAGCGGAGCGGATCGGCCGGGTGGCCCTGAAGGCCGGCCTCGGCGATCTGGAGATCGACGAGGCGGACCTGCTGACCGCCTTCGAAGAGGTGAAGGCGCGATTTCGCAAGGCCGGCGCCGCGCCGCGATCCGCGCGCGGGTCGGGTTCGCCCGAGCCGCCTGGCGCGGGTGCGGGCGCGTCTTCTGAGGCTTGAGCGCATGGACAGAACCCGCCGCAGCGACGACAGGAAGAAGGACACGCGCGAGAAGATTCAGCTCGGCGGGCTGATCGTGAAGGCGGGACTGCGTTACGAGAAGCGCGCGCTGTTGCTCGGCATGCTGATCGACGCCGCAGAGCGGGCGCGAGCGAGCGAAGCGGAGCGCGAGCGGTTCGCGGCGATCGGCACGAAGGCCTTCAGCGATGAACGCGAATAAGGTGGCGCTGACGATCGTGCCCGCCGCGCTGATGATCGGCGCGATGATCGCGCTGCGCGGTCATGAGCAATGGCTCGCGAGCTTCGCAAAGACGCCGCAGGCGGCGCTGTTGCTGGGGCGGACCGGCATCGCCCTGCCCTATCTCGGCGCGGCCGCAATCGGCGTCATCACCCTGTTCGCCTGCGCCGGCGCGCTCGCCGTGCGCTCAGCCGGCTGGGGCGTCCTCGCCGGCGCGACGGCTGTCGGCGGCTTCGCCGCATGGTCAGAAGGGAGCCGGCTGTTCGCCCTCGCCGGCCGCGTGCGCGACGGATCGGTTCTTGCTTATGCGGACCCCGCCACGCTGATGGGGTCGTTCGCCGCGCTCGCATGCGGTTTGTTCGCATTGCGCGTCGCGCTGGCCGGCAATGCCGCGTTCGCGGCGGCAGCGCCGCGGCGGGTGTCAGGCCAGCGCGCGATTCACGGCGACGCGCAATGGATGAGCGTTGCCGAGGCGGCGCGGCTGTTTCCGGAAGGCGGCGGCATCGTCATCGGCGAACGCTATCGTGTCGACAGGGATTCCGTCGGCGATCGCGCGTTCCGCGCCGGCGAGCCCGAGAGCTGGGGCGCGGGCGGGCGCGCGCCGCTCCTGTGCTTCGATGCGTCGTGGGGCTCGACCCACGGCATCGTCTTCGCCGGGTCCGGCGGCTTCAAGACGACGTCGGTGACGATCCCGACCGCGCTCAAATGGGGCGGCGGCCTGGTCGCGCTCGATCCGTCCAACGAGGTCGCGCCGATGGTGATCGACCATCGCAAGCGCGCCGGCCGCACCGTCTTCGTGCTCGATCCGAAGACGCCTGAGACGGGTTTCAACGCGCTCGACTGGATCGGCCGGTTCGGCGGCACCAAGGAAGAGGACATCGCCTCGGTCGCGTCGTGGATCATGACCGACGTGGCGCGCACGCATTCGGTGCGCGACGATTTCTTCAGGGCGTCGGCACTGCAATTGCTGACCGCGCTGATCGCCGATGTCTGCCTGTCGGGTCATACGGAAAAGAAAGATCAGCACCTGCGGAAGGTGCGGGCAAACCTGTCCGAGCCCGAGCCGAAGCTGCGCGAGCGGCTGCAGGCGATCTATGATCATTCGGGCTCGGACTTCGTGAAGGAGAACGTCGCATCCTTCGTCAACATGACGCCCGAGACCTTCAGCGGCGTGTACGCGAATGCGGTCAAGGAAACGCACTGGCTCTCGTATGAGAACTATGCGGCGCTGGTGTCCGGCGGGAGCTTCTCGACCGACGAGCTGGCGGCCGGCACGATGGACGTGTTCATCAATCTGGACTTGAAGACGCTGGAGAACCATCCGGGGTTGGCGCGCCTCATCATCGGCTCGTTGATGAACGCGATCTACAACCGCGCCGGCGAGGTCGCCGGCCGCACGCTGTTCCTGCTCGACGAGGTCGCCCGGCTCGGCTTCCTACGCGTCCTCGAAACCGCGCGTGACGCCGGACGCAAATATGGCATCACCCTTCTGATGCTGTTCCAGTCGATCGGCCAGATGCGCGAGGTCTATGGCGGCCGCGACGCCGCATCGAAGTGGTTCGAGTCCGCGTCCTGGATGTCGTTCAGCGCGATCAACGATCCCGAGACCGCCGAATACATCTCGCGCCGCTGCGGCGACACGACGGTCGAGGTGAGCCAAATCAGCCGCAGTTCGCAGGCCTCCGGGTCGTCGCGGACGCGCTCGCGGCTGCTGTCGCGCCGGCCGCTGATCCTGCCGCACGAGATCACGCAAATGCGCGGCGACGAGCAGATCGTGTTCACGGCCGGTAATCCGCCGCTGCGGTGCGGACGCGCGATCTATTTCCGGCGCAAGGACATGACGGCCTGCGTCGCCAGCAACAGGTTCGCGCCCGCGAGCGGGCGGCGATCTGCATAATCGCACAGCAGGCGAATCAACGGATGCGAAGGTGCGGGGCCGTGACCGGACGGGAGGAAAAGCGCAGGTGAGGATCGGCGGACCTGGCAGAGGATCGACAGCGTATGACGTCGGCACGCGGCTGGTGATTGCGGCGTTGGTGGTCGCCGGCGTCACGGCGTGGATGTTCCATTCGCGGGATGGCAGTCTGTCGGAAGCGCCGGTGACGCGCGGCGCGACGTCCGAACAGACGGTGGCCGTCACGTTCTCGATCTGCGGCGCCCGCCGCCGAACCGAATGCGTCGTTGACCGCGATACGTTCTGGTTCCGCGGCGAGAAAATCCGGATCGCCGACATCGATACGCCCGAGCTGAGCCCGCCGCGCTGCCAGCGCGAGGCCGAGCTCGGCGAGGCGGCGCAGCGGCGGTTGCAGACGCTGCTGAATGCCGGCCCGTTCACGCTCGTCGCCGCCACGCGCGACCAGGATCAATATGGTCGCAAGCTCCGCACGGTCTCCCGCGGCGGCCGCTCCCTTGGTGACGTGCTCGTGGCGGAAGGGCTCGCGCGACGCTGGAACGGTCCGCGCGGAAGCTGGTGCCAGTGACGGACGCACCCCCGATCTGCGTTGGCGGCCACGCGGCGCAGGCCAGAATTTCGCTATCCCAATTCGACCCGAGCTGTGGCATTTTCGGCCTGACCAGAGGACGCTATGCCGAACCAGATTCCGCTCGACCCCGTGTTGCCGAAGGCCTTCGACGCGACGCCGAACGAGTCGCGCAGCAAGGCGCAGCTCGATGCCTGGTGGGACCATCCCTTCGGCATTACATTGCCGGATGGCCGCATCGAGGTCCGGTGCCTGAATGGCGGCGCTTGGGACAGGTCGACGCATCTCGGCATTGCCGAAAGCTACGAGGCAGCGTGCGCGCTCGCCGAAGCCAAGCAAGCCGAATGGGTGCGGCTCCGCGCACGCCCGACCCTCTCTCTCGACGCGGGCCAGGTCATGGTCCTGCGGATGCCACAGCGGCCGGACGAAGAGCCGCAGCAGCTCGCGACGTTCCCCTCCACGGAGGAGGCGAGCGCCTTTATAAGCGCCAACTACCACGAAGCGTCACCACCATAGTTGCGGCTCGCGGCGAGGGCGCCGGCCGAGCCGGCGCTCGTCTTGCGAGAGGATCGTCACCCGAATGGGCGGAGACCGCGCAGCGGGCTCCGTGAGCGAAGCGAATAGAGCCGTCCGCCGAAGGCGGCTCGCCCAACACTTCATGCCAGCCGCATCGGGGTTCCGACGCATCATGATTTTGAATCACTGGCGGATGATCGATTCGATCTCCTGATTGGACATCATGACGGTGACGGAGCGAGACTCGGCAGATGATCGAGGACCGCTCCACACCCACGCTGCTTCGCCGGATTGATCCCTTCGCGCAACATGGCGCGGTTCTATGCCCTCAGCATCGAGCCGTCGCTCTTCGGCGCCGCTGCGCTGGTCCGGGAATGGGGCCGGATCGGCGCCCGCGGCCGGCGGCGGATCGAACTCTTTGGGCGGAGAGAAGAAGCGGAAGCGGCGCTCAATCGGATCGAAAGCCGCAAGCGCCGCCGCGGCTACGTCGATCGGTGACGGGAGTGCCCCGTCCGCGCTCCGAGGTCATGGCTCCGTGTATCGCTTGGATGTCGGTCAGACGAATCCCATCAGCCAGCGATTGACATCAATCGCACGGTGAGCGTCCGTGTCCGTTCAGCGATGTGGTCTGGCAAAGGAGACGCTGCGATATGCCGACGATTCAGCTTTCTGCCACGCCCAAAGGCAACGGCTATCAGGCGACCGTGACATTCCCCGACGGTGTCTCCATCAGTTCGCAGGAAACCTATCCGACGATCGCGGAAGCCCTGACCGCCGCGGCACGCAAGCTGCTCGACATGCCCGAGCGTCTGGCGGCGCTCGATCGAACAGGCGCGTGATCAGCGCCTGTTGGCGAGGTCGATCAGCACATCGCCGTGGCAGGCGAACGGTGCGCACCAGCAGACGAGATCGCGGCCGCGCGGCTCATCGAGCGCAGCCATCAGCGCGGGCTGCGCGACGATCCACGCGCGATACTTCGCGATGACCTCGGCCCGCGAGCCGTCGCACCCGATGACGAACGGGTTGCCCCATTTGCTCGGGCGCCCGATGTAGACGCGCGTCGCGCTCGCGTGCTTGCCGACCTGCCGCGCGTTCAAGACCTTGCACATGATCGTTCTCCTTTCCGCTCACGGGCGAAGGCCCCGCCGCGCGGCGGGGCCTTCTTGCGTGACCGCTCAGTCGCGGCTCGGGCGGGACCAGATGAGCGACTGGCCTTCCTCGCCTTCGACCTCGACCAGCGTCGCGTAGATGGGCGCTGCGAAGCTCGGGTCGTCGAGCTTGACCGAGAGATAGTCGCGGCCCGACTCCTGGGACTTCTTCTTCCACGCGGCGCCGAACTCGATGGTGCCCGCGAAGATCCGGAAGTCCGGGGCCTTCTCCGAGGTGCGCTCGGCGGCGACGATCTTCGCCTTGACGGTGCCGAGGGCGAGGGTCTTGACGGTGCCCACGAAGCCGTTGCCGTTCACGGTGAAGTTGCCGATGGTAGCCATGTTCGTGTCCTCTTTCGTTTCTCGGGCCGCGACCATCGCGACCTCGATGGCTGTCGTTGACCGGAGGCGATCGGGCCGCACCCGAAGGGCCGCAACGCAGTGGAGGACGGCCAGGGCGAAGCTTTCTTGTCTCGCGAGGAATGGGCGCGCAGCGACCAGGGGAAGAAAGCTGAGAACGGCCGTTGCGGACTTGAGATCGAGGCGGAGCGCAGCGACGACGGCCTTCGGTCAGACAAGCCAAATCGAGGACGCAGTGGGCGCGTCAGACCGAACGATGGGGACACGACGGAGCGGCCGGCATACCACACCGCACGGCGGCGTCCGGGCACCCTGATGAAAGGCGCCCCCGCGCACCGCGCAGGGCCGCGCGCCGCCGACCACCAAGACGCCCCCGGACAGCCGATCTGCGAGGCGACCGACGATCGCTGCGGGAAGAGGTCCGGACAGGGACATGCCGACGTCTCGGTCAGCCAGGCGAACCGCCTCTGCCCCATCCCTTCGGCGCGGCTCGGGCCGGACGGCGAAAGGACCGCTCCTCTCCGGTCGCCGCCGAGCGCATGACGAAGCACGGCAAGGAAGGCCCCGCCGCGCGGCGGGGCCTTCCTGATGTCGAGAAATGGGAACGCTCATGTGCAAGGTCTTGAATGCGCGAACGCCGAGCGCGTTGACGGGGTATGCCAATTTTGGCATAGTATAGATTATGAAGGAAGTGAGGTGGCACGGCAGCAGCCGATCCGATGTTGAAGCATTTCCGAACGACGCCCGACGCGAAGCTGGATATCAATTGTTCCAGGTGCAGATCGGCGAAGAGCCATCGGACTGGAAGCCGATGGCATCGATCGGCCGCGGGGTTCGCGAGATCAGGATACGACAGGCGTCAGGCGCTTACCGCGTCATCTACCTGACCACCATCGGCGATGTCGTTCACGTGCTGCACGCGTTCCAGAAGAAAACCCAAGCGACGGCCAAGCGGGATATCGATCTCGCCAAGGCGCGGCTCAGACAGATCAGGTGATGACGATGGCGAAATCCGTATTCCACGACCTCTTCCCCGCCGAAGAAGCCGCAGAGCTCGAAATGCGCGCGAAGCTGCTATCCGGCATCAACAAGTGGCTGAACAAGTCCGGGCTGACGCAGACTGAAGCGGCAGAACACCTCGGCATCACTCAGGCGCGGGTCTCAGAGATCAAGAATGGCAAGATCAGCCGCTTCAGCCTGAGCATGCTGGTCCGGCTTGCCCAGCGTGCGGGATTGCGTCCCGGGATCAGGTTGCAAAAGGCAGCGTGACGAAGCTCGCCGGACCTCGATGACGAACGTCGCCGCCCGAGAGCTTTTTTCTCGATGTGGGGGAAGGTGCCGTCGCGATCGGCGAGCGCGAAGGCGGACCAGACGAGCTTTACGATCCCGCGTCGGCCTTGCGCTGTGCCGCGGCGCGCCGGCCCGAGAAATGGGTCGTGGCCTGCTCGTCAGGGATATCGGGCCGGGTGTCTTCCAGCGCATCCTGCACCTTCGCCCGGAACCACGCGTCATGCGCCTCGGCGTTCGTGACCAGTTCGAGCGGCAGCGCGCCCTCATTGGCGGTTCGGGTGAGCAGGATGCGCACGGCATCCGAGACTGTCAGTCCCATGTTTTCGAGCACGGCTGACGCGCGGTCTCGCACGTCGGCATCGATCCGGGTCTGAACGAGGGCATTTGCGGCCATCATTGCCTCCTTGCTGACCGCAATGTCATGCAATTGAACGACGAATTCCACCCCCTTCACAGACCGCCCTGGCGCGTTGAGGAGAACTATGCGGCCTCCCCCTGCACCCGATGGAGTGAGAGGCATCACGCCGCCTCCTGCACCATGCCCGACGCGGGCTGGAGCCCGTGCAGATAGGCGACGGCGCGCTGCGCATGCGCGGCCGCGGAGAAGATGAAGCGCTTGTCGTTGGACAGCACCTCAAGCCACGATGCGAGGTAGCTCGCATGATCGGGGCGCGGCTCGAGTTCGGGCGCGATGTCGAGATCGGCGCACAGGAAACATGCGCCGAGCTCCGCGACCAGCTCTTCGCGGGCGCGCTCGCTGCGATCCTTCGCGTAGCGCCCGAGGTCGCGATTGACGCGGTGTGCTGGCGCGGTCCAATGCACGCTTTCATGCGCGAGCGTCGCCGTGTAGCTCTCGGCGTCGCGAAAGCTTTCGAACGGCGGCATCTGAATGATGTCGAGCGACGGCGCAAAGAAGGCTTTGTCGCCGCCATGTCGGATGGTCGCGCCAGTGTTGGCGAAGAACGCGTCGGCGTTTGCGATACGCTGGGCCGGCGTGCCGCTCGGCGCCGGACGTCCGTAATAATGATCCGGCAGGTTGTCGATCTGGTCGACGCAGAAGACGACATAGGCGCGCAGGAACGGAATTGCGCGCTCGACTTCGTCGCCATGCTCATCGGTCTCGGTTTTCGTCACCCGATTTGCATAGACGACCATCGTGCCGGTCTCGCCCTTGCGGACATTGCCGCCCAGCTCGGCCGCCTGCTTGAATGTCATCCAAATCGGCGACGTGAAGCCACGCGCAACGGCCTCCGACCAGAGCAGCACGACGTTGATCCCCTGATAAGGCATGCCGTTGTGGCGCAGCGGGCGCGTGATGCGTCCGGCCGTATTGGCCGCGTTCCAGGGCTGGACCCAGGGTCGCACGCCGCGTTCGAGGTCAGCGACGATGCGATCGGTGATCCGCGCATAGATATCGGCGCGGGGCTTGGTTTCCTTCCGGCTCATGATTTGAACCTCCGTTTGGAGGCCGCGCCCATCGCGGCCCGTCACGGCGGTCCGCGGCGGAGGTCCGCGGGGCCGCGCATCCGGTCATGAAAATGTGCGGCGTGACGGCTAAGACGCCGGACCGGAACGTCAGTGGAGGACGGCGCAGCCGTTGCGCTGCCGCGCGGGGCCGGAGCATGGACCGAAAGCCGCGACGGGCCACGATGGGCGCTCTAACCTGATTCATTTCTATTTGTGCAATTCCCTTGGCGCGTTTGCGCGGCTGCGGCGCGCGCCATGAAAAAGGCCGGCTCTGGTGGAGCCGGCCGGGATCGGAGGATGATGGGAGAAGGCGGGGCCGAAGCCCCGCCGGCGGCGTCAGCCGAACGCCGCCATCTGCACCTCGGCCGCCTTGCGGCTGACGGTCTCGCCGGGTTGGTCCGACTGACGCTCGAACGGCTTCCAGCTCTCGCCGACGACGTGTTCGTAGGCTGCGACCGCGCCCTCGGCCGCCATGCGCAACGCGTGCGCCTGAAGGGCGACCTCGGCCGCGAACTCACGCTTGCGCTGCGCCGCGGAGTCGAAGCCGACCGGACCGTCGAGGTCGGCGTCGCGCGCATCGTTGGCGAGTCGCGCCGTGGCCTCGCGCGCTTCGGTGACGGCGCGGCTGTAGAACTGCCCGGCGCCGTGCGCGGAGCCGACATACGACCCGACGATGCGCTGCAGGTGAATCTGCATCGCGCGTTCGCTGAGGCCTTCGTTGAGCGCCGTGGCGGTTTCGACGATGAGCCGCTGGTGCAGATCGCGGATGCCGTCGCTGTCGAGAACGGTGAGGCCGAAGCTCTCCGCAATGCGGCTGGCTTGCGCGGCGTCCGGGCAAACGAGCCGGATCATTTCGAGGGTGGTGCCGCGACGGAGCGGGACGACGCGGGCGCTGGTGCGGGGGGCGCGGGCGGTCTTGGTCATTTGCAGTCCTTTCCTGGTTTCGCCGCCGGGTTCGATCCGGCCCCTGCCGGACCTCCCTTCGGGTGCGGTCGCCGGGCGCCGCCGGATTGAGGGCCGCTTCAAGGCCCGGGGGCCGCCAGGCGAGCGAGGTCCGGTTGCGGACAAGCGGGGCGAAAGCCCTGCGCAGGCCGCGGCCGGGCCTTGCCGAGATCGGCGGGCTCCGGTCGCTTGCGACTTGGCCTTGAAGCGGACCGCCGGCGGCGCAGACCGCAGCAAACCCGAGGGGAGGACCGACAGGTGCGGGCCGGGTCGGCGATGCCCGGAAAGGACGTGACCTGGCCGCGCGGTCGCCAGGTCCGGTGTCCGTTCCGCCCCCGTGCCGCCGCCCCGAATGGTCGCGCCGTCGCCGACGCCAGGCCCGCGCCGCGGCGCGCTTCGTCCCGGAGGAGAAGCCGATGCGCCGTCCGATCTGCGCGAACTGCCGCCATCGCCGCCGATCAGCGCTCAACGATGGCCGAGGTCGCGCCGACGCCGTACCGGCTGCGCAAGGCGGTGAGTGCATCGTCCTGCCGGGCGAGTTTGCGGGTCAACGCGTCGATCTCCGGCAGCCGCGCGAGCACCAGGTCGGCGAGATGGCCCTGATAGGCGCGCTCATCGGCGCCGGTCCAGGCGCCGGCGCTGCGTCGGCGATGGCGCCGTTTCGCCCGCGCCGTGATCGTCATCCGCTCGGCGCGTTTGACGATCTGCCGTTCGATCACGGCGAGATGGTGCCGGGTGGTGCGGCGCGCGGCCTCCATGCGAGCGAGAACGGCGCAGAGGTTCGGGCGGCGCGTCATGGCTGTCGCCTCCGCGGCCAGAGCGGGAATGCCGTCTCGTCGGGCCGGTAGTCGCCAGCGATCGCGACCGGGACGATCGAGCCAGCGATGTCCTCGCCAGCGACCGCCCAGTCGATGAGACACGAGTGCGCGCCCGCATATTTGCGCATGTCCGCGGTGAGGATGCCGTGCAGCGCATCGGCGACCTCGGCTTCCGGCGATCCGTTCGCCTCGACGAGGAGATGAACCGCGACGAGATAGGTCGTCATCGCGAGGGCTCCTTTCGCGTGTGAGGAAAGTTCGAAGCCGTCGGCGCGCGCACCGACAGCAGCACGGCCCGCTTCCACGCGTCGGCGCCCGTGAAATGGCGATGCAGCTTCGGATGCCAGACGACGAGCACATCCTCATCGTTGTCATGCGCCGCCTTCCAGCCGAAGGCAGCGGCGATGATTTTCCAGGGCATCGCCGCCTCCTATCGCTGCCAGCCGATGAAGCTCGACGGACCGCCATAGAGGCGATGCCGAACCTCATTGATGACGAAGCCGAACCGGCCGACGTGATACTCCTCCGCGGGAACGAGAAAGCGCCGCTCCTCGGTGCCAGGGCCGCGCTTGCCGCCGAGGGTGGAGACAACTTCGACGAAGCCCTTTTCGTGATCGGAGGTGATCGCGGAGACGACGATCCAGTCGCCGGCATGGTCGCGCTCGAAGGCGCGGCGATCCTTCTCGCGGGATTCTCCGGGTTGCAGCACGGTCCCGAAGATGGCTTCCCACGCATCGGGCCAGCTATCCTTGACCGTGCGCTCCGCGCAACGCCGCTCATAGCTGGTGAAGAGGTGCGGGAAGGTCAGCGCGACGATCGCCCAAGCCGCGTCTTCCTCGTACCAGCCGCCGCTCGCGCGCAGCATGGAATGGACCTTGCGGTTGCGCTCGGCCGAGAGGTGGAAGCCGCCGTGACCGGCCGTCGCGTGGCAGGTGACACCCTCCGCATAGACGGTTGCGCCCTGCGAGCGGCCCCATGGCGTATTCGCTGTGGAGGCGATGTCGCTGCGGTGGAGCATGCGCTTCTCGCGCTGGTGCTCGGCGCTTGCATCGACCTCGGCGCGGAAGGCGGCCTCATCTGCGAGCTCGCCGGAATGCCCGTAGAAGTCGGAGCGCATCCACTCCGCGATCGGTCGGCCGATGCGCCAGCCGCTCGCGAGATAGTGACGTCCATCATGCGCCGGCAGCATCGCGAGTGCGATGTCGCCGACGCGAGCGGCGAGAAAGCCCTCGGCGCTGCGTCCGAATTCCACCTGCGGCATTGCAGAGGTGGACTCGTCGTCGATCGTGGTGGAAGCGCGCGTTGTCATGCGACGGCCCTCCCCTCAACGCTCTCATTCGCGTGGGTGTCCGCCGTCACCTCGTCGAGGACGGCATCGGGATAGCCGTGGCTCTTGAGCCAGGTTTCGGCGTCGGCACGGCTGCCGGCGAGATGGACGAGCTGGGCATCGTCTCTGCAGCGGTCGAACACGCGAACGGCGCCGGCAGCGGGCTGCTCGGTGACGACGAAGGTGAGTGCACTGTCGACCGAAAACGTGCGATGCACGCGGAGGACGACGACACCGCCGCCGCCGTAGTCGCCTTCGTGCAGCGTGAAGGTCGCGGCCAATGTCGTGTTGCCGACGCGCCGTTCGGCCTGCTTGCGGATCAGTCGGCCGCCGCTGTTGCGGCGTTCCCAGGCGGCGAGCTTCTTCGTGAATCGCGCGGGTGGCCGCGGAGCGCCGTCGGAATAGCGGATGATCGCGCCGATCGGCGCGCTGTCGAAGATCGATCGTGCGAACATGATGTCCTCCTGTTCATGAGCGTGGAAACGAAACCGCCGCCGGCTGGGCGCCGGCGGCGGGAGTGCATGAAGCGGCTCGAACGCGCGCCTATTCGGCGGCGACCGCGTAGTCGCCGTGCTTGTCGTCGCCGTCGTCCGCCTCGTCGAACTCGCCGTCGTCGCCTTCCTCGACCTGCGCGTGCTTCTCGGTCCATTCGGCAATCGCGTCGGCCTGCGGCGCGAACAGCGCGGCGGGATGCACGAAGCGGCTCTCGGCGAAATGCGCGACCAACGCTGCGCGCGTATCCTTGACGCGCGGACGCGGCAGGACCGGCGTTCCCTGCAGCGCCGCCTCGAGCGCCGTGCGCGACAGGCACGAGAGGAATTCCTCCGTCGCCAGATTGGGGAGGAATTCGTCGGCGCCGACCGCTGCGCCGGCGACGCGCGCGACGACGCCGCTGTTCGAGCGGTTCTCGCGGCACGACAGCACGTCGCTCAGCACCTCGCGCGCGACCACGCGCAGAGTGTCGCGGTCGTAGGCAAGCGTGCCGTCGTCGGCGATGAGGCGCCTGGCCTGCTGCGCGCACGCGCCGTATCCGGACGCGCGTCCCGATGCGACGGTGACGTTGTTTGCCGCAATGGCGAGGATGAGCAGCGCGGTCAGCGTGTCATCCTCGATCGGCGCACGCGCCAGCGCCTCGTGCAGCGCGTCGGTGCGCAGATCGCCGATCATGTCCATGCCACGCCGGGTGACATCGGGCCGCGACGTCGGCGCAACGCTGTCGGCTTCGGCGGCACGGGCGCCCTTGCCCTTCGCCGCATCCTTCTTCGGACGCGGCATCCGGTAGGCGACCGACTGCACCGAGCCGTTGCGCGGGTCGAGATACCAGCCCGTGCAGTCGCTCTTGTTCGGCTTGCCATAGACGCGCTCGGCCTTCGGCGGCAGCTTCGGCTCGCCCCAGGTCGACACCTCGATGACCGCGCCGCGCTTGGGGAGGTGGTTGGTCATCCATTCCTGCTGCGCGCCGAGGAACGCTTCGACGTCGTTCGTGTAGCGGCTGTCCTCGTCGGCCGGCGCGAACAGGTCCTCCTGCCAGACGATGCCGTAGGCCTGGGCGAGATCGTCGCCGAAGCTCGCATCGCGCGCATGCATCCGCGTCTTGGTGAGCGCACGCGCCACCTCGCTCCACGCGACCTGCGGATCGGTCTTGCGCGGCTTGTGCTTCTTCCAGACCTGCGCCTGCTCGTCCTGCGTCGCCGCAGCGATCGTGCGCAGATGCTGTTCGTTCGGCATGTCGCCCTTGGCGATGTGGTCGAGCATCGCCGGCAGGATGTTCGCCAGCAGCCGGAGCTTGCGGATCTGGCGCACGGACTGTCCGAGCGCGATGCCGATCGATTCCTCGGTCCAGCCGAGCGCCACCATGCGCTCGATGCGCCGCC
>CAZXJZ010000035.1:0-29879 GCA_964641065.1 uncultured Hyphomicrobiales bacterium | reverse complement strand
GGGTGAAGCGCATCATCGCCTGTGCGCCGCCCTATCGCGGCGGACCGCACCAGGCGATTGTTGCCGCGATGCATTTTGGCGGCGCCGACGAAATCTATGTGCTGGGCGGCGTGCAGGCGGTAGCGGCCATGGCGCTCGGCACCGACACCATCGATCCGGTGGACATGATCGTCGGCCCCGGCAATGCCTATGTCGCCGAAGCCAAGCGCCAGCTCTTCGGCCGCATCGGCATCGACCTGCTGGCCGGCCCGACCGAAACACTGATCATCGCCGACGATTCCGTGGATGCGGAAATCTGCGCGACCGACCTGCTCGGCCAGGCCGAGCACGGCCCGACCTCGCCTGCGGTGCTGATCACCAATTCGGAAAAGCTCGCGAAGGAGACCATGGCCGAAGTCGAGCGGCTCCTCGCAATCCTGCCGACGGCGGATGCCGCAGGACAGGCCTGGAAGGATTATGGCGAGGTGATCGTCTGCGACTCTCTCGACGAGATGGTGGCGGAAGCCGACCGCGTCGCCTCCGAGCATGTGCAGGTGATGACCCGCGATCCGGATTATTTCCTCAATAACATGACCAATTACGGCGCGCTGTTTCTGGGCCCCCGCACCAACGTGGCCTATGGCGACAAGGTGATCGGCACCAACCATACGCTGCCGACCAAGAAGGCCGCGCGCTATACCGGCGGGCTGTGGGTCGGCAAATTCCTCAAGACCTGCACCTATCAGAAAGTGCTCACCGACGAAGCCTCCGCCATGATCGGCGAATATTGCTCGCGGCTCTGCGTGCTGGAAGGATTTCTTGGCCATGCCGAACAGGCCAATATCCGCGTGCGGCGTTATGGCGGGCGCAATATCGCCTATGCGACGGCGGCGGAGTGAGCGCCCGGATGCAACCGCGGCGCGGTGATCCCGTAGCTTGTGGGCCGGTTACAGGAAACGGGATGTCCCATGCTGACCATAGTGCCCATCTATGCGGCCATTCTTGCCGTCATGTTTGTTGCGCTGTCGATCCGCGTCATCGCGTTGCGCCGAGCGAGCAAGCTTCCGCTCGGCTTTCAGGGCGACGTCGCGCTCGAACGGCGAGTACGGGCGCAGGGCAATTTCGCAGAATATGTGCCGCTCGCACTGCTGCTGCTGGCGTTTGTGGAAATGCGGGGGGCACCGGCCTGGCTGGTGCATGCCATGGCGCTGGTGCTGGTCGCCGGCCGTCTCAGCCACGCCTATGGCGTCAGCCAGCTGCGCGAGAGCTTCGCATTCCGTGTGAGCGGCATGGCGATGACGTTTACTGTCATCCTCAGCGCTGCGCTAGCAATCTTGATTCAATCGCTTAGGTAGGGCCGACCTTATGAGTGCACCGCTTCCGGTAACCCCCTCTTTCCGGCTCGACGGCAAGCGCGCGCTGGTCACCGGCGCCGGCCGCGGGATCGGACTTGCGGCCGCGGCTGCGCTGGCGGATGCCGGCGCACATGTCACGCTGGTGGCGCGCTCGAAGGGGGAGATCGAAACGGCGGCGGAAGAGATCGGCAAGCGCGGCGGCAAGGCAAGCGCAATGCCGCTCGACGTCATCGATATCGACGCGGTCCGTGCCTTTGTCGCGAAGGCCGAGCCGTTCGACATCCTGGTCAACAACGCCGGCTCCAATCGCCCCGCTTTCCTGGTCGATGTCACGGTCGAGGACTTCGACGCGATCATGACCCTGAATGTGCGCTCGGCCTATTTCGTGGCGCAGGCGGTGGTGCGAAGGCTTGTCGAGGCGAAGAAGCCCGGCTCGATCATCCACATCTCCTCGCAGATGGGCCATGTCGGTGGCGCGCGCCGCACCGTCTATTGCGCCAGCAAAGCCGCGCTCGAGGGGCTGACCAAGGCGATGGCGGTGGAGCTCGGCCCGCATGGCATCCGCGTCAATGCGCTGGCGCCGACCTTCATCGAGACACCGATGACGCGGCCGTTCTTCGCCGACGAAAACTTCAAGCGCTCGGTGCTCGACAAGATCAAGCTCGGCCGGCTCGGCCAGGTCGAGGACCTGATGGGCGCGATCGTGTTTCTCGCATCAGATGCATCGGCGTTGATGACCGGCGCATCGCTGCTGGTGGATGGCGGCTGGACGGCGGAGTAACTACGCCCCCGGGGCGAACACCGCCGAATTGATGCAGTTCGGCGGCAGCCGGCCTTCCGCAATCGCCGCGATATTGTCGACCACGACATGCGCCATGCGCTCGCGCAGTTCCATCACCGCGCTGCCGAGATGCGGCGTCAGCACCACGTTGTTCATGGTCAACAGCGCGCGTTCGATCCTCGGCTCGTGCTCGTAGACATCAATGCCGGCCCCCGCGATCCGGCCCTCGGTCAATGCCTGCGCCAGCGCCTTCTCGTCGATGATGGGGCCGCGCGAGGTGTTGATCAGAAACGCACTGCGCTTCATAAGCGCGAATTGCCGCGGACCCATCAGATGATGCGTTTCGTTATTCAGCTGCGGATGCAGCGAGATGAAGTCCGACTGGCCGAGCAATTCCTCGAAACTCACCGACCGCAATCCGAGCTTCTGCTCTTCCTCCACGGGCAGTCCGCGCGGGTCGCAATAGAGGATCGTCATGTCGAAGCCGCGCGCGCGCCGGGCCATCGCCTGCCCGATCCGGCCCATGCCGACGATTCCGAGCGTCTTGCCGCTCACGGCCGCGCCCGCCAGATGGTTCGACTGCGAACCGGGAAATGCGCCGGAGCGCGTGACCTTGTCGCCCTCGACGATCCGCCGCGCCACCGCGAGCAGCAAGCCGAAGGCGATGTCGGCGGTGGCGTCAGTCACCACCGCCGGAATGTTGGTGACGATGATCTTGCGGGTGGTGGCCTCGGTCACGTCGATCCGGTCGGGCGTGATCGTCATCGAGGCGATCGCCTTCAGGTTCGGATTGGCGGCCAGCACCTCGCGGTCGATGGTGTCGTGCAGGAGGCACAGGATGATGTCGGAACGCTTGGCCGCGTCGATCAGCTTGTCCTTGACCGGGATGCGGCTGGAATCCTCGTTGAGCTCGACCTCGGCAATCTCCCTCAAACGCAGCAGCGCGCTTTCGGCGATCGGCTGGGTGACATAAACGCGCGGACGCATGCAACTCCCCTGATCCTCACGGGTCTACCGCCCGCGCCTGAAGCCATATAGTAACGGACGGGCGCGGCCAAGAACGCGAAGGCGCGCAACAACGGAGGTTTCAGGTGGCGGCAGGAGCGAAAGGCATTGTAGGCATTATCGGCCTTGGCATCATGGGCGGCGCGTTCGCGCGCAACCTGATCGCCGACGGATGGATCGTCGCGGGCGTCGACCCCGATCCGAAGCGGCGCAAGGAGATGACGAAAGCCGGCGTTTCCGTTTCCGACAGTGTGAAAGAACTGGTCGCCGAGGTGCCGGTCGTAATCACCAGCCTGCCGAGCCCGGCGGCGTTGCACGCCGTGGTCGCGGAGATCGCGGCGGCGAAAGTCAAGCCGCGTATCGTGATCGAGGCCTCGACCTTCACGCTCGACGACAAGCTCGCGGCCGAAAAGGTGCTGCGCAAGGCCGGCCATACGATGCTGGACTGCCCCGTCTCAGGGACAGGCGCGCAGGCCGCGGTCAAGGACCTGGTGGTCTATGCCAGCGGCGACAAGAAGGCGATCGAGAAGGTGATGCCGGTCTTTGCCGGCTTCTCGCGCAAGACCGACAATCTCGGTGTCTTCGGCAATGGCAGCAAGATGAAGTATGTCGCGAACCTCCTGGTTGCGATCCACAATGTCGCCGCCGCCGAAGCCATGGTACTGGGCATGAAGGCCGGTCTCGATCCCGAACAGATCTTCAAGTTCGCCAATGGCGGTGCCGGCCAGTCGCGCATGTTCGAAATCCGCGGACCGATGATGGTCAACGATGACTACTCGGTGCCGACCATGAAGAATTATCTGTGGCAGAAGGACATGACGGTGATCGGCGAATTCGCCAACAAGCTCGGCGTGCCGACGCCGCTGTTTTCCGCGACGCTGCCGATCTATGCCTCGGCGCTGTCGGTCGGCTACGCCGATCAGGATACCGGCGCGGTCTGCGGCGTGCTGGAGAAGATGGCCGGCGTGAAGCGCAAGAAAGCGAAGAGCAAGGGCAAGAAGAAGAAATAGCCCTCGCGACTTGCACCGTTCGCTGCCGCGGAAGCGGGAGTCCAGTCCTGGGCTCTGGGTCCCCGCTTTCGCGGGGACGAACGGGGGACGATGCAGCGACGCTCTCAATCACGCGTACAGAAAATCCAGCGTCGCCGTCTCTTCCAGCACCGCCTCCGCGACTGAATGGCGTGCGGCCAAAGCCGCCTCCTCGCTGCTGCGCGCGGCCTGCAGATAGGCGCCGAGATGGCGCGCGCGCTGCACCATGCGCAGCCCCTCCGGTAGCCGCTGCGCCTGGTATTGCGCGAGCGCCGACACGACATCCTCGGTGCTGCCAAGGGCCGCCACCAGTGCCGCCGCATCGCCGGCGGCCTTGGCGACGCCGGCGCCGACATGCGGCCGTGCCACAAAGGCCGCATCGCCGATGATCGCGATCCGGCCGAACGCGATCCGGTCCGAGACCAGATCGAAGATCGGCTGCAGGATCGGCTGCTCGACAAGCCCCACCGCTTCGACGAATTGCGGCGCGAGCAGCCGCGCAGCCGCGTCCCGCATCGCCGCGATCGACGCGCGGCTGATCAGCGGTGGCGGGATTGACACCGAATGCCGGGTCCCGTTCTCGTCGGTGAGCAGCGCAGCAAGCTCGGTCTGCTCATCGGCGGGCCGGTACCAGATCATGTTGTAGCGCCGGTGACCTGGCCGGATGTCGTCATCGGGACCGGCGACCGGATAGCCGAGCATCTGTTCGCCCGGCGGCAGGCAGAAGGCCATGGCCGGAAAGATATCGCGGTGCACCTGCGGCGGCATGGCAGCTTCGGCGATCAGCGCGCGCCACGCGGCATAGCCGGCATAGAGCGGCTGGGTTTCAGGGGCGCACATCCCTCGCACGGTCGAACGGATTCCGTCGGCGCCGATCAAGACATCGCCGGTCATCCGCTCGCCATCGGCGAACGTTGCGGTCACGCCATTGCCGTCCTGTTCGACCGCCGTCAGCGCGCGCCCGCGATGGTAATGCGCGGGCGGAAAGGCGTCGCGCAGGATCCGGTACACCCGTTCCCAGGCGGTCATGACCTGCGGGCAATCGCGTTCCAGCGCCAGCCGCCCGGTGGCGTCGAACAGGCGGCGCTTCTGCACCGGCACGCCGAGGTCAGCGGTTGCCACACCCAGATCCCGCAGCGCGGCCAGAATCTCCGGCTGCGCCACAATGCCCGCGCCGCGACCGGACAGTTCGCCTTCCACCTTCTCGTAAATCTCGACCTGCCAGCCCGCCCGCAACAGCATCAGGCCGGCAAACAATCCGCTCATCGAACCGCCGATGACGATTGCGCGGCGCTGACGTTGGGGGTGCATTGCAGATCGCGCCATTTCGCTGGAACCCGGAAGCTGCTATATTAGGGCATACACGTCACAGGAGGAACCGCCATGGCAATGTCCATGATGGACAAGACGGCGCTCAAGACCGACCACTCGGCATGGCCGGAGGCGATCGCAAAGGAATTCGAGCGCGAACGCGCCAACCCGAACCCCTGCGTGGGTTCCCGCCTTCTTTCAGAGAATGAAAGAGTGCGGGTGTGGGAAATTCGCCTGCAGCCCGGCGAGCGAATCGGCTTCCACCGCCATGTGCTCGATTATTTCTGGACCTCGGTGTCCGGCGGCCGTGGACGTCAGCACGTGCATGACGGCACGACGGTCGAGTATACCTACCAGCCCGGCGAGACACGTCACGAGACCTATGGCGCCGGCGAGTTCAAGGTCCACGATCTTGAAAACCTCGGCGACAAGGAGATGGTCTTCATGACCATCGAATTCGTGAATTCCGCGAACAAGCCGATGGCACTACCGGACCAGGTCCGCAAGGCGGCGGCTTAACCCCGCTCCTCGTTTCACGATGCAGAAAGCCGCCGCGCCTTTGCCGGCGGCTTTTTCGTGTCTGCGACCGACCGCATCAGTTCGGCTGCATTCACGTAAAAGCGCTCGACGATCTGGGTGACGGTTCCGGGCACGTCGCTTGGCCCCCCGACATTGTAGACCCACTTGCGCAGGCCGATGTAGAAAATGCTGCCGTGCAGCGACCACATCAGTTCGATCTCCGGCTCGCTCAGAGGTTCGGCCGCGAGATCCTGTCGGCCGAATTCATGGCGCAGTTCGTCGACCACGCGCGCATAGACCCGGTTGGTCACCATGCGCGCGAAGCGTTGTGCAATTCCGGCGCCGCCCAGACCGGAATAGAGGTAGATGCGGCCCCATTCGTAATCGTGCAGCATCTGCGAATAATCGAGGTAGAATTCGATCAGGCGCTCGCGCAGGTCGCGTGACCGGTTGCCGAGAATCTCGTCCCATTCCGGTTTCCAGCGCCCTTCGAACAGGGTTTCGTAGATGCGGTCGATCAGCGCGTCCTTGGTCGGAAAATAGCGAAACAGAAGCCCGGTCGAAATGCCGAGCTGTTCGGCAAGGTCTCGCGTTTGCCCCTGGAATCCGCGCTCCGCAAAAAAGCGGATTGCACCGCGCAGGATCAGATCGCTGCGCGCCTCCGGGCTGAGGCGCATTCGCTTGATGCCGCGCTTGGCCCGCGGGACGGTTCGTTCTGGCTTTGCGCTGCGCTTGGCGCGCGCCGTCGGGGGTGATCGTTTCATCGTCCGGACCACCGGGTTCAAGTCAAACCCGTGGCCGAATGCCTACCAGAACTTGCGTCTTGCACAAGCTACCACGCCGCCAGACGACCCGCGCCTTGACATATTGAGCACATGGTCAATAATATTGATCAAGTGCTCAATTAGACCAATCAAAAGCATCACGGGAGAAAGCACCAATGGAAAGCCTGCCCCGCTCCGGCCTTCGCCGCGAAGACATGCTCAAGCGCGTGGCCCGCTTCAAGGATCTGAAGGGCTATAATGGCGGACTGCCGGACAGCGATTACGACAGCGCGGTGCGCACGCTCTATAACGTGATCGGGTTCCAGCCACCGAAGGGCGAAGGCGGCGCAGTGACATCGCCGGTCGGCGAAGACGCCGCACGCATGGCGGCCATCAAGATCTCGGAAGGTTTCAATCTTGGCTATTGCCGCGCCAAGCCCGGCAAGGGCCCGATGATGCACAATCACGACACCAACGAAACCTTCATCCCGATGACCGGCACCTGGCGCTGCTCGTGGATCGATGAAAAGGGCAATGTCGATTATGTCGACGCGGAACCCTTCGACGTGGTGTCATTCCCGCCCGGATGCGCGCGCCGTTTCGAGAATGTCACGAAGGGCGATCCGAACGAGGAATCCATCCTGATGTTCGTGATCGGCGGCGACGGTCCGCGTGCGGAATTCACCGACGAATCCATGCGCGAGTTGGAACAAGCCGGCGTCTGGCCGAAGAAATAGCAATGGCTCGCACGATGGCGGCCGGCGCCTCTGCGGCAACCTACAGACCATGGGACCTGAGCGCCTCGATCGCTGACGCAACGATCGCCGGCGAGGTCTGGCCGTATATCGATACGGGTGCCGACGGCCCGGCGCTGATCATGCTGCCGGGCTCGGTCGGCACCTGCGAGATGTTCTACAAGCAGGTTGCAGCACTCGGCCAGAAGCTGCGCATCGTCTCGGTCAGCTATCCGGCTTTGGCAGACCCGTCACCGCTGGCCGATGGGCTTGCCGGCCTGATGGATCATCTAGGGATCTCGCGCGCCAGTGTCCTCGGGTCGTCCTTCGGCGGATACTGGGCGCAATTCTTCGCGCTTCGCCATCCCGCCCGGCTCGACCATCTGTTTCTCGGCAACATCTTCGTCACGCCGGACGAATTGTTCGCGAACCCGCTGTTCGATCCGGCGTTCATCGCCGCAACCGGCGCGAAAGAGCTGCAGACGACCTGGCGGCAGCGCGTCGAAAAGGCGCCCGACGGCGAACTGAAGGCAATCCAGCTCGCCATGCTGTCCGGACGCCAGAGTGCGGAGAACCTGAAGGCGCGCTTCGAAGGCGTGGCGGCCGCTTCGCTATGTCCGCCGCTGTCCATTCCGCCCGAACGCATCACCGTGATCGATTGCGAGGATGACCCGATCATTCCGCCGCGGTCCCGGCAGGCGGTCCGCGATCGTTATGTCGGCGCGCATCTGCACAGCCTGCAGACCGGCGGCCACTACCCGCACATCCTGAATCCGCATGCCTACGACGCGGTCATTACCGGCCGCCTGTTCGATTGATCAAGCCGGACCAACACGGCGAACCCAGGGAGACCATGTCCATGATCGGTAAACTCATGCGCGGAATGCGCATCACACTGGCGGCTGCCGGCGCGCTTTGCGCCGCAAGTTCCGCGATGGCCGCAGAGCCCATCAAGATCGGCTTCAGCATGGCGCTGACCGGCGGCCTCGCGGCCAACGGCAAGGCCGCACTGCTCGCGATGCAGATGTGGGCCGACGACGTCAACAAGAAGGGCGGGCTGCTGGGCCGGCCGGTGAAACTCATCCACTATGACGACCAGACCAACCCGGCCACGGTGCCGAGCCTCTACACCAAGCTGATCGACCTCGACAAAGTGGACATCGTGGTGTCGCCCTACGGCACCAACCTGATCGCGCCCGCGATGCCCGTCGTCATGCAGAAGGGCATGACGATGATGAGCCTGTTCGGCGTCGGCGTTAACAAGCAGTTCAATTACGACCGCTATTTCCAGATCATGCCGCTGGGCGTGGAATCCGGGCACGCGATCCCGAATGCGTTCTTCGAAGTGGTGAAGACCCTCAACCCGAAGCCGACGTCGATCGCAATCGTCGGCGCGGATGCGGAGTTCGGCAAGATCACCTCGGACGCGGCCCGCGACATTGCCAAAAAGATGGGCCTCAAGATCGTCTACGATCGCTCCTATCCGCCGTCGACGGTCGATTTCGCGCCGATCGCACGCGCGATCCAGAACGCCAATCCCGATCTCGTCTTCGTCGCGTCCTATCCGATCGACTCGGTCGGCCTGTACCGCGCCATCAACGAGATCGGCCTGAAGGCAAAACTCCTCGGCGGCGGCGCGGTCGGCCCGCAATTCACTGCCATCAAGGCGCAACTCGGCCCGTTCCTCAACAATGCGCTGGGCTACGAACTTTATGTTCCGTCCAAGACGATGAACTTTCCCGGCATCCAGGACTTCATCGCCCGCTACCAGAAGGAGGCAACGGGACAGGGCGTCGATCCGCTCGGCTTCTACGTTCCGCCGTTCATCTATGCGGCGATGGAGGTGGTCGCCCAGGCGGTGGAAAAGACCAAATCGCTCGATCAGAAGGCGCTCGCCAAGACGATTCACGACAATGAATTCTCGACCATCGTCGGCAAGATCAAGTTTGCGCCGAACGGCGAATGGACCGAACCGCGCGTGCTGATGGTCCAGTATCGCGGCATCGAAGGGAACGGCGTCGATCAGTTCCGCGAGGCCGATCGCTACACCATCCTCTATCCGCCCGCCTTCAAGTCGGGCGACGCGGTTGTGCCTTATCGCTGAGCAGATTGTCGCAGCCAGCCGCCGGGCGAACATCGCCCGGCGTCCATGTCGGGCTCTGGGTGAGAGAACGCTGGCCACGGCTATCAAAGGACTAGCCAAGCGTTGCTGCTTGCGGCAATACTCATCCGCAAAGCGCAGCTGGGTGGCCGCCGGGATGGCGATCGCCCGAAACAACCAACAAGCGCGGGCGGGGAGAGACATGGCGTTCCATATCCGGCGTACCGGGCCTTCGTGTTGAGAGGAGCCCCGGCATGGATTTTCCCGTTGAACTTTTCATCAATGCGCTGATCGCCGGCATCCTGCTGGGCGGTTTCTATGCCGCGGTGACGGTCGGGATTTCGATCTCGTTCGGCATTCTCGACATCGTCAATATCGCGCATCCGGCCTTCATCATTCTCGGGTCGTATATCGCCTATATCGCCAACCAGCGGCTCGGGCTCGACCCGATCCTCGTCAGTATCCTGGTGCTGCCGGCCTTCTATTATCTCGGCTCGCTGATCTACCAGGTCTATTACGTTTCGTTCGAGAAACGCGGGCAGGAAGCGCTGCGCGGGCTCGCCTTCTTCTTCGGCCTCTTGTTCGTCACCGAGGTCGTGCTGATCCTCGTGTTCGGCGTCGACTACCGTTACGTGCAGGCCGGCTACATCGACACCACGCTGCGCTTTTCCTTCCTCGACTTGCCGATGCGCATGGTGGTGCCGTTCGTGATTTCCATGCTGCTGGTGTTCGGGCTGCAGCTGTTCCTGACCAAGACCTTCACCGGCCGCGCCATCATGGCCGTCGCGCAGGACCAGCTGGCGCTGTCGCTGATGGCCGCCGACCCGATCCGCATCAAGCGCATCGCCTTCTCGATCTCGATCGCGACCGCCGCGATTGCCGGCGCGCTGCTGATCATCATCCAGCCGGTCGAGCCGTCGGTCGGACGCGAATATATCGGCCGGGTGTTCGCGATTTGCGTTCTCGGCGGCATGGGCAGCCTGCCCGGAACCGTGATCGCCGCGATTCTGCTCGGGATCGTGGAAAGCATCACCTCGACCTTCTACGGGCCCTCATGGGCACCTGCGGTCGCCTTCGGCTTCCTGCTGATCACGCTCGCCGTGCGGCCCTCCGGCATCCTGGGTCGATAATGCGCACCTGGCAGTTCTTCCTCGTCTCCCTCGCCGTTGCGATCGCGTTCTTTTTCGCGGCGCGACTTGCGCAGAACGACTACCTGTTCTTCGCTGGCTATGTGGTGCTGCAATTCATCGTGCTGGCAACCGCCTGGAACATTCTCGGCGGCTATTGCGGCTATGTGAATTTCGGCTCGGCGGCCTTCTTCGCCATCGGCGCCTATACGACCGTGGTGATGACCAAGCTGCCGGCCTTTGCCAATCGTCATCTGCCCGAGGAGATCGCGGCGCTGGTCGGCATACCGCCGATCCCGGTGCTGATCGTGCTCGGCGGCGTCATCGCCGGACTGGTCGGGCTTGGCACCGGCTACCTGACGCTGCGGTTGCGTGGCGTGTTCTTCGCCATTGCCACGCTAGCGCTCGCGGTCGTGCTGCAAACCCTGATCGTGAACTGGGACTTCGTCGGCGGTTCGCGCGGCGCCTATGTGATCCGGCCGGCCACGGTGCCGCTGCTCGGCATCAACTATATCGAATATCTGTTCCTGGTGATGCTGCTCCTCGTGGTGGTCGCGCTGACCACCGCGCGCGCGATCGAACGATCGCGCCTCGGCTATGGCTTCGCCACCATCCGCGACGACGAACTCGCGGCCGAGGCATCGGGTGTTCCCACGCTGAAGCTGAAACTGGTCGCGACCACCCTGTCCGGCGCGTTCATGGGCATGGCGGGAGCCCCCTTCCCCTATTACATCGGCTTCCTCGAGCCATCCTCGGCCTTCGGCCTCGCCTATGCGGTGAACGCCATCGCCATGCCGATGATCGGCGGCACCACCAGCTGGGTCGGTCCGCTGCTCGGCGCCATCCTGCTTGGCTCGCTGCAGCAACTGGCCACGGTCACGATCTCGTCGGCGGTCAGCCTGCTGATCGTCGGTCTGCTGCTGGTGTTCTTCGTCATCATCGCGCCAAACGGCCTGATCGGTCTCTGGCATCAGTTTTTCGGCCGCAAGAGCAGCGCCGATATCGAAACGTCCGAAATCCCTGAAGCACCCAAACCCGCGGTGAAGACGCCATGACCGCGCCGCTCCTGAAGGTCGACAATGTCAGCAAGCGCTTCGGCGGCTTCGTTGCGCTCGACGGCATCAATCTCGACGTCGCCCGCGGCGAACGCCTCGGCCTGATCGGCCCAAACGGCTCCGGCAAGTCGACGCTGGTCAATTGCATGTCCGGGACGTTGCACAATGAGACCGGCACCGTAACCTTCGACGGCAAGCCGATGAACGGCCTGGTGGCCCACCAGCGTACGCATCTGGGCCTGGCCCGCTCGTTCCAGCTGCCGCGCCCGTTCCACAGCCTGACGGTCGCACAAAACCTGCGGGTGCCGCTTCTCTACACCGTGGGCATCCGCCGCGACGTGCCTCACACCAAGGAGGAGATGGACCATCGCTGCCACGAGGTCCTGAGCCTGGTCTCGCTCGAGCACAAGGCCAACAGGCTGCCGAAGGACCTGACCCAGGTCGAAATGCGCAAGCTCGAACTCGCGCGCGCCATGGCGGCCGACCCCAAGCTCCTGATCGCGGACGAGGCGATGGCCGGGCTGTCGGGTTCCGAGGTCAAGGATATCGTCGCGCTGCTGATCCGTCTGAACGAGCGCGGCATCACCATCATCCTGATCGAGCACATCATGGCGGCGGTGATGAGCTTCTCGCAGCGGCTGGTGGTGCTGGTCAGCGGCAAGAAGATCGCCGAGGGCGATCCGCAGGACGTGATCCGCGACAAAGAGGTGGAGAGGGCGTATCTTGGCCAATAGCCTCACCATCCAGAACATCCATGCCGGGTACGGCGCCGTCCGCGTCATCGAGGACGTGTCGATGGACGTGGCATCCGGCAAGACCGTGGTGCTGCTGGGCACCAACGGCAACGGCAAATCCACGCTGATCAAATGCATCATGGGCCTGTGCCGCCCCAACGAAGGCTCCATCACCGCCGAAATTGACGGCGTGAAGCACGATCTCGTCGGCAAGAGCGTCGAGGAGATCGTCGACCTCGGCATTGCACTCGTGCCCGAGGGCCGGCGGTTGTTTCCGAAGCTGACGGTGGAGGAAAATCTGCTGCTGGGCGCGTTCCGGCAGAAGGCGCGCGAGCAGCTCAAGCGCAACCTCGATTTCTGCTTCGAGACCTTCCCGCGTCTCGCCGAACGCAAGAGCCAGCTCGCCGGCTCGATGTCCGGCGGCGAACAGCAGATGCTCGCGCTCGCGCGTGCGCTGATGCTGGCGCCGAAAATCCTGCTGGTCGACGAGCCGTCGGTGGGATTGTCGCCGCTCCTGGTCAGCCACACCATCGACACCATCCGCGAACTGAAAGCGAAATATCAGCTCACCGTCCTGATGGCCGAGCAGAATTTCAACCAGGCGATCCGCATCGCCGATTCGGGCTACGTGATCGTGCACGGCAAGATCGCATACGAGGGCAAATCGGCCAGCGACTTGCACAACAACGACCTGATCCGGAAGCTGTATCTCGGGATTTGAATGGTTGTCGTCCCCGCGAAGGCGGGGACCCATAACCACCGCTCTGGAACATGGGCCCCCGCTTTCGCGGGGGCGACGCTCCGTGATGCAGCGTAACTACTTCGTAAATTCGCCGCCCTCGACCATGATGGTCTCCACCTCGCCCGCGCCGCTCCTGCGAAAAGCGGCCGCATCGTCGTATTCTTTCGAGGTGAAGCAGGCGACGCCCTGTTCGAAGGTCGGAAACTCGATCACCACAAAGCGCTGGAACTTGTCCGGGCCTTCCATGATCTGAAATTTTCCGCCGCGCGCCAGCACCTTGCCGCCGTATTTCGCGATAATGCCGGGCACGAGGTCCGTATATTTCTTGTATTCGACAGGATCGTAGATCACCGAACGCGCGACCCAATAGGCAGGCATAGCTTCCTCCGCGGTCAAACCCGGGCATAGTCGTCGAAGACGGCGTCGTTGACACCTCTTGACCCGGGCATCCATCCATTGATTGCATGACGTCACTTGAGATGGATCGCCGGGTCAAGCCCGACGATGACGCCGGAGGAAACAGAACCCATGTCCCGCAAGATCATCGACATATCCGTGCCGCTCGAGAACGACGTTGCCGCCGATCCTCCGGGCTATGGGCCGAAGATCGATTACCTCAATCATCGCGACACCGCGCCCGACATCTGCAAATTCTTTCCCGGGCTGAAGGAAAGCGATCTTCCCGACAGCGAGGGCTGGGGCTTCGAATGGGTGAAGCTGTCGACGCATTGCACGACGCATCTCGATGCGCCCTGGCATTTTGCCTCCACCATGGACGGAGGCAAGCGCGCCATCACCATTGACGAGGTTCCACTCGAATGGTGTTTCAATCCCGGCGTGAAGCTCGACTTCCGGCATTTCCCGGACGGCTATGTCGTCACCGCCGCCGATGTCGAAGCATCGCTCGAGGCGATCGGCCACACGCTTTCACCATTTGAAATCGTCGTC
The DNA here is from genome assembly GCA_964641065.1 of uncultured Hyphomicrobiales bacterium. Taxonomy (GTDB): domain Bacteria; phylum Pseudomonadota; class Alphaproteobacteria; order Rhizobiales; family Xanthobacteraceae; genus Pseudorhodoplanes. The sequence continues at coordinate 15,696 of CAZXJZ010000035.1, read as the reverse complement.
ATCAACACTGCCGCTGGCAAGGCCTATGGCCAGCCCGATTACGTATCGAAAGGCTGCGGCATGGGCCGCGAGGCTACGCTCTACCTGCTTGAGCGCGGCGTGAAAATCACCGGCACCGACGGATGGAGCTGGGATGCGCCATTCGTGCACACCAAGGAGAGATACGCGGCAACCGGCGATGCGAGCCTGATCTGGGAAGGTCACAAGGCCGGCCGGGACATCGGCTATTGCCACATCGAAAAACTCCACAATCTCGAAAATCTGCCGCCCACCGGTTTCACGATTGCCTGTTTTCCGGTCAAGGTCCGTGGCGGCTCCGCCGGATGGACGCGCGCAGTCGCGATCATGGATTGAAGACCGGATTGATACTCGACCTCGCCGGACTGAGCCGCTAGGCTTCGACCACAAAAAGCGGTGCCACGTGAATGGACGCCGCACACAAGGGAGAAGCCTCATGGATCGACGTCAATTCGTCGCGGGCTCCACCGCGGCCATCGCAGCCCTCTCAACACCGTCCGTTTTCGCGCAGGATGCCTACCCGTCGCGCTCGGTCACGCTGATCAATCCGTTCCCGCCCGGCGGCGCTGCGGACGTGGTCGGCCGCCCGTTCGCCGCAATGCTGGAGCCGATCATCAAGCAGCCGGTCGTGATCGAGACCAAGGCAGGCGCCGCCGGCGCCGTCGGTGCACAATTCGCTGCCAACGCCAAGCCGGACGGGCACACGCTGCTGGTTCACATCGTGTCGATTTCGGGTTTCGCCGAGGTCGACAAGCTGTTCGGGCGGCAACCCAAATTTACGCGCGCCGACTTCATACCGATCGCACGTTTCACCGAAGGGCCGATGGTGCTCGTGGTCAATGCCGAGACGCCCTACAAGAGCGTCAAAGATCTGGTCGACGACGCCAAGAAAAACCCCGACAAGATCGTGTTCTCGTCGTCCGGCCTTTACGGCGCGCTGCATCTGCCGGCCCAGCTGTTCATGAATGCAGCCGACATCAAGATGCGGCATCTGCCGACCAATGGCGGCGGCCCCGCATTGACCGCGATCCTCGGCAACAATTCGCAGGTCCTGGCGTCGTCGATCGCGGCTGCGAACGCACACATCAAGAGTGGTAAGCTGCGCGCGCTGGCAAGCTATTCGGACAAGCGTGCGGCGTCCCTGCCCGACGTCCCCACCCTGAAGGAACAGGGCTTCGACGTCGAGTTCTATCTCTGGGTTGGATTGTTCGCACCCAAGGGCACACCGGAAGCGATCGTCAAGTCGATCCGCGAATCCGCCAAGGCCGCGGTCGCGACCGACAAATTCCAGACCTCGATCCAGAATCTCGGCGACACCGTCCGCTACATGGACCAACCCGATTTCGCGAAGTTCTGGGACGAGGACGCCAAGCGGGTCGAGGCCGCGGTCAAGTCCATCGGCAAGGTTGAAGGTTGATCGCAGCGGACCCGCATATGAATCTCCGCGCCGATTACGTGGCCGGGGGCGCATTCATCGCCCTCGGCATCGTCGTTTTCATCCTGGGCGCCGATCTGCCGTTCGGCCGGATTTCTGCGCCCGGAGCCGGCATGCTGCCGAAATTCCTGGCCGGCATGATGATCGCGCTCGCAGCCGCGATCATCGTCGCCGGTAGGCATGGCGAGACGCTTGCCGAGATCCCCTGGAGCGACTGGAGCCACGCCACCCTCGTGATCGCAATCGCCGCGATCTCGACCTGGCTCTACAGCCGGCTTGGATTTCTCGTGACCATGCCTCTACTGATCTTTTCCCTGCTGGCCCTGGTCGAACGCCGCAATCTGGTTGCTGCGGCGGTTTATGCCGTGGGCCTGACCCTGTTCGCGTATTGGCTGTTCGCGATCGCGCTCCACGCTCCGCTTGAGCGCGGCTCGCTGTGGTCCTGACGCTGTGGAAGTTCTCTCAAGCCTCGCGCTCGGCTTCTCGGTTGCATTGCAGCCCGATGTCCTGCTCTACGCCTTTATCGGCTGTCTGGTGGGCACACTGGTCGGCATGCTTCCCGGCATCGGCCCGCTCGCCGGCATCTCGATCCTGCTGCCGCTGACCTTCGGGCTCGATCCGACCAAGGCGATCATCATGCTGGCGGGCATCTATTACGGCTCGCAATATGGCGGCTCGACCACCTCGATCCTGTTGCGCATTCCAGGCGAAGCCGCCTCGGTGATGACCTGTATCGACGGCAACGCCATGGCCAGGAAGGGCCGCGGCGGCGCCGCGCTATGCATCGCCGCGATCGGCTCTTTCGTCGCCGGCACATTCGGCGTGATCATGCTTACGCTGATTGCGCCGCCCCTTGCCACATTCGCGCTGCGCTTCGGCCCGCCCGAATATACCGCGCTGCTGGTGCTGGGGCTGATCTTTCTCGCATACATGTCGACCACCTCGCTGGTCCGCACTCTTCTCATGGCGACGCTGGGCCTGCTGTTCGGCATGATCGGCATCGACGTCGTGTCCGGCCATTTCCGTTTCTCGTTCGATATCCCAGAGCTCGGCGACGGCATCGGTATCGTTCCGGTGGCGGTCGGCCTGTTCGGACTGGGCGAGATCCTGTCGACGCCGAGCCGCGACGTGAACAACGATGTCCGGGCGCCGAAATTCCGCGAATTGCTGCCGACCGGCGAGGAGATGCGCCAGTCGGTCTGGCCGATCGCGCGCGGCTCGGTGCTGGGCTTCTTCGTCGGAATCATCCCCGGCTCCGCCCATATCATTTCGAGTTTCGTGTCCTATGCGATCGAGCGGCGGATATCGCGGCACCCGGAGGAATTCGGCAAGGGCGCGGTCGCCGGCGTTGCCGGACCGGAATCGGCGAACAACGCCGCCTCGACCGGCGCCTTCGTGCCGATGCTGTCGCTCGGCATCCCGACCGGCCCGGTGATCGCGGTGCTGATGGCAGCCCTGCTGATCCACGGAATCCCGCCGGGGCCGTCGCTGGTCAACGAGCAGCCGAAACTGTTCTGGGGCTTCGTCGCCTCGATGTATGTCGGCAATCTGATGCTGCTGCTGCTGAACCTGCCGCTGGTCGGCGTGTTCGTCAGCATCCTGCGCATCCCCTACGCCTATCTCTATCCGATGATAATCATGTTCTGCATCATCGGCGTCTACGAGGTGAACAATTCGGTTGTGGATGTCTGGATCATGCTGATCTTCGGCGTGATCGGCTATCTGCTGAAAAAATTCCGGTTCGACCCGGCGCCGCTGGTGCTGGGCCTCGTGATCGCGCCGATCTTCGAACTGTCGCTTCGTCAATCGCTGATCATGTCGGGCGGGTCGTTCGCGATCTTCTATCAGCGCCCGATTGCGCTGGTTCTGTTCCTGATCAGCGCGCTGCTGCTCGGACTGGCCGCCTGGGGCGCACTCGTCGCGCGCCGCGACTGGCGCGCCAAGATGGCCGAGGAAGCGGGCGAGCAGGCGTAGCTACATGGGCGGAGCGGCGGCTTGCGGTGCCTCTACTTCCCAGCGGCCCAATGCGCCAGCGCCGCGAGTTCATCGTCGCGCAGGCCGAAGATCGAAGCCGTCATCGCGGTATCGGCGCCGGTGCGGCTGTCGGTGAGATACTGCTTCATCGCGTGGATCATGTAGTCGATGCGTTGTTTCGCCAGCCGCGGCATCTGCTGCTGGCCGGCGAGCGACGGCAGATGGCACGACTCGCAGCGACGCTGAACTGCGATCCTGGCGCCGCGCTCGGCCAGTGCCGGGTCGATCGTCTCGCCACTCGGTTTCGGCGGCAGCTTCTCGTAATGCTCGGCCAGCGCCTGAATTTCGGCGTCCGTCAAACCCTTCACGAACGGCGCCATCGCCTCCACCTTGCGCACGCCCTCGCGCATCAGGATCAGGGCATTCAGCGTAAAGAAGGACGGCTGTCCGGCCAGCGAGGGAATGTTTTCCAGCTTCGAATTGCCGTCATCGCCGTGGCAGGTGCCACATTGCTCGAGGCGTTCGGGAAGCGACAGGCTTTGTGCCTGCGCCCCCTCCGAAAATGCAAGGGCGGCCGCGAGCCCCATTGCCAGCGACCGCCCGATCCGCAAGTGAGACTGCATTCCGCCTCGTTTTACTTTTTCTTCGGCGCCGCAGCAGGTGCCGCGGTCTTCGCATCGTAGGAAATGCGATAGGTCGCGCCGTTCTGCTCGTCCGATACCAGCAGCGAGCCGTCCTTCATCTGGAACAGATAGGTCGGGCGGCCGAAGAACTCGTTGGCCTTGGTATCCAGCAAGCCGGTCATGAACGGCTCGATCTTGGCCTTGCCGTCGGGCGTGGTGCGCGCCAGCACGACGTCATAGCCCGTCTTCTGCGCCTTGTTCCACGAGCCCCGGCGCGCGATGAAGGCCGTGTTCTGGTAGCCCTTCGGGAACATCTCGCCGGTGTAGAACAGAATTCCGAGCCCCGCCGTATGCGGACCGGTCAGTGCCGCCGGCATCACCACTCCGGCACAGGCATTCGGTATCTTGATATCAGGATCGGCGATGCCGTTGGCGTGACAATAAGGGAAGCCGTAATTGGCGCCCTCCTGCCCTTTCGCGACCCGGTTCAGTTCATCCTCCGGTCCGGCATCGCCGGCCCAGTCGCGGCCATTGTCGGTGAACCACAATTCCTTGGTCACCGGATGCCAGTCGAAGCCGACGGTGTTGCGCACGCCGCGCGCCACGATCTCCATGCCGGAGCCATCCGGATTGTAGCGGCGGATCTGGCCGTGAATGCCGGGATTGATCTCGCAGATATTACAATTCGCGCCGACCTGGATGTAGAGCTTGCCGTCCGGTCCGAACGCCGCGTATTTCCAGTTGTGGTGGATTTCCGGCGGCAGGTTGAATTTGTCCGTGAGATCGATACCCTCGCCCGGATTGTCGAGCTTGTTCTCGATATCGTCGAAACGCAGCACCTTGTTGATCGCCAGCACGTAGAGCGCGCCATCCTTCATGGCGAGGCCGCTCGGCTGGGTCAGTCCTTGCAGCAGGGTGCGCACCTCGCGCTTGCCGTCCTTGTCGGTGATCGCATAGACGCGCCCGAGCAGACGCGTCCCCATGAAGATCGTGCCTTTCGGCCCCTGCACCATGGTGCGCGCGCCGGGATGGCCGCTCGAGAACACTTCGGCCTTGAAGCCCGCCGGCAGCTTCAGCTTGTCGAGCGGAAGCTTGTCGACCGGAGTCACGATCGGCGGCGTCGCATGCGGCTTGAGATTCGCGTCCTGCTTGCTGGCCGCCGGATTGGATTTGTCGATCGCGCTCATGCCGGGAGGCCCTTGCGAGATCGCGGGTGCGGTCGTCAGTGCGAAGGCGCCGGCAATACCGCCGGCAAACAACATGGTACGGGACAATCGATGCATCGAAGCCTCCCTGCAATACGCCGTCGTTGGATCGCGGCCTTGCTGCCAGTGTCCGATATTTCACGCCCGGATGGCAATCACGGTGTGACAACCGGCACGCGGAAACGCCGGTATTCGTATGCGTCTGTTTGAATTGCTGCGATGCGTTCGACGTCACCATGCAGCGGCGACAGGTGGCAGACCGGATCGGTCGCCCGCGCGTCTCCGGTGAGCAGAAAGGCCTGGCAGCGGCAGCCGCCGAAATCCTCGCGCTGCTTCGGACAGGAGCGGCAGGGCTCCTGCATCCAGTCCGTCCCACGGAACGCGTTGAAGGCCGGGGAATGCCGCCAGATGTCGGCCAGCGGATGCTCCGTCACCGACCAGAAGGTCAGGCCCGGGATCACCTCGGCGGCATGGCACGGCAGCACCTTGCCAGATGGCGTGACGTTGAGCGAGCGGCGTCCCCAGCCGCCCATGCATGGCTTGGGGTAGCGCGCATAATAATCCGGCAATGCGGAATCGATCACGATCCGGCCGTGATGGGCCTGGCGCAGCTTTTCGACCGTCTTGATCGCGCCGATCGCCTGCTCGCGCGACGGCATCAGGGCGGCGCGGTTCTTCAGCGCCCAGCCGTAATATTGCACATGCGCGATCTCGACACGTTGCGCCCCGAGCGACAGCGCCAGCGCCACCATGTCGCCGATCCGTTCGATATTGAGGCGATGCACGACGACGTTGACGGTCAGCGGCAGGCCGAGCCGCGCCGTCTCCGCCGCCACCGCCTGCTTGCGGGCGAACGCGCCGTCATAGCCAGCGATGCGATCGGCGGAATCGGGTTCGGCATCCTGGATCGACACCTGGACGTGATCGAGACCGTTGTCGGCAAGCTGGCGCAGCCGAGCGTCTGTCAGCCCGACGCCGGAGGTGATGAGGTTGGAGTAAAGCCCGGCCGCATGCGCGGATGCCACGATCTCGGCGAGATCGCGCCGCGATGCCGGCTCTCCGCCCGACAGATGAACCTGCAGGATGCCAAGTCCAGCCGCCTCGCGAAAGACACGCGCCCAGGTCTCGGTATCGAGTTCGTCCTTCGGCGCATCGAGCGCCAGCGGATTGGAGCAATACGGGCAGCCGAGCGGGCAGCGATGCGTCAGTTCGGCGAGCAGGCCAAGCGGTGCCGGAAGCTCCCGTTCTCCGCCTGCGGCTGCCGATGCCTGGGGCCTGAGATCGGTCACGACAATTCCAGCAGGCGCTTGTCGGCGAGCGAGCGCAGCAGGTTCGCGACGTCGGTTTCGATGCGCTCGCGTGGCGCCTTGAACGCCGCTGTCAGATCGTCGACGATTTCGGCGAATGTCGCCTCGCCGGTGCAGCGTTTCAAAATCTCCACCGCGATCGCATCCGCCTTGAAAACGCGCTCCGGTGCAAGCAGCACCCAGCCGCCCTGCGCTTCGTTATGGGTGAGCCGTACGCCGCGCGGCAGCCGCGGTCTGGCATCGGCAGCAATCGCGGCGGACGGCGCAGCGGGTTCGGTCATCGCCCGTCCTCCGGCACGAACGCGCCCGGCGGAATGTGCCCGGGCGCGACATAGGCGTGGTGCAGCGCATCCAGCATCGCCCACAGCACGCTGCATTTGAATTCCAGCGCTGAAAGAACCATCGCCTGCGAATCCGGTGTGCGCGCATGACGTTTCACATAGTCGAGCGCGAAATCGGAATCCTTTGCCGCCTGCGGCGGACGCTTCTCGAAATAGGCCAGCGTCTCGCGGGTGACGAAATCATAATGTGCGAGCATGCCGTCCATCCGCTCCGAAATGATCACCGGCGAGAACAACTCGGTGAGCGACGACGCAATCGCTTCCAGCAGCGTCTTCTCGCGCACAAATCGCACATAGGCCTCGACCGCAAAGCGCGTCCCCGGAAGCAAACCCCGCAGCGACGTCACATAGTCCCGGTCGAGCCCGAGCCCATCGGTCAGTTTCAGCCAGCGGGCGATGCCGCCATCGCCCTCCTGCTCGCCGTCATGGTCGACCAGCCGCGAGCGCCATTCGCGCCGGATCGCCGGGTCGTCGCAGCGTGCGATCAGCGACGCATCCTTGATCGGGATCATCGCCTGGTAATAGTAGCGGTTCAGGGCCCAGGCCTGCACCTGCGCCTTCGTGCATTGCCCGGAATGCAGCATGTGATGAAACGGGTGCAGACGGTGATACCGGCGTGCGCCGATGTCGCGCAGCGCCGCTTCCAGTTCGTCGGGCTGCATCGGCGTCACAGCACGATCTCCATGCCATCATAGGCAACCTCGAAACCCGCCGCCTCCACCCGCCGGCGGGCGGGCGAGCCGTCGATCAGGATCGGATTGGTGTTGTTGATATGGATGTAGATCCGGCGCGCCTGCAGATCGGACAGCGCCGCAAGCGAGCCCTCCGGACCATCGATCGGCATGTGCCCCATTCGCATTCCGGTCTTCTCTCCCACCCGCAGGGCGATCATCTCATCGTCGGTGAACAGCGTCCCGTCGAACAGGATGGCGTCGGCCCGAAGCATGCGCTCGCGGATCGAGGGCGTCACTGCGGCCGCGCCGGGCAGAAACAGCAGCCGGCGTCCGGCGCCGGTCAACTCGACGCCAATATTCACGGCGCTCTCGCCAATCTCCGGATTCTCGCCCTCGAGATAGAGCGGGACCTTTCCTGGGACGGTGAAAACATCGGCCAACAAGCCCTCCACCGGTGAAAAGGTTTCACCCAGCGAAAGCGCATGCCGGGTTACATGGCCGGGGTGCAGGGCACTGAACATCGGGTTGTCGGCGATCGCGGCGAGTGTCGCAGGCGTCGCATGCAGCGCGACATCCTGCCGCTCGCGCAGGGTCAGCAGGCCGGCCGCCTGATCGATCTCAGCGCCGGTCAGCAGCACCGCCCGGATCGGCGAATGGCGTAATCCCCTGCGCGGATGCAGGGCCGGATTACCGAGGATCTGCGCCCGCAGATCGGGCGAGGCGTTGCACAGGAGCCAGTTCTCGCCATCGGCTGTGACCGCGATCCCGGCCTGGCTGCGGGGCTTCACGCGAGAGTCGCCGGCCCACGCCAACGCGCAGACCGGGCAATTGCAGTTCCATTGCGGAAAACCGCCGCCTGCGGCTGCTCCAAGCACGAGCGCCGTCAGGCGGCCCATTTGGGCTGGCTTCGATTCAAATCAGCCGGAGGTCAGAATTCAGGCGGCAAGTAGCCGTTGATTTCCATGCCGATGCAGATTTCAACGAGAGTCGGGGTCGTCCATGCCATGTCAGCGGTCCTTTCGGGCAACCAGATTTGCATTATAACGCCGGTGGGCCGAAAAAGTCACCGTCCGCCCCGTGCGGCATTTGGACAATTCCAGCTTGACGCTGAGCCATGGCCGGCGCTTAGACTCGGGCCCGACGACGACAAAAAACGGCGGCGGGCCAGCGGCCGCGCCGACGATTTCGGGAGAACGCATATGACCTACGTTACCGAGGAAAACCTCACCGACCTGGCGATCGAGCGCTGGAGCAATATCCCGGATCCGCGGCTGCGCCAGATCATGACCTCCTTGGTGAAGCACCTTCACGGCTTCGTGCGCGACGTCGAACCGACCCAGCAGGAATGGTTCGCCGCCATAATGTGGCTGACGCGGGTCGGCCAGATCTGCGACGCCAAGCGGCAGGAATTCATCCTCGCATCCGACGTTCTCGGCGTCTCCATGCTGGTGGACTCGATCAACAACCGGGCGCCGGGCGCTGCCACCCCCTCCACGGTGGAAGGCCCGTTCCACATTGCGGATTCGCCCGAAATTGCCGACGGCGGCAACATGGCCGACGGCGCGCCGGGCATTCCGACCTTCTGCACCGGCCGGGTCACCGATATCGACGGCAAGCCGATCGCGGGCGCCATGCTCGACATGTGGCAGACCGACGGCGAAGGCCTTTACGAAGCGCAGATCGAGGGCGCCGAAGGCTACATGCGCGGCATCTTCCACTCCAATCCGGATGGCAGCTACACGGTCCGGACCGTGGCCCCGATCGGCTACACCATTCCGATGGACGGCCCGATCGGCGAACTGATGAACAAGACCAGGATCAGCCACATGCGTCCGGCGCATATCCACTTCCACATCGCGGCGCCCGGCTACAAGAGCCTGACCACGCATGTATTCCAGAAGGGATGCGAGTTCATCGACACCGACGTGGTGTTCGGTGTGAAGGAGCCGCTGATCGTCGAGTTCGTGAAGCAGCCGGCGGGCAGCAAGGCCCCGACCGGCGAGGTGATGAACGAGCCGTTCTACGAAGTGAAATACGACTTCAAGCTCGCCAAGGCCGCGGCCGCACAAAAGGCGGCTTAACCATCAAGGTTGTTGTCCTGCCCCGCGAAAGCGGGGCATCCAGCATGAAGCGCTGAATGCAGTCCCGGATCGCCCGCTTATGCGGGCGATGACGTGGGGCTCCTCCAACTCGACAACCTCAAGGCCGCTCTACGCCTCCCGTGGCTTCCCGGTCATCGCTCCCACCACCCGCGTGCGCAGCCTGTTCCCCGCATGTCCCAGCCGGTCCATGTAGAGATATAGCACCGGCGTGATGAACAGCGTCAGGAATTGCGACACCACCAGCCCGCCGACCACGGCGATGCCGAGCGGCTGCCGCAATTCCGAACTCGCGCCGTGGCCGACGGCGATCGGAAGCGCGCCGAGGATCGCCGCAAAGGTCGTCATCATGATCGGACGAAAGCGCAGGATCGCCGCCTTGTAGATCGCGTCGGCGGGCGCCATGTGCTGAACCCGCTGCAGGTCGAGCGCGACGTCGATCATCATTATCGCATTCTTCTTGACGATGCCGATCAGCATCAGCAGGCCGATCATCGCGATCACGCTTAGGTCCATGCCGAAGAGCGCCAGCGCGCCGAGCGCACCGACCACGGCCGACGGCAAACCGGTCAGAATGGTGAGCGGATGGATGTAGCTCTCGTACAGCATCCCGAGCACCATGTAGATGGTTAGCACCGCGGCGGCGAGCAGGATGCTCTGGTTGGCGAGCGACTGCTGGAATGTCTGCGCGGTACCGGAAAACGTTGTGCTGATCGTGCTCGGCACGCCCAGTTGCTGCTTCAGCACCTCCGTTTGCGCCACCGCGTCGCCGAGCGCAACGCCGGCAGGCAGATTGAACGAGACCGTCACCGCCGGAAGCTGGCCGAGCTGATTGACCGCGAGATCGCCGGCGGTACGTTCGACGGTTGCAATCGACGAGAGCGGCACCAGTTGGCCCGCCGGCGTGCGGATGCGGATATTGCCGAGATCGCCCGAATTCCACTGGATGCGCGGATCGAACTCCATCAGCACACTGTAGGTGTCGCCACTGCCATAGATCGTCGACACCTGCCGCGATCCGAATCCGGAATACAATGTCGCGCGGATCTGGTCGGCATTGATGCCGAGCGACGCCGCCTTGTCGCGATCGACATGAAGCGTGACCTGGATCGCACCATCCTGCAGATCGTTGTTGACGTCGGTAAAATGCCGATCGGCCGCCATCGCCTCGGTCATCTTTCGCGCCCAGTCGCGCATTTCGTCGCGCCGCACGCTCTGCATCACGAACTGATATTCGCTGCGGCTTGAACGGCCGCCGATGCGCAGGTTCTGCACCGGCGACATCACCACGTTGATTCCCGAAAATGACATGTCGCGCCGGAAGATGCGCAGCAGCTCCGGCATCGCGGGCCGCTCTCCGCGCGGTTTCAGTTCGACGAACAGCCGGCCGGTGTTGAGACTTCTGGAACCACCACCGCCGCCCACGATCGATGCAACACTCTCCACATAGGGCGAGTTCCGGAATGCCTCCTCGACCTGGTTCTGCAGCGCCACCATCGCGTCGAACGAAATGTCCGGGCGCGCTTCGGTCGACACCTGTAGCTGGCCGATATCCTCCTGCGGAAAGAACCCCTTCGGCGTGGCGTAGAACAGATAGACCGTCCCCAGAAGGGTCGCGAAGAACACGCCCAGCATGAACGGCTGGTGCCGCAAGCTCCATTGCACGCCGCGGTCATAGGCATTGGTCATGCCGACGAGCCCGCGTTCCAGCACCGCACGCCATCCCGTTTCGGGCGGAATGTTTCCATCCTTGTCGCGATGCGGCGGCTTCAGCATCTTGGCGCACAGCATCGGCGTCAGTGTCAGCGACACAAAGGCGGAGATCGCCAGCGACACCGTCACCACCACCGCGAATTCATGGAAGATGCGGCCGACCACCCCGCCCATCAGCAGCACCGGAATGAACACCGCGACCAGCGACACCGTGATCGAAATGATGGTGAAACCGATCTCGCGCGAACCCTTGATCGCGGCATCGAAGGCGGACATCCCGTCCTCTTCCATGTGACGGTAGATGTTCTCGAACATCACGATTGCATCGTCGACCACCAGGCCGACCGCCAGTGTCAGCGCCAGCAGCGAGATGTTGTTGATGCTGAAGTCGAGCAGATACATCGCCCCGAGCGTGCCGACGATCGAGATCGGCACCGCCAGCGCCGGAATCAGCGTCGCCGTCAGCCGCCGCAGGAACAGGAAGATCACCATGATCACAAGCGCGATCACCAGCAGCAGCGTGAACTGCACGTCGGCCACCGCCTCGCGGATCGACGCCGAACGATCGTTGAGCACTTCGATGGTGGACGCGCGCGGCAGATCGTCCTGGAAACTCGGCAGCATCGCCTTGACGCGATCGACCACCTCCACCGTGTTGGCCTCGGGCTGGCGCTGGACCGCGAGAATGATCGCACGCGTGCCGTTGAACCAACTTGCCGCCTGATTGTCCTCGACCGAATCGGAAACCACCGCGACATCGCCGAGCCGCACCGGCCGTCCGCCCCGCGTGGTCACGATCACCTGCCGGAACTGGGTGGCGTTGTTCAGTTCGGTTTCGGCCTGGATGGTGAGCTGCTGCTGGGCGTTGCGCAACGTTCCGACCGGGGTATTGGCATTGGCCGCCGCGACCGCGGCCTGCACCTCGTTGACGCCGATGCCGCGCGCCGACAGCGCATTTGGATCGACCTGGATGCGGACCGCGTATTTCTGGCTGCCATAGACCAGCACCTGCGCCACCCCGTCGACGGTCGACAGGGCGGGCGAAATCACCTGCTGCGCGAAGGCATCGAGTTCAGGAAGCGGCGTGGTGTCGCTGCGGATTGCGAGCAGCAGCACCGGCGCATCTGCGGGGTTCACCTTGCGATAGCTTGGCAGCTCGGTCATTTCCGGCGGCAGCCGCCGCTGGGTGCGCGCAATGGCGGATTGCACATCGGCCGCGGCGGAATCGATGTCGCGATCGAGGTTGAACTGAATGACGATCGACGTCGATCCTTGCGTCGAGGTCGCACTGATGGTGTCGATGCCGCTGATGGTGGTGAATTGCTTGATCAGCGGTGTCGCGACAGAGTTCGCCATTGTATCGGGCGATGCGCCGGACAGGCTGGCGGACACATTGATGGTCGGAAAGTCCGTACGCGGCAGCGCCGCGACCGGCAGATAGACATAGGCGAACAGCCCGGCCGCGACCACGGCGATCGACATCAGCGTGGTGGTGACCGGATGGCGGACGCAGAACTCGGAAATGTTCATCGCGCCGCGTCCGTCTGTGGCGCTGACGGTACCGCCTTTTTCGGTGCAGTCTGGTCCGGCGCGGCAAATCCGGCTTGTTTCCCGATATCGCGCACCCGCGCGCCATCGGCGAGCCGGAGCTGGCCTTCGACCACCACCCGCTCACCCGGCTTGAGGCCCGAACGGATCGCGGTGCGATCCTCGACGATGCCGCTGGTCTCCACCATCCGCAGTTCCGCAACGCCGTCAGGCTTCACCACAAAAACGAACGGGCCCTTCTGGCTGGTCTGCAGCGCCACTGTCGGAACGCTGATCGTGTCCGGACGGGTATCGAGATCGACCTCGACATCGACATATTGACCGGGCCACAGGCTGAAATCCTGATTGGCAAAGGTCGCCTTCGCCATGATCGTTCCGGTCGCGGTGTCGACCGATGAATCCACGAAATCGAGCTGACCGGATGCGAGCGGCTGGGTGTCGCCGGCCGCATACACCCGCACCGTCGGCGGCTGCTCACTCCGGCGCGCCGCGCGCAACGCCGCCAGGTCACGCTCGGGCAGCGTGAACGAGACGCGGATTGGACGGATCTGCGTGATCGTCACCAGTCCCTGCGCGTCCGATGATGACACCAGATTTCCCGGCGTGGTGCGGATCGTGCCGATCCGGCCGGTGATGGGCGCGGTGATCCTGGTATAGCCGAGCCTAATGCGATCGTTGTCGAGCTGTGCCTTGTCGGCGGCGATGGTGGCCTCGGCGGCCTTCGCATCGGCAACCTTTTCGTCGAGCTGCTGTCGTGCTGCCACGTTCTTGGCCAGCAGTTCCTCGGTCCGCTTCAGATCGGCATTGGCGCGGTCGCGGACGGCTTCATTCTTGGCAAGCTGCGCCTCGTTGCGTGCAATGGTCGCCAGCAATTCGCGATCGTCGAGCGTGAACAGGAGATCGCCCTTGCGCACGAGCTGCCCGTCATTGACGTGCTTTTCGAGCATCTGGCTGTCGATGCGCGACCGGATCACCACGACGGCAGGCGATTCCAGGAGACCTATGCTGCGGCGGCGAACCGGAAACGTGCCCTGCTCCGCGGCGATCGTGGTCACCGGAACCGCCGGCGTGGCGCGTGGCCCTTGCGTAGTCTGCGTCAGCGAGCCCGCGGTCAGGCCGAGGCGGTCGCCATAATTGCGAATGCCGTAATATCCGGCCGCCAGCACCGCGATCAGAAGAATCGTAACAACGGTCCGTCGCCGCATGTGGTGGCTGCCTCCGTGATCGCCGCAAGACGTGTGCCGCCGCTAATCAAGGCGCGGTCAGCACAACGTTCGCAATCACCAAACGTTCCACCACGGCGAAAATCCGGCCGCCGACATGCTTTGTCACAGCGCGGGGTTAAATCGCTGTCATGTTCCCTGATCGCGACCGCGCCACGGCGACGCGGTCGGCCAGGCAAACGGCCTACCCCCAGATCGCCTTCGCCGCCTGCACCTCGAGTTCCAGCTTCTTGCGCTCGTCATCCTCCGTCACCGGATTGCCGGCGACCGTGGACGCAAAGCCGCATTGCGGCGAGATCGCCAGCCGGTCGAGATCGATGAATTGCGTCGCTTCCTCGGTACGGCGCTTGAGCGCATCGAGGGATTCCAGCACCGGGATCTTGCTCGAAATAAGCCCGAGCACCACGCCCTTGCCCTTGACGAAGCGCAGCGGCCTGAAATCGCCGGCGCGCTCGGTGTCGTATTCGAGCAGGAAGTGATTGACCTTCGTGCCCTCGAAGAACCGCTCGGCCACCGACTCATAGCCGCCGGCGCCGAGATAATGGCCCTTGAAATTGCCGCGGCACATATGCACGCCGAACACCACATCGGCCGGCGCGCCTTTGACGCACTCGTTGATGCTGTCGATATAGAGATCGACCAGCTCGTCCGGCTTCATCCCGGCGTCTTCGACCTGCTTGCGGATATTCGGATCGCACAGCAGCGCGATCGCGACCTCGTCGAGCTGGATATACTTGCACCCGGCCTTCACCAGATCGGCGATCTCCTCGCGGAAAATCCGGTTGAGATCGTCGAAGAAGCTATTCACGTCGGCATAGGCAGACTTCGCCGCGAAATCGGTCGCGCGATAGAAATGCATGGTCGACGGCGCCGGCAGCGTGATCTTCGGCGTCGCGCTCGTGATCCCCTTGAGGAATTCGAACTCGTCCAGCGCCAGCGGCTTGTTGCGCTTCAGCTTGCCGTCGGCATAGGGCGCGGTGAAATCGACCTGATGGCCCTGGTCGTCGCGGAACTTGAACACCGCCGACTTGATCGCGAAGCCGTCGATCCGCTCGACGAAGCGTCCCCAATAGGAGCCGCGACGGAATTCGCCGTCGGTCACGACCTTGAGGCCGACATCCTCCTGCATCTTCACCACATCGCGGATGCACTCATCCTGGATCTTCGCAAATGCAGCATCGTCGATGCGCTTGCCCATGTGATCGCGGAAGGCCTGCCGCAGCACCGGCGGACGCAACAGGCTGCCGACATGGTCGGCGCGGAACGGTGGTCGGCCTTGCGGCAGATTGGTCATTGGCGCATGCTCCCGGAGTAGATGGATTATTCTATAGGTCTATAGATGAAATCTAGATCGGCCCGCCGCCCGGATGCAAGCCCCACCCGGCCGATACCGCTTCGCCGCGATCCGCCGCTGCGCAAAAGCGGCGCGGAAGAGCCCGCGGAGCGCCCCAAACGCGCCACCCATCGCCGCTCGGGCGAGATCATCGAAGCCGCGGCCAAGGTGTTTGCCGAGCGCGGCTATCATGGCTGCTCCAC
>CAZXJZ010000034.1:0-30506 GCA_964641065.1 uncultured Hyphomicrobiales bacterium | reverse complement strand
GCCGCATCGGCTTCCGAGCCGGCATGCAGATGTTCGGGCCGCACGAACAGGTCGACCTGCGCGCCGGGCTGAAGTCCGGTCAGGGGCGCCGCCGGAACGGCAATCTTCGCGCGCCCGACTGACACCAGCGCGCCGTCGCCCTGGATCTGGTCGAGTGTGGCGCGGATAAGCGATCCTTCGCCGATGAAGGAGGCAACGAAGCGGTCGGCCGGACGCCGGTAGAGCGTTTCCGGGGTATCGATCTGGCAGATGCGGCCGGCGGACATGACGGCGATGCGGTCGGACAGAGACAGCGCTTCGCTCTGGTCGTGCGTGACGAAGATCGTGGTCACGCCGAGCCGGCGCTGGATCTCCTTGACCTCGACCTGCATCGAGGCGCGCAGATTCTTGTCGAGCGCGGAGAAAGGCTCGTCGAGCAGCAGCACCTTCGGCTCGATCACCAGCGCGCGCGCCAGCGCCACGCGCTGCTGCTGGCCGCCCGACAATTCGCGGGGCTTGCGGGCTTCGTATCCGGAGAGCTTCATCATCGCCAGGATGTCGGCGACGCGCCGCTTGATGTCGTCCTTGCCGACGCCGCGCGCCTTCAGGCCATAGGCTACGTTGTTGGCCACGGTCATATGCGGAAACAACGCATAATTCTGGAACACGATGCCGGTCTGGCGGGCGAAGGCGGGGACATCGGTCACCAGAGCGCCATCGATGAAGATTTCGCCTTCGTTGGGCGCCAGGAATCCGGCCACCAGGTTCAGCAGCGTGGTCTTGCCGCAGCCGGACGGGCCGAGCAGCGTCATGAACTCGCCGCGGCCGATCTTCAGCCAAGCCTTGTCGAGCGCGACACTTGGGCCGAAACGCTTCGATACGCCGTCGAGACGGACCGCGGCTTCTGCCACCGCCGAAGTCGCCGCGGGATCAGCGGGCCTGGTCAACATTCAGAACCTTTCCGAGACCGAGAAACGCGTTGGCAAAGGCAAGCAACGTCGCGGTCACCACGATAAAGATAACCGACAAGGCCGCCATCGTCGGGTCCGCATATTCGCGGACATAATTATACATCGCGACCGGCAGCGTCTGCGTGCGCTGCCCGGTGACGAAGAGCGAGGCCGTGAATTCATTGAAGGACAGGATGGCGGCGAACAGCCAGCCGCTGACAAGGCCGGGCGTCAGGAGCGGCAGCGTCACGGTCAGGAGCACGCGCCACGGCCGCGCGCCGAGGCTCGCCGCCGCAAGCTCGAGGCGATGATCGAGATTGCGGAGCGAGATATAGACGCTGCGCAGAACGAATGGCAGCACCAGAATGACGTGGCAGACAATGACGACCGCGAACGTCCGCATCACGCCGACCTGGGCGGCAAGAATGAGGATGCCCAGCCCGACCGTGAAATGCGGCACAACCAACGGAGCCAGCAAAAGGCCCTCGATCACATTCTTGCCGCGGAAATTGTAGCGGTCGATCACGAATGCGAATGCCGAACCGACGATGAGCGCAATCACGGACGCCGCCAGCATCACGATCAGACCGTTCTGGAAGCCGATGCGAAAGTCGCGATAATTGATGGCGTTGTAGAACCAGCGCAGCGACAATTGCTGCGGCGGGAACGACAGCAGCGCCTTGTCGTTGAACGAGGCGACGGTGACCACGAAGGCCGGCAGGATGATGAAGCCGAGGACGGCGACCACCAGCGCCTTGCCGGCGAAGCCGAGCATCCGGTGCGACAGAGGCTTCGCCATCAGTGCAGTCCGACCTTCTCGAGCGGCCGGAGCGTGATTCGCATCGCCGCAATCGAGACATAGGTGAGCGCCAGCCCGGCAACGCACAAAGCCGCCGCGAATGGAAAATTGAAGTTCGAAAAGCCGAGCTGATAGACGAGGTTCGACACCATGTTGACCTTGCCGCCGCCGACAAGCTGCGGGGTGGCGAAGGCGCTGAACGTCCAGGCGAAGGCCGTGGTCAGGCCGGCAACGATACCGGGCCCGGACAGCGGCAGCGTCACTGTGAGAAACACGCGGACGGGTCCGGCGCCGAGGCTTTCGGCGGCCTTTTCATAGGCGGGGTCGATATGGGCGATGGCGGCCGCCAGCATTACGACCACGACGGGCAGCGTCACATGCACGAGCGCGATGGTGACGCCGGTCACCGTGAACAGGAGCTGGATTGGCTGCGCGACGATGCCAAGCTGCAGCAATACAGAGTTGATGAAGCCGTTATTGCCTAGCACCACGATCCAGGAATAGGTCCGCACCACCTCGCCGAGGAACAACGGTGTGACGGTCGTGATAAGAATAAAGGACTTGATCGACAGGCTGCTTGATCGAACCAGTGCATAGGCGAGGGGGTAGCCGAAGATCAGGCTCAGGACCGCCGTCAGCAGGCACAGCCACACGGTGTCGATAAACACCCAGGCATAGAGCGGACGCAGCATCCCGGTGAAATTCGCCAGCGTGAATCCGCCGACATCCAGCGAGCCGGGAATGTGCGCGCGGACGCTGTATTGGAGAATGGCGAACATCGAAACGGCAAAGATCGCCGCCGTGATCACGGCGGGTGCCGTGAACAGCTTCAGGAAAGGCCGGCTCTGAGCCGCCCCCGTTGCCGGTTCTGCCTGATTCAAGAACGTGTCGCCCGACTGAACAGGAAAAAGCCGGGCCCGCGTTAAGTGCGAGCCCGGCCGCTGTCACTAGTTGATGATGTTCTCGGTGAACCACTTGCGCCACTCGCCGGTCTTTTCGGCGCGGAGCTTGTGGTCGATGACGAGCGCTTCCTTGTTCCACTGGTCCGGCGTGGTGAACACGCCGGGCAGCTTGGCGACGTCGTCGGCGAGCTTGGCGTCGGTGACCACCGGGCTGCCCTTCTTCATGGTGGCGACCTCAGCCTGAACCGCTGGATCGAGCATGATGTTGATGAATTTGTAAGCGAGGTCCTGGTTCTTCGATCCCTTCATGATGCCGATGGTGTCGATACCGAGCACCGCGCCTTCCTTCGGGATCGCCAGCTTCACCGGCACGCCCTGGCTTGCGATGTGGTAGGCGTTCATCGACAGCATGACCTGGACCGGCGCTTCGCCGTTCTGCATCAGCTGCTGCGAGGCGGCATCGTTGGCGTAATAGGCCTTGAAGTTCGGCTTCAGCGCCTTGAGCTTGTCGCTCCCCTTCTCCCAGCTTGCCGCATCGCCGCCCTGAAGCTTGGCCGACACAACGACGAGATGGCTGGCGTCGAAATCGGGCGCTGAAATCTTGCCCTTCAGCGCCGGATTCCAGAGGTCATTCCAGGACTCGAAAGTCATGCCGGCCGGCACCATGTCGGGGCGATAGCCGATGGTGTAGACATAGGCCCAGGTGCCGAGATGGTAGGGGCTGATCTTGGCCTGCTCCACCAGCGACTTCGCGTTCGGAATCTTGCTCATGTCCAACTGCTCGTAGAGGCCGTCATTGGCGTAGAGCCAGCCGACATGCGAGGTGGTGAAGGTGAGGTCGCTTTCGGGGCTGCCTTTGGCGAGCTTCGCCTTGTTCAGGCGGTCGATCGTGCCTCCGGTGACGAATTCAACGTCCGCACCGGTCTGCTCCTTGAATTTCTTGGCGACCGTCTTTTCGACCAGGTCCTTCCAGCTTCCGCCCCAGACCGAGATGACCAGCTTTTCGGCGGCATTTACCGGCATCGCCCAGAGCGCGACGGCAAATGCCGTTGATGCGAGAAGAATTCGTTTCATGCTTAGACTCCCTCTGTTGATCAACCCGAGAGCAAGCAAGTTGCGCGCCATCGGGAGACGCAAAACGAGGACGGCAGTCGCCTGCCATCCCTTGCCCGTCCTAGTTTCCTCACCCGTGTCGCCCGACCTTGATCTTACGACACGGACCTTTTCGTTTCGAGTTCCGCCGTCGTCGCGCCCGACACGCGCGCAGCGGTTTTGTCGCGGATCAGGTCCGATCCGCGGGAATTTCGGCGATGATATCGATTTCCATCAGGTATTCTGGCTTCGCCAGTCCGTTGACGATGATGCCGGTCGAGACCGGAAACACGCCCTTCAGCCATTTACCGACGACAGTATACACCGCCTCGCGGTAGGCGCGGTCGGTAATATAGATCGTGATCTTGACCACGTCCTCGAGCTTTGCGCCGGCCTCTTCGAGCAGGATCTTCGCGCATGACATCGCGTTTTCGGTCTGCGCAGCGGCGTCGCCGATGCCGACGATCTTGCCTTCGAGATTCATCGCGGTCTGGCCGCGCAGATAGACCGTATTGCCGGCGCGCACGGCCATGCAGACGTCGTTGTCGAGCTTCTGTTCCGGATAGGCATCGCGCGTGTTGAACTTGCGGATACGGGTGTGGGACACGGCGCGATGTACTCCTACAGGGACAGCTGAATGCTGGTACGTGAGATCATTTCTTGCCGCCGGTCACACGGTCCGACAGGTCGGCCGCCCGCTTCACGAAGTCGAGCGGACCATTGAAGTCGAACGAATTGTAGACCGCCGCGAGGTGATTGAAGTGCGGCGCCTGCGCGAACTGGATGAAGGTCAGCCGGTGGCCGGCATAATCGGAGTTGAGCAGGTCGCGCGCGAAGGCGAGCAGCTTGCGGCGGTCTTCCGCCTGCCAGTTGTCGTTCAGTGAATAGAACTTCTCGAGCCAGCTGCCAGAGCCCTGCGCCTTGAACGCGGCCTCGTTGGGCGTGACGCAGATCTGACCGCCGCACAATTCGCGTGCAATATGCATCATCTGCGGCAGGTTCGAACAGGCAAAGACGCGGCCGGCGTAAAGCATCGGCTGGTTCGGCATCAAAAGGTCGCCCGGGCTTTTCTGAGCCGCGGCGATCGCAGCGGTGAGATGGGCGTTGATGCCTTCGCGATAGCAGACGAGGTCGGCAAGCTTCTCGCGCACCGCCTGCATCTTGTCGAGGCCGGTCTGCTTGGCGTTCCACATCGCAGCGCCGATCATCATGTCGGCGACATAGAGGATGCGCAGCACATACGGAAAGGCCGAATAGCGGTGCAGCGTGCCCCGGATATATTGCGCGGCCTTGGTGTGGCGATAGAAGAACACGTCCTCCCAGGGGATCAGGACGTCGTCCAGCACCATCAGGAAGTCGACCTCGTCGAACTTGTTGGCGAGCGGATAATCAGCGGCGCTGGCGCGGCCGGCGAAGCCCGAGCGTGCGATATGCTTTACGCCCTTGGCGCCCATCTTCACGATGCCGCCAACCGCGTAATCGGACAATTGCTCGCTGGTCCACGCCCCGACGGTCGGCTTCAGGAAGGCCTGATCCGCATAGCCGGACGCAGTTTCGTATTTCGCACCGCGCACGATGATGCCGGCATCGGTTTCCCTGACCACATGCACCATCATGTCGGGATCCTGATCCTGCGGCGCCTTGGAGCGGTCGCCCTTCGGATCGGTGTTGGCGGACACATGGAACGGGTCGTTCTCGATCACGCCCTGGATGTGGTTGGCGATATTGTCGCCGAAGCGCGGATCGATCTCGTTGAGCACGTCGCGGCCGTCATAGAGCGACCACATCTCGCCGACGGTCTCGTCGCCGACCCGGGTCACCACGCCGCCGATGTCGTTCATGACCGCGTCGCAGGCGGCCCATTTGTCGTGCCAGTCCTTCTGCTCGCGCGGCAGCCGGTTGAAGATGGAATGCCGGTTGTTGTCCTCGACATAGGTCAGCGCCGGCGCGTATGCGTCTTCATGCTGCATGTCGTAGATGCGGGCGCGGATGTCGACGATCGGCTTCAGCGCGGCGTGTTTGGTCGGGTCCTTGACCCGTTCGCCGTCGATCCAGATTTCGCGACCGTCCCGCAGCCCCTCACGGTATTGCTCGCCTGTCCGGATCATCGCCCTGTCTCCGCGTCTTGATCTGGCGAAAAGATTGCGCGCCGCACCTAAATCGATAAAATAGTTTATTCTGTCGATCTTGATCGGGTTTTCCGATGTAGCTGGGCGTCCGATGAACTTGTCCCTGCGGCAATTGCGTTACGTGGTGGCGGCCGCCGATTTGGGCCATGTCACCGCCGCGGCCAAGCGCCTCAATGTGTCGCAGCCGTCGGTTTCCAGCGCCATTGCCGAGCTGGAGGCGGAAATCGGGGTCCCGCTGTTCATCCGGCATCATGCCCGGGGTGTGACCCTGACCCCGGTTGGCGAACGGGTCGTGAATGAGGCCCGGCTCCTGCTCAAACACGCGCAGGATTTCGCCCAGAACGCGGTCGAGCACGGCGACGCCCTGAAGGGGGAGATCACCGTCGGTTGCTTCCTCACGCTTGCGATCCGCTTCATGCCCGGCCTGCTCGCGGGTTTTGCGCAGAAATATCCCGGCATTACAGTGACGCTGCGCGAAGGCGACCAGGAGGAGATGATTTCGGCCATGCTGGCGGGCCGGATCGAGCTGGCGCTCGCCTATAGCCTTGCGGTGCCGGACGAGATCGAAGCCGCGTCCCTGATCGACCTGCCTCCGTTTGCGATCGTGGCCGCCAATCACCGGCTGGCACGGCGCAAGTCTGTGGCTCTACGAGAACTCGCCGAAGAGCCCTTCATCCTGCTCGATCTGCCGCATTCGCGGGATTATTTCTTCGGGCTGTTCCGGTCGGCCGGGATCGAGCCGCGCGTCGTCTTCAAGTCGCGCTCGCAGGAATTGATCCGCGGCCTGGTCGCGCATGGTCACGGCTTCGCGATCCAGAATGCGATCCCCGCCACCACCGTCGCCTATGACGGCAACCGCATCGCGGTGCTGGCGCTGGAGGAAACGCTGCTGCCCACGCGCATCATGACGCTCCGGCTGAAGCATTATGCCCCGCGTCCCGCGGTGCAGGCGTTCCAGACCTATGTGCACGAAGCCTTTTCGCCGGACGGCATCTTCGCGCCTGGATCAATAACCCCGCCGGGGGTCGACCTGGTGAAGCGGCGGAAGCCCTGAGCGCACGCGGCGGATGGATTCTGCGACCTCGCGGGCGGCGGCTTCCGGAACGGTGATGCTGGCGAGATGTGGGGTGATCAGCACATTCTCCATGCGCCAGAAGACGTGATCCTTCGGCAGTGGCTCGACGGTGAAAACATCGAGTGTCGCTTCGGCAACGGCGCCTGACTGCAGCGCCGCGATCAGTGCCGGTTCGTCGACCACGGCCCCGCGCGAGGCATTGATCAGCTTAGCGCCGGGTGGCAGCAGGGCGAGCCGCCGCGCATCGATCAGCCCGCGGGTTTCCGGCGTCAGCGGCAGCAGGATCACCAGGATTTCGACGCTGCGAAGGAAATCGTCGAGCGTGTCGATCCCGGCGCTGCAGGCGACGCCGTCGATCTCTTTCCGGCTGCGGCTCCAGCCGCGCACGTCGAAACCGGTTCGGGCCAGTGCCTGCGCCGCAGGGCCGCCGAGTTCGCCCAACCCCAGCACGCCGACGCGGATGTCCGACAATGCACGCGGATGAACGTATTTCCATTCGCCGCGCCGCTGCGCGCGCTCGAAAATGTGGATGTCGCGCGCGTAGCGGATCACCGAGAACAGCACATAGGAGGACATCAGCGACACCATGCCGGTGTCGGACAGGCGCGAGATCGGCACGTCGGGCAGATCATCCCGGCCGACGAGCGAATCCACGCCGGCGCCGAGATTGGTGACCAGTTTCAGGTTCGGGAAACGCGCGAAAAATCCGGCCGGCGGTTTCCAGGCGAGGGCGTAATGCACGCGCGCCGGATCGACGGCGTCCGGATCGGTGTGGAAATCGAGATCGGGGAGTTCGGCCGTCAGCGTGGCCTTCCAGGCGGCGGGATCGTCGAACTCGCTGTAGAAGATCAGCGCATCCTTGCTCATGCGGTGCGCGCCTTGTCGATCAGCTTGAGCAGCGCCGTGATCGCCAGTTCATAGCCGAGCGGGCCGAGGCCGGCCACGATTCCGGTCGCCGCCTTCGAGATGTAGGAATGATGCCGGAACGGCTCGCGCTTGTAGATATTGCTCATATGCACTTCGATGATCGGCTTCTCGTAGGCGAGCAGCGCATCGAGAATGGCGATCGAGGTGTAGGTCAGTCCGGCGCCGTTGATGATCAGCCCGTCGGTATCCTGGCGCGCCGCCTGGATCCAGTCGATCAACTCGCCCTCGTGATTGGACTGGCGGAAGTCGAGCGATGCGCCGAGGCCTTGCGCATGGGCGCGGCAGCGGGCCTCGATCTGCGGAAAGCTTTCGGTGCCGTACGTACCCTTGGCGTCCAATCCGTAAAGATTGGCGTTGGGGCCATTGAGAAAAAGAATGCGCGGCTGTGCCATGCCCTGTCATCCCGCCAATCGTGATCAGTTTTGGTGGGGTACACCAAGAGCACGGGACGCGGCAACGATCAAAAGTCGGCGATGCGGTTCAGCCCGCCGCGGCGAGGCTGCCGCGGGCGCATGCTAGTTCATCAGCAGCCAGACGCCTGCCAGTGAGATCGAAGGCACGTAGGTGATCAAGGCCAGAGCGATCAGATACAGAACGACAAAGGGAAGAATGCCGCGATAGATCGATTTCAGATCGACCCCGAGCACCGACTGGGCGACGAAGATGTTGATGCCGAAGGGCGGCGTAAACAACCCGATGGCCAGATTGACCGTCATGATGATCCCGAAATGAACGGTGTCGATCCCGAGCGCCTTCACCACCGGAATGAGGAGCGGCGTCAGCAGCAGGATCGCGGACAGCGGGTCGAGGACGCAGCCAACCAGCAGTAGCAGCACATTGACCAACAGCAGGAACGTCAATGGTCCGACGCCAAGCGACTGCAACCAGCTGACTAGCGTCGCCGGGACCTGGTTGACCGTCAGCAGCCATGAAAACACACCGGCGCAGGCGACGACGATCAGGATCTGCGCGGTAAAGCGCGTCGTCGATGCCGCCGCGTCGATGATATCGCCCCAGGACAACTCACGGAACACGAAGCGGGTCACGAAGATGGCGTAGATGCAGGCGACGGCGGCGGCCTCGGTCGGCGAGAACACGCCGCCATAGATGCCCCCGAGGATGATGAAAGGTGCGCCCAGGGCCCACAATCCGCGAGCGGTCGCGCGTAGGAAGTGCCTGACATTGAACGGCGCACCGGTCCCGAACTGCCCGCTCCGTGCGCGCCACATCACGTAGCCCGCCAGCATCAGGGCGATCAGGATGCCGGGGATGATGCCGGCGGCGTAGAGCCGGGGCACGGATTCCTGCGCCGCCGCACCGTAGACGATCATCGGGATGCTGGGCGGGATGATGATATCGATCGCGCCGACGGCGGTGATGAGGCCGACCGCAAAGGGCTTCGGGTAGCCTTCCTTGACCATCGGCGGATACAGCACCTTGCCGATGGTCGCGACGGCGGCGGCGCTCACGCCCGAGATCGCGCCGAAAATCGTCGCTGTCCCGACGGTGGTGATGCCGAGGCTGCCGCGCAGCGGACCGACGCCGCTCTGCACGAAATCGACCAGCCGCTGTGCGACGCTGCCGCGTCCCATCAGTTCGCCGGCATAGATGAAATAGGGTACCGACAGGAGCGCATAGGCGCTGACCGAGCCGAACAGGTTCTGATGCAGGACGGCCAGCGGGATATTCATGAAAAAGACGAGCGCGACCGTCACCGCGGTGAGCAGCACCAGAAAGATCGGGAAGCCCAGCAGCAACAGAATGGCGGGCAGGACGCCGAGTGCAAAACTCATGGTCTGGCGCGCTCCGCACTCTCATTACCGGGAGGGCCGGCGGCGATGCGCTGTATGCCGCGCAGCACGACGATCAGCGCCATGGCGCCGAAGCCTGTGGCAATGGCGCTGTGCGGGATCCAGGTGGGAATGTGCGCGATGTCGCTGACGGCGCCGAGCGCATAGATCCGCTCGACATATTTGAAGGATTGCCAGGCGACGAAACTGAAAACGACCAGCATCAACAGCATTTCGAGAATACCGACCAGCCACCTCACCATCGGCGGGCAGGCATCGATGAGAACGTCCATGCGCAGATGGGTGTTGCGCCATGTGACGAATGCCGCACCGAGAAACGTGATCCAGATCAGGATATAGATCTCGACCTCGGCGGCGCCGTTCAGAGCATAGCCGCCAAGATAGCGGCCGATGACGTTGATGAAGTTGAGAGACAGCCCGAGCAGAAGCCCAATGGCAAGGACGCGCTCGAGAAAAGTCACGAGCGCGTCCACGCGTTTGTCGATCGCGGCGAGCAACGCCCGCGCGTCCTACTTGGTCTTGTCGGCGGCCGCAGCCAAGGCGTCGAAATCGGCCTTGATCGCGGCATTGGCGCTGAGCAGGCCGGGCAGAACCGACTTCACCTGCTCCAAATAGGCCTTGCTCTCGGCGTCGGGCAGCACGATCAGCTCGCCGCCATTCTTGGTCCAGACTCCGGCGGTGCGGCCGACGTCCTCAACGGCGAATTTCTCGACCTTTTGCTGCGCCTTGAACGCCTCTTCCCGCACCATCGCCTGCAGTTCCGGTCCAAGCGACTTGAGGAAGTTGCTGTTCGCCATCACCGGAGCGATCAGGAACGAGCCGGGCAGGCCGGTCAGCCCCTTGGCGACGTCGTAATATTTGAACGCCGTGAAAATCGTGGCGCTGGCGATCAGCCCGTCGATGGTGCGGTTCTGCATCGCCGACAGGACTTCACCGAGTGGCATGGAGACCGGGTTGGCGCCGAGTTTCTTGAACGGTTCGATCTGCAACGGTGCCGCACCCGGCACACGGATCTTCTGGCCCTTGAAGTCGGCGGCGGCGCGGATCGGCTTGTGCGAGAGCAGGAACATCGGGCCGTGTGCCAAGATGGCGATCGGTTCGATGCCCTTGCTGTTGCCGAGCGTCGCGAGCTGCTTGCGCACCGCCGGATCGGCGAACACGCGCTGTGCATGCGCCTGGTCGTTGAACAGACCGGGGGCGTCGAAGACCTGGAAGCGCGGCTCGAGACCGATGAAGAATCCGGAGGCCGGGACGACCGCCTCGATGGTGCCCATCGCGGTGCCTTCGACCGTTGCCGGAATCGGGCCGAGCTGGTTGGCGGGATAGAACTCGACCTTGATCTTGCCGCCCGAGCGCGCCTCGATGCCGGCCTTGAATTCCTTCGCCCATTCCTGGCTGAGATCGTTCACCGTCGGCGATGAAATTTTCATCGTGTGGGTCTGCGCCTGCGCTGCCGTTACCGACAGAAGCGCGGCAGCGCCAATCGCGACGCTACGGAATAGTTTCATTGTCCCTCCTTGGAATTGGGCTTTCCCGCCCTTGGTTTTTGAATGGTTCGAACAGGATCGAACGACGTTAATACTGCCCCTGCGGCGGCAGCCCGAATGCGTGCTGACCGTACATCGCGCCAACCGCATCCCAGTTGAGGCTTATATGCGAACTCGCGGCGTGAATGTCACGCCAGAAGCGCTGTACCGGATGGTGGATACCGAGTGCGGAGCCGCCCATCGCCATGAACACCGCGTCGACCGCCTGCACGCACAGCTTGGTCGCATAGGTGTGGGTCAGCCGGTTGCGCAGCCGCATGTCGAGATCGACGGCCTTGCCGGCGTGCACGGTCTCGCTGGTCTCGCGCAGATCGCGGTGGATCATCAACTGCGCGGCGTCGATGGAGGCGGTCGCCTCGGCGACACGCAACTGCACGGTGGCGAATTCCGACATGCGGTTATTGCCGCCGGCAACGGCGCCGCGTGTGGTGCGATTGCCGACCTGGTCGATAAAGGCCCGCAGCGCGCCGCGCGCCATGCCGAGCGCCGGCGAGACAAGGCATTGCGGCACAACCGCAAGCATCGGCTGCCGGTAAATCGGATTGGCATTGACGGCGATGCCGGGTCCGGTGCCGGTGAGCATCTCGGCGAATGTCACCACTCGATGCGCCGGGATGAATGCGTCGGAGATCACGATGGTCTTGCTGCCGGTGCCGGCGAGGCCCATCGGGTTCCAGTCGTCATGGATGGTGTAATCGGCCTTGGGCACCAGGAAGAAGCCCGGCTTCGGCCCGTCCGCGAGCGGCACGATGCCGCCGACGATGCCCCATGTTGCGTTGTCGACGCCGCTGGCGAAGCTCCAGCGTCCGCTCAGGCGGTAGCCGCCGCTCTCGGGAATGGCCTTGCCGGTCGGTGCGTATGAGACGGCGGCAACGGTATCGAGGCTGTCGCGCCAAAAATCGTGCTGCGCCTCGTCGGGATAGCAGCCAATCATCCAGGGATGGACGGCGCCGAGGCTGTAGACCCAGCCGGTCGATCCGTCGCCGCTCGCGACCTTCGACACCGCCTCGACGAACACGTCGTAACCATATTCGAAGCCGCCGAAGCGCTTCGGCTGCATGATGCGAAACAGCTCCTGCTCGCGCATCATGTCGACGAGATCGGCGGACACCTGGCGTGCCTTTTCGAACTCGATCGCACGTTCGCGTGCAATCGCGCCGATTTTTTCGGCGCGCTTCATCAATTCGGGGACGCTGGGGGTGATCGTCGGCTGGACTTTTGCGGCGAGGGCCACGTGTATCCTCCCTGAATTTCTTTCCTTCGACATTAGTGCGGCGCCGCGCCGGCGGCAAGCAAAAACTTGCATTTGCAAGTATCTCGGCGTTTGCGTCCCTGCGTCGCTACGTGGGAAAAGAGCTTGAATCCAAAGGCTTTCGCGCCTATCGAGGGCGCCCGAACTGCCGGCGCGCCAAGATGTCACGCAAGCTCGATCTGCAGGATTTCCTGCCTTACCTTCTGAACCGCGCCGGCTTGCGTGTGGGTCTGATGTTTTCGCGCGACATCGAGGCGTTCGACGTCACGCTGCCGATGTGGCGCGTGCTGATCGAGCTTTGGCATAACGGCGACCTTCGGCTGGGCGATCTGTCGGAACGGACCAGCATCGACATTTCGACGCTGTCGCGACTCCTGGTCGCGATGCAGCGCAAGAATTTGATCGTCCGCCGGCGATCGGGTCTCGATGGGCGCGCGCTCAGCCTGACGCTGACGCCGCGAGGGCTGGCCTTGACCGAGAAGGTCGCGCCCCATGCCGTGCGCTACGAGGGCGTCGCGATGAAGGGGATGACGACGCGCGAGGTCGCTACGCTCAAGGACCTGTTGAAACGCGTTTATTTGAACCTCGAGAAGGCCGATCGCGCCGCAAGCAAACGGCCGGCCGCAATAAAGCGGCCGGCCAAGGCGCTCGCCGCGCCGAAGAAGAAGCGCGTCGGCCGAGGCGTCAAAGCTTCAGCTTGAACAGATTGACGCAGTTGGTGCGGCCGATCTTGATGCGATCGCTCTCGCTGATGGAGGCGGCGTCGAACCAGATCGCGGCGTGATCGATGTTCTCGAACGGCCAGTCGGTCGAGAACAGGATGTGGTCGGCGCCGATCTCGAGGATCGCGTCGATCAGGGTCTGGGTGCGGAAATTGCCCGAGGTGGTCAGCCAGAAATTGGCCTGGAAATACTCGGCCAGCTTCTTCTTGGCCGGATAGCTGGGCGGCGCCTTGGTCCAGCCATTGCGATTGTCGACCCGCCACATGCTGTAGGGCAGACCTTCGCCCATATGACCGAGAACGATCTTCAGGTTCGGATGCGTATCGAACAGCCCCGAGGCCATCAGCCGCAAGGCGTGAACCGCGGTTTCCTGCCCGAACGCCCATGTCGGGCCCATCAGCCACGGATGTCCGGCATAGATGCGCGAGTCCTGCGGCAGCGGGTTGCGCGGATGCAGATAGAACGGCACGTCGAGCTTCTCGTGCTCCGCCCAGAACGGCCAGTATTGCTTGAGGTCGTAATAGATCGGAACATTCGGGTCGCCCGCCTGCGAGAAGCCGTTGACCAGTGAGCCGACGAAGCCGAGATCCTTCACGCATCGCTGCAATTCGCGCGCGGCAAGGTCGGGATCCTGCATCGGCAGCGCAGCCAGCGCCTGGAAGCGGTCCGGGCGCTTGGCGACCTGTTCGGCCAGGAAATCGTTGGCCTTGATCGCCAGTTCGTTGGCCCGCTTCACATCGGCAATGGCCTGGATCGCCGGCGCATTGAGCGAGAGCAGCATCATTTCGATGCCGTGCTCGTCCATCTGTTGAAGGCGCTTGCCGTGGATGTCGAGCAGCCGGGCGCTCAGTTCGGTCCACACGGCGTCCGGCAGGAAGCCGTTCGAATCCTCCAGCGTGTCCTGAATGGCGAAATGCTCTTCAAGCGCGATCTTGCCTTTCATCTCTGTGTCCTCCCGGTCGTTGCGTTCAATCCTTGGGGGATGTCCTATGGTAATTTATTTTCAGTTGCAAATAATATGTTCCGGCCGACTCTCAGTCCGTTACCACCGGAAGAAGGATGTGGGACGGGTGTTCGGCGCTGTGATGGATGGTGTCGCGGCCGACCTTGTCCGGCGTGTAGTCGTGCTGGAACACAAATTCGGTGAGTTGCGAATCGCCGTTGGCGATTTCGAGCCGGATGCGGCTGCCCTTCTTGAACCGATAGGCGGTCGGCATCACGGCAATCTCGAACAAATAGACTTTGCCAGGCTCGATCTGCTCCGGCGCAACATGGCTATACCACGGTGCGTTCGGCAATGACTTCTCCGTATCGATCGCGCGATGCGAAGCGCGCAGCCAACCCTTGGTCACGATCCGCGACCGGGGCTGCGCGCCGTCGGCAGCGGGTCCGTCATGCGGATGTTGCTCGGACAACTTGACGATGAAGTCGGTGTCGGGGTTGCTGGATGACGCATACAGGTTGAGCTGGATCGGGCCCGCGATCTCGATGTCGCTTTCGAGCGGCCCCGTGGTGAAGGTCAGCACATGTCGCACCGGATCGGGTCGTCCGGTCTTGTCGAACCCGACCACGCCCGCGCGCCATTGCGGATTGGGATAGTCGTAGCTGGTAGAGCCGTCGGCCGTGTCCAGGCCAAGGCTGCCATCGTTCAGCGACAGCACCGAAGCTGTTGGGCCCGCGCCGAGATAATAGGCGCGATAGGATATATGCTGCGGCGGCCATGCCTGCGCGGAGCGGAACTCTTCCGCTCCCGGAACGAAATAGCGGACATCTGGCTGGTCGGGATAGGAGGTTTTCTCGCCCTTCAGATAGCAGTCGTAAAATGGGCGCAGATAGGTCTCGTGAAACGCCACGCTCGAAAAATCGGCGACCGCTGCGAACAACGACGACGAGCCGAAGACCAGCAGCTTCTTGGGTGACTGCGTGCGCTGGAATCCGACGACATTGCCGTTCAAATGCAAATCGACCTTGGTCCAGACGCCGATCGAGAACACCGGCACCTTGATCTTGTCGAGATTCTCCGCCGCGGCGCGCTGCTTCCAGAAGTCGTCATAGGTGTTGTGCTGCTTGACGGCGCCGACATAGTCCCACGCGATGAAACGCGAGGGTCCGCTTGCCGGATACTGATTGATGTTGCGGGTGGTCGAGTTGTACCAGGTCGACGGGAATGCGCCGGGGATGCCGCCGGTATAGGCCGATGAACGATAAGTATCGACGTTGCCGTCATAGGGCGCGATGCAGGCCAGTCCCGGCGGGTTCTGGATGCCCATGAACCACTGCATGCGTGCGTAATAGGATTGGCCGATTCCGCCGACCTTGCCGTTCGACCAGGCCTGCTGCGTGATCCAGACGATGACATCGTAGAGGTCGCGCTGCTCGGCTTCGCACATGTAGCGGTATTCGCCGCCGGAGCGGCCGGTGCCGCGCACATCCAGATGCACGAAGGCGTAGCCATGCGACAGGTAATAGTCGATGGGGCCGGTCTCCCGCCACAGGAAGATAGGCATGGCGGGCGCGACATTGTTGTCGAACCGGTAGGGCGAGGCGGCAAACAGCGTCGGAAAATGCCCTTTGCCCTCTGGAAGATAGACTGCTGCTGCAAGCTCGACGCCATCCTTCGCGGTGATGGTGGCGATAAAGCTCGGCTGAAGCGTATTCATATAAGTTGTCTACTCCACACTCGCATAACGTCGCCGTCACTGCGGCTGGCGGCCGGATGCCTTGACGACCTTCTCGGCGATAATGCGGTCCTGATTGAGGAAAGCAGTGAGTTCGGTCGGCGTCATCAGAGCGGGCGCCAGTCCTCTGGACGTCAGCTGCTTCTGGATGAACTCCTGGTCCTTGTAGACTTCGGAAATCGCGCTGTTGAGCGTTGCGATCGCGTCGGGTGGAGTCTTGGCGGGCGCGACCAGGACGAAGTAGGATCGCGTCAATTCGATATCGCTGTAGATTTCCTGCACGGTCGGTACGTCCGGAATGATGGTGGAGCGTTTGATGCCGTCGCTGGCCAGCACCGTCGCCTTTCCGGACTCGATGAAGGGCAGCACATTGCCGAGGCCGAGGAACACCACCGGCACGCTACCCGAGAGGAAGTTCGCCATCGCGTCGCCGCCGCCCTTGAAAGGCACGCCGATGATGTCGGCGCCGGTCTTCTTCTTGTATCCTTCCAGGAACATGGCATGGGCGAGTGACGGCGCGGTGTAGCTGAGAGTGCCGGGCTTTTCCTTCGACAGCTTTGCGAGTTGGTCGAAATTTTTCACGCCGAGGTCGGCGTTCACCGCAACCACTTGCGTGATGGAGAACAGGCCGGTGATCGGCGCCAGATCGGTGGCTGCATTGTAGCCGGGATTTTTGAAGAGGAACTGGTTGTAGGTCAGCGGCTCTCCCGGCAGCAGGCAGATGGTGTAACCGTCTGGTGTTGCCTCGGCACAGTTTCTCGTCGCGATGTTGAACGCGCCGCCGGGCCGGTTCTCCATGATGAAGGGCTGCTTGATGATCGCGGTCACGCGCTCACCGAGCGCGCGCATGAAGATGTCGCTGACGCCGCCCGGCGCGACTGCGACGATCACCCTTATGGGCCGCGTGGGATAGTCGGAGGCGATCGCAGGCGCTTTGATGCCCGAAGCAAAAAACAGAGCGGCGAGCGCGATCGTGCACAGCTTCGGCGCGAGCGTGAGCATCGTTTCCTCCGGATTATGTTTTTGGTGTTGGTTGCCGTCCGTTGACGGCTGTGGGGCGGACGGCGTTTTTCACGTCGTCCGCCCGGTCTTCATTCGGCAGATGATCAGTCTTTCGCGTACGGATAGATCATCGTGCCGTTCTTGTACTTCTCCGGCCACAGAACCGGCTGCTTCGAGCCGTCGCGGAACTGAGCAACGTCATTCGGCAGCACGTTCTGGAATTGCGAGAACACGGTCCGCGGCTCCGCCCATTCGCCGTCCTTGCCGAATTTCAGCGGTCCGGCCACGGTGTCGAAGCTGTTGGCGTGGATGTATTTCGCGATCTTGTCGTGATCGAGACTTTTTGTCTCGGTCACCGCCTTGGCGAGGATCTGCCCCGCGGCGTAACCGAACGGAACGAAGCCGTATCCGAACGGGTCGATCTTCTGCCCGGCCGCCTTTTCGCGATACTTGGCGAGCACCTCTTCCAGCCCCGGGAATTTGAAAGCCGGGGTGAAGCTTTCCATGATCACCAGGTTGTTGGTGAGCGGCCCGAGTTGCACCTTGAGCGGGGTTGCGAGCAAGCCGATCATGGTGCCGCCGAACATCTTCGGCTTCAGGCCGATTTCGTTCGCGGACCGGATGATGCCGACGGTGTCGGGCGGATAGGCCGCGACGAAAACGATGTCGGGATTGGCCGCCTGCACCGCGCGCATGATCGGCGCAAAATCCGTGTTGGTCGGCGGATAGCTCCGGTCATACACAATCTTGAAGCCGAGCTTCTTGGCGTTTTCCTTGGCGCCGTCCGCGGCCGTGCGGGCGAATTCGGCGTCGGCGGCCACCATGGCGACGGTCACCGGCTTCGGATTCTGTGCGGCGGCGAGTTCGAAGAAGCCTCGCGAAAACGAAGCCACGCCTTCCGACGAGACCGGCACCATCGAGAAGTACCGGTCGTAGTTGAAGTGCCGGTTCACACCGATTGCCAGCATGGTGATGGTGGTCTTGCCGGCCTGCATGATCACCGGCATGGCGGGAGCCGCCATGTTGGTGGAGTATGGCCCGAGCAACAGGTCGACTTTGTCGACCGAGAGCAGCTTCTGGTAGATGCCGGGCACATTCGCCGGGCTGCTCTGGTCGTCGTAGTGGATGAGTTCGACCGGACGGCCGAGCAGACCGCCGGCGGCGTTCACGTCATCGCGCCAGATTTCCAGCGCCCGCAGCAATTGCTGACCGTTCGGCGCCACCGCGCCGGTCAGCGACATGCTGAAGCCCACCTTGATCGGATCGCCTGCCGGTGCCTGCGCCGAGGCGGCGGAGACGGAAAGGATGACGATCGCAAGTAACGCGGCGACACGCCCCCATAGCGTCCGCAATGTCACGTTCATAAAAACCTCCCTGTTTGCGTATCGATAAAAGTTCGGTCCGGCTTCTGCGTCCGGTTCTGTGCAGTGGGCTTATTCCATCATTTCGTCCGGCGGCATCGGGCCCCAGAGATTCGCGGCCTCGGGCGTCTTCGGCCACGTCTTCGGACGCTGCGGATGATCGCGGTGCCAGGGGCGCGGCTCGAAATAGCCGAGCGACTCATCCTTCATCTGGTCGAGTTCTGCGAACAACTCGGTGATCAGGCCGTTCGGGCTGCGATGATAGGAGAACAGGTTGTGACCGATGCCGTGACGGCCGGGGCCCCACAGCGTCTTGTAGCCATGCCGGCTGATGTAATCGAGCGCGGTTTGCATGTGCGCCCAGTCGCGCAGCTCAAACGCGGTGTGGAAGTGCTTGTTCTTTCCGGTCTCGACCAGGTTGATGGTGTGGTGATCCGGCCCACAGCGCAGGAACGAGAAGAAGTCGCCCATCCAGTCGGAGACGCGGAAGCCGAGCACGTCGCAATAGAAGCGCGTCGCCTTCTGCGCGTCGGTGACATGGAAGGCGATGTGACCGAGCTTGTGCGGGATGACGCCGCCCTTGCTGGTAAAAGGCTGCTTCTGCGGCTCGGGCTGACGGAACACCTCCATCACCGTGCCCTTGATGTCTTCGAAAGACACCATGTCGGACACGGTCGGCTGTGCATCCTTCTTGCGTTCGGTGCGAATACCGTGCGCCGCGGTCTGCTTCTCGAAGCCGTCGAGATCGTCATCCGGCCCGAGCTGGAAGCCGATGCTGGTGCAGCGCGGATGCGAACCTTTGCGCAGCACGACCGAATGGTGGTCGATCGTGTTCGCCAGATAGACCGCGTCGCTGTCGCGCCCGGTCACCGTGAGGCCGAGAACTTCGGTGTAATATTCGAGTTGATGCTCGAGGTCGGGAACCTCGTAGACTGCATGAGAGATTTTGCGCACACCGATCATGGAGATCGCTCCTTCAGTTTTTTCGGGTGGTTTCAAAGTGTTCGAGAATGGCTGCGACATCGCGGTCGCCGATATTCGGCACCGCACGCGCGTAGATATCGATCAGGCTGTCCAGAAGGTCGGTCGCGACACCGGCTTCCGCGGCCATGTCCTTAGCGGTGTCGAGATAGTGAGCGAGCCCGGCCGCATTTCCCATCTGCGGCATGAATTTCCGCTCCGCCATTAGAGGCGCGCGGATCGAGAAGGCCGACGAGCCGCCGCTGCCGGTGGCCACCGCCTTGATCAGCAGATCCTTGTCGACGCCGGTCTTCAGTCCCAGCGCCATCGCCTGCGCGGTGCCGGCAATGTGGAGCGCGACCAGGAAATTATTGACGAGTTTGACCTTGGTTGCGGCGCCGAAATCGCCGAGATGCAGGCACAGGTCGGCAAAATCCGCGATGACCGGTTCGAGTTTCTTCACCGCATCGGCCGGTCCGCCGAGATAGATCACCGCCTTGCGCGCCTGCACCATGCCGGGCGTGCCGCTAACCTCGCCATCGAGGAAGACCGCGCCTTTCTCGGCGAGTGGCTTGACGTATTGCTGCTTTACCGGAACCGGGTGAGAGCCGAACTCGACGATAATCTGGCCGGGGCGCGCGGTCTTTTGCAGGCCGTCCGGTCCGTTTACGACATCTTCCAGCGCCGCATCGCTCGGCAGACAGGTGAAGACGATATCGGCCTGTGCGCCGACATCGGCCGGCGACTTTGCCGCCACGCCGCCGAGCGCCTCGAAATCGGCGAGCGACGACCGGCGATAACCGATCACCTTGTGACCCGCCTTGATCAGATGCTCGCAGATCGGCAGTCCGATTTTTCCGACGCCGATGAATCCAATCGTCTGCATGCGCGTGTTCCCCTGTCCCGATTCCGTTTCTTGTCGTCCAGCGCTCTGTCGGCGGCTGTGATGCTGTCAGGAAATCTTTGCGGTCTGGTCGGAGAAATTGACCGTGACGCTGAGCGAGCCTTCCATCACCGTCCATGGCACGATCCGGAAGGTGCGGATGCCATGAACGACGAACGGGTCCTTCAGCGCGATCTTCTGGACTTCCTCTTCGTCGGCCGCGCGCACGATCGTCATGCCGTCGGCCTTTGACGGATCGCCCAGCGGACCGGACGCGAACAGCTTTCCCTCGCGTTCGAGCGCGATCATGTATTCAAGGTGCTCGGCGAGATAAGGCGTCACGTCGAGGCCCTTGCCTTGTGAAAAGATGACGAAAAGCTTGAGCTTCAGCATGCCTTTCGTCAGTTCCGCGATCTTCATCTGGGCGGCGGACGGCATCACGCACTCCTACAAGGACACAAACTTTTACGCGTTGTCGGCGACCATCCTGTTGGTCAGGGTGCCGAGCTCGGCAATTTCGATCTTCACCTCGTCGCCGACTTTCAGGAATTCGCCCTTGGGCAGACCGACGCCGGCGGGCGTTCCGGTCGCGATGACGTCGCCCGGCTGCAGCGTGATGTGCCGGCTGAGATAGGCGATCTGTTCGGCGGTGTTGTGCACCATCTTGGATGTGTTGGAATCCTGCTTGAGGACGCCGTTCACCCAGAGCTTGATGTCGAGATTGTTCGGGTCGGATACATAGGCGGCCGGCGTGAGCCAGGGCCCCATCGGCGCCGCGTCCTCGAAGCACTTCTGTCCGATCCAGTCATAGACGAAGATCGAGCCTTCGCGCTTCATCAGATCGCGCGCGGAGAGATCGTTGACAATGACGTATCCCGCGACCGCACTCAGCGCATCCTCTTCGGAAATGTTGCGGGTCGGCCGCGCGATCACCGCGGCGATTTCGGCCTCCCAGTCGACCTGCTTGGAGAAGCTCGGAAGACGCGCCGGTGCGCCGTCGCCGATAATCGAGCCGGCCGCGGTCTTCAGAAAGAACCACGGCTCGGCCGGCTTGGTGATGTGGACGTCACGGCCGGTGGTCTTCTTGGCGATTGCGGCCATCTCGTTGAGATGGTCCCAGTAATTCGCTCCCGCGCAATAGAACGTGCCGGGATAGAGGATCGGCGCCAGCAATTTGACCGAGGACAGCGGGACGCCCTTGTCGGCAAAGGACTTGTCCTCGCAAGCCTTGGCGAGGCGTGGGTGAACCTGATCCCACGACCGGAGGATATCCATCACCGTTGAGAAGGTGTCGTCGAGAACGCTTGCTGCCGGAACGACGCGATCTGCGGCCAGGATCCCCGCGACAGGCGATCCGTCTTTGCCAGCGTAGCTGATCAGCCGGTATCCGGTCTGCATTCACGTCCTCCCGAGCGCATTTATTATGTTGTCGTTGTACTGTACTGTACGTTACAGTCAAAATCAGGGATGGTGCAACAGAAAACTTTTGGCGCTACATGACGACATCGTCCATCGTGGTAAACCGCATGTCAGTTCAGGATGCCAAGGCTCCGTCGTCGCGACGCGCGCCGCAGAAGGGTTCGTCGGCGCCGGTCGCGGCGGAGGCAGCCAATTCCGATCCGCGCCGTGAGCGGCTGGTCCGGCTGGCGGCGCCGCTGTTTCTGAAAAAGGGTTACGACAACGTTTCGATCGACGACATCATCGGTGTCGCCGGCGGCTCCAAGGCTACGATCTATGCCTGGTTCGGCGGCAAGCAGGGATTGTTCGAAGCGGTCGTCCGGCAGAAATGCGACGACGTTACGCTGGGCATCGATATCGATGCCGGCGGCACGCTCGAGGAGCAGCTGACCAAGATCGGCCATTCCTTTGTCGAGATGGTGCTGACGCCGCCGATCCTGGAATTCCATCGGCTCATGGTCTCGATCGGCCGCACCTTTCCGGAAGCGGGGCGGCTATTCTTCCAGTCCGGACCGAGTTCAGCTTACGCCATCGTCGGCAAATGGATCGAGCGGCATCAGAAAGAGGGCAGGCTGATCGACGAGGATCCGTACCGTCTTGCCGTGTTGTTTCTCGACATGCTGATTGGCGAGCACCAACTCGGCTGGCTCACGAGCATGCCGCGCGCCGCGCAAAAGGCGCGGGTCGACGAAACCGTGCGCGTCGCCGTGCGTGTCTTTCTGGGCGGATGCCTGAAGCCGGCGGCAAGCCGCCGCTGAGGCCGGGCCCCACGTTTCCGCTGGCCTCCCGACCGGTTCCTGTCATAGCTTGAGCCATGGACTCGCTGAGCAAACCGGCACATCAGGCGACCGACAGCAACGGCTCTTCAGCCGGCCTGCGCAAGAGCACTGCGATCAAGCGCGAGAAGATCGTGCGTTCGGCCGCGAAGCTGTTTCTCGAGCGCGGCTATGACAGCGTGTCGATCAACGAGATCATCGCGGTCGTCGGTGGTTCGAAAGAGACGATTTACTCCAACTTCGGAAACAA
Source organism: uncultured Hyphomicrobiales bacterium (assembly GCA_964641065.1). Taxonomy (GTDB): domain Bacteria; phylum Pseudomonadota; class Alphaproteobacteria; order Rhizobiales; family Xanthobacteraceae; genus Pseudorhodoplanes. Next base: position 7,953 of record CAZXJZ010000034.1, on the reverse strand, counting down.
GGCGAAGCTGTTCGAGGCGGTGGTTCAGCAATTGTGCTCCGATGTGACGATTCGGATCGACACCCGGCCGGTCGGAACGCTCGAACAGCAGACGACGCGGATAGCGCGTTCCTTCGTGTCGATGGTGCTGACGCCGCAGATCATGTCGTTCCATCGTCTGGTGACGTCGATCGGGCGCGAATTTCCCGAGGCCGGGCGGCTGTTTTACAAGACCGGTCCGGAGACGGTGTATCGCATCTTCGCGGAGTGGATCGCGCTTCAGCAGGCGAACGGCAACATCCGTGCGGACAAGGAGCCGCGCCGCCTTGCTATCCTGCTTCACGACATGCTGATCGGCGAGCAGATCCTGAGCTGGCTCACGTCGGCGTCGGGTGAGAAGGATCGCGCCCGGCGGATCGATGAGACGGTCGACATCGCGGTCTCCATTTTTCTAAGCGGCTGTGCGGCCGGCACGACATCGAAGCCGTCTTCAACGCGCGGGCGATCCAAAGCGTCGCAACCGACAGCGTCGAAACGCAAAGCCGCAAAAAAATAAAACTGCAGAAATAACCGTCTGCATTGTCAGATGCGGACCGCCTTTTCGAAGCAATCGCAATCCGATGAAGTCAATTCGTTGCGCCTGCAACGAATGAGCTCGCGCGCCCTTCGCAATGCAGCGATGAAACGTCGTTGCCAAATGTCTAAAGCTGTGCAGTATTTCGTACCGTAACGAACGTTACGCTTTCAGGGAGGAAGCGGACTATGCAGCAGGAAGCGAAACGCTCCGCCGCGGTTCACACGCTGGCAGCGCGGCCGGAATTCAATGACATCCTCGAACGGATCCGCAGGCTTGCGCCGGAGATCGGCGCGCGCGCGCTCGGCGCAGAAAAAGCCAGGCGGGTCCCGCAAGAGACCATGGACGCGCTGCGCGATGCGAATGTGTTTCGCATGATGCAGCCGAAGCGCTTCGGCGGTTACGAATACGGGCCGGCGGAACTGGCGCAGGTCGGTTTCGAGCTCGGCCGGGCCTGCGGCAGCACCGGCTGGTGCGGCACGCTTGCGGTCTGCTTCGGCTGGATGACCGCCTTCTTTCCACTCGAAGCGCAGCAGGAAGTCTGGGACGACGCCGACAATCTGCTCGCGGTCTCCTACGTGCCGACGCCGAAGGTCGAGGTCGTCGACGGCGGTATCAAGATCACCGGCACCTGGCCATGGGCCAGCGGCGTCGACAGCGCGACCTGGCTCATTCTCTCGGCCGCGATACCGAACAAGGAAGGCCCGCCTACGGTGGCGTGGTGCCTCGTCCCGGTGAAGGATGTCGTCGTCGATCACGACAGCTGGAATGTCGCCGGATTGCAGGGCACCGGATCGAAGACACTGCATATCACCGAACCGGTCTTCGTTCCGCACCATCGGATTCTGCCGCTGGGCGCCATCTTCGCCGGCAAGATGCCCGGTCTGGAGATACCCGATAATAACCAGGCGCGCTTCGGTTATCCGACCTTCGGGCCGACCGCGCTGGTTGCGCCGATCGTCGGCATGGCGCAGGGCGCACTCGATGCCTTCACCGAGACCGCGCGTGATGCCAGGCGCATGGCGCGCCCCGGTGTGTTCGAAAAGGTGGCCGAACAGCCCTTGATCCAGAGCCTGATCGGGCGCTCTGCCGCCCACATCGATGCCGCGCGCACGCTGATGGTGACCAGTCTGCGCGAAGGGCAGGACATCGTGCTCGCCGGAGGTGCACCCGACATCGAGTTGCGGGTCCGCATCCGGCGAAATCACGGCTTTGCGGGACGCACCTCAGCCGAGGTGGTGAACGAGATCTTCAACAAGTCGGGCGCCGCGGCGGCCGACGAGAAGAGTCGCGTTCAGCGCTTCTGGCGCGATGCGAACACCGCGGCGACGCATGCCAGCATCGACTGGGACATGCTGTCGGCCATGTACGGGACGCAACGATTGGGGCTGCAACCGCAAGGCATTTTCTAGCGCGCGCGCTCGCTGAGGACGCCAGCCCGGCGCTTGGAAAAAGCAGTCAGGAGACAACATGATCTACGTATCGAAGGAAATTCCCGCCAACGCGCCGGGTCAGCAACCCCTGAGCCGCAGCGATATCTGGCGCGGGCTGGTGATGAAGGCGGAGAATGCGCTGCCCTTCGTCCCCGGCATGGCGAAGTGCGACGTGATTTCGCGCTTCGACAACGGACTGGTGCGCGACATCGTGTTCCGGGGCGAGGATGCGCGCGAACGCATCACCATGTATCCCGAGGAAAAGGTCGTGTTCGTGCGCGAGTCCGGCAATGTCGACGGCTTCATCGTCAACGAGATTCTTGGCGACGACAACGATCTGCGTCTGCGCTTCTCGTTCGCGTTGCAACTTGTCGATGCGCCCTCCGACAGCGCGGAAGAACGCGAGTTTCGCGCCATCATGGAGCGCGATTACCTCAAGGCGGTCGACGCCACACTCGGCGCGATCCGACAGATGGTCGCAGACCCGGCCTATGCCGCCTGACAAAGGACGGTTCGAGGCGGCATACGCGTGAAGCAGGTTGCGCCGTGTCGGGATTTCGTTGAAATCGCGGCATGGAGCTTCCTCCCCACATCCGCACGGCCGTCGACAAGGCGCTCGAAGGCGTGCCGCTTGCCGATCTGCAGGCAGCGGCCGCGCGTCTGTCGGCGCGCTATCGCAGTGAGACCCGCGACGGCCGAGCGCATCTGGCGGACGACCTGTCCGCACGGGCCTATCTCGCGGTCCGCATGCCGGCGACTTATGCGGCGGTGCGTGCGAGCCTTTATGCGGTCGCGCAATTGCGGCCCGGCTTCATGCCGGAAAGCCTGCTCGATGCCGGCGCCGGGCCCGGCACCGCGCTGTTTGCCGCGCGCGATTGCTGGCCGAGCGTTTCGGACGCCACGCTGATCGAGACCAGTCCCGCCATCCGGCGATGGGGCGAGTTGCTGGCGTCCGGCTTCACGTTCCGGAGCATCGACTGGCGTGCATCGGATCTCGCAGCCGCAGCCGCCGGGCTGTCGCAGCACGATCTCGTCATTCTGGCCTATGTGCTGGACGAACTCGCGCCGGCGGCGATCGGGCCGCTGATCGACCGGCTCTGGCAGGCCACGGCGGACACCATCGTCGTGGTCGAACCGGGCACGCCGGCCGGCTGGTCGCGTATCCTTTCGGTGCGGAAGCGTCTGATAGCGGCCGGGGCGCATCTCGTCGCTCCGTGTCCGCATGCGCTGGCCTGTCCGCTTGCGGCCCCGGACTGGTGTCATTTCTCGCGCCGGGTGGCGCGCTCGCGGATGCACCGCCGGATCAAGTCCGGCGATGTGCCGTGGGAGGACGAGAAATTCATTTACATCGCAGCATCCCGTCATCCGCCGCTGCCGGTGGCGGCGCGGGTGATCGCGCCGGTGCAGGTGAGAGGCGGCACGGTCTCCCTGAAGCTGTGCGAGCAAAACGGCACCGCCAGCCAGAACCTGCTGTCAAAGCGGGACGGCGCGCGCTTCCGGCAGGCGCGGCGCCTTGCATGGGGGGATTGCGTGGCGGAGCATGCCACAATGCCCTCCGATTCCACTGCTTGACAGGGCCAATGTCGATTCATGTTCTGATCCGCCGTTTCTCCGCCGCATCGGTATTGCTGGCCATGGCCGCCGCCATTTCGACGGCGAGCCTCGCGCAGGAAACCGCCCCGAAGGCTGCCGCGCCCAATGCGGCCGCTCCCAAGGCCGCCGCTCCAAAAGCGGCCAGTCCGGCGCCAAAGGCTGCAGATCCTGCGGCGCAACCGGCTGCGCCGGACCCGGAACGGCCGAGGCTGTCGCGGACGATGGCGTCGATCGAGCCTCTGAAAGAGGCTATCGATCAGATTGAGACGTCGCTCCGAAGTCCCGATATCGGCGACTCGACCCTGGTTCAGCATCGTGGCCGGCTGGAGCCGGTCCGTGATGAACTGCGCGAGATCATCAGTTCGCTCGACGCGCGGTTGGTCGATGTCGAAGCGCGGCTGAAGCAGCTTGGCGATGCGCCTGACGAGGCCGAGCCGAAGGAGGACCCGGCCCTCACCGAAGAGCGCGCACGGCTGGAGGAACGGCGCGCGGCGCTCGACGGCGCGCTGAAACAGACACGGCTCTTGATGCTGCGCGCCGACAATATTTCGGTGCGGATCACCGAACGCCGCCGCGGGCTGTTCACACAACAATTGCTTGGCCGCTCCTCGAGCGTGCTCGATCCGGCGCTTTGGACCCAGGCATTCAAGGCCGCGCCGGATGCATGGTTTGGCGTCAAGCTGCTGGCGCAGGGCTGGATGGATCATTTCCGCGCCAGCGCAACCTCATGGAATTTGGGCGCGGCAGGCCTCGCGTTGTTTGTGTTCTTCGTCAGCGCGGCACTGTTCCTGCGTTGGTTCGTGCGGCGCGACTTCCGGCCGAAAGAGCTTGGCACCCGCTTCGCCAAGTCGTTCTTCGCGTTGTTGTCGTTGCTGCGCGTCACCATCACTGCGCCAGCGATCGTCATCGGCGCGCTGCTGATCCTGAACGGGTTCGGCCTGCTGACCGAGCGGATCGGCAATATCGGCCTGACGCTCGCGATCGCGGTCACGATTGCGGCCTTCGGCCGTGGGGTCGCTGTCGGGCTGTTTGCACCGGGCGATCCCGACCGGCGTCTGCTTTCGGTGAAGGAGGAGACCGCAGGCCTTGTCGCGTCGAAATTGACCTGGGTCGCCCGCATTCTCGGCGCGATCATTTTGATCAATGCGATCCTGCAGATCATCGTGGCGCCGGTCATTCTGACGGTTGCGACCAACGCGATCTTCGCTGCCGTGATTGCCGCTTTGCTGTGCCGGTTCCTGTTCCTGATGGGCAACCGCGAAACGCTTGAAGACGATGTCGCCGGCGCCGGTTGGCTTCGGAGTGCAGGATGGCTGCTCGCAATCGGCATCATTGCCGCGCTGGTGACCGGCTTCATCGGGTTGGCAGCCTTCCTCGCCGGCCGCTTTCTGTCCGCGCTCGGTCTGATCGGCGCGCTTTATATTCTGCTGACCTTCGTCGACGCGTTGTTCACTGAAGTGCTGACGGCTGCCACGCCGCGCGGACGTTCGGTTGCGCATTTCTTTGGCATGAAGCCGCGGTCGATCGATCTGCTCGGCACGCTGCTGTCCGCGGTCATCCGGGTGCTCCTGGTGCTGGTCGTGCTGATGCCGTTGCTTGGCCCGTGGGGCATCTTCGCCGCGGATTTTGTCGGCGTGCTGAAGGACGCGACCTTCGGATTCCGCATCGGCGAGATTTCGATATCGCTCACCACGATCCTGATCGCGCTTGCGATTCTCATTATCGGAATCCTGGCAACGCGTGCGGTCCAGGGCTGGCTCAACAACCGCTTCCTGCCGCGCACCACGCTCGATCCGAGTCTGCAGAACTCCGTGACCACCATTTTCGGTTATCTCGGCGTGATTGTCGCCAGCGCATTGGCGCTTGCGCAACTCGGTGTCGATTTTCAGAAGATCACGCTGGTCGCCGGCGCTCTTTCGATCGGTATCGGCTTTGGCCTGCAATCGGTGGTGTCGAATTTCGTGTCCGGGCTGATCCTGCTGGCGGAGCGGCCGATCCGGGTCGGCGATATCATCGCGGTCAAGGGTGAAGAGGGGCGGGTGCGCCGCATTCATGTGCGGGCGACCGAGATCGAAACCGGCGACCGCGCGAGCGTCATCATCCCGAATTCCGAATTGATCACCCAGGTGGTGAAGAACCGCACCCATACCGATACGTTCGCGCGGGTGGCGGTCGCAATCGGCGTCGCCTATGACAGCGACGTTGCAAAGGTACGAGACATCCTGTTGGAGATCGCAAAGGCGCACCCGCATGTCATGCAGACCCCGGGGCCGACCGTATTTCTGACGGGCTTCGGCGAGAGCGCCATCAATTTCGAGCTCGGCTGGGTGGTCCGCAATCTCGGCGACGGTGCAGGAATCAAGAGCGATATCTGTTTCTCGATTCTCGAGCGTTTCCGGGCCGAGGGTATCGTGATGCCGTACCCGCACCGGCACATTCACATCGAAGGCCTGGCCGAGGACGACGAGCCGGACGCGCCCGAAACCGAGGCCCGCACGCGGCCGGCCCCAAAAAAGCCGAAAGCGCGGTGATTTGTGGGTTCCAGACGGCATTTACCGTTTGGTTACCAATTTCCGGCCAATTCGGTCGATCGGGGGATTCCAGGCGATGGTAGGCGGGCGGCCGATGTCTGCAGCAATATTGTGTTGGCTCGGTCTGGCGCTCGCGGGCTGCGCGACCGAGCCCCTGCCGTCGCAGCCGACATTCTATCAGAGCATGGCCCGCGAAGGCGCCCAACTCGATCCGCAGGCCGCGGCCTCGATGATTTCCGGCTACCGGCGCAACAACATGTTGGGCGACGTGACGCTCGATCCGCAGCTGATGCGGATGGCCGAAGAGCAGGCGCGCGCGATGGCGACCAAGGACAAGCTCGATCACAACGTCGCCGGCAATTTCCAGCAGCGGCTGCGCAAGTCGGGCTACAAGGCACAAACGGGCGCTGAGAATATTGGCGCCGGCTATCATACGCTTGCCGAGGCTTTTTCGGGCTGGCGCGACTCGCCTTCGCACAAGGCGAATATGCTGCTGAAGGGCGCCACCCAGATGGGGATCGCCGCGGTCTATGTGCCGAACACCAAATACAAGGTGTTCTGGGCGCTGATCCTGGCTTCGCCGGATCAGCGCATGGCGCAGGTCGCGCAATAGCCGGTCACGCCAGGTCGCGGTTCATGTGAACCGCACCCGCGCCGTATTTCGCGCGGGTCGCAGCCTGAAGCTGGTCATCGCCGGTCCGGTGAAACCCCATCCTCATCCAGAACGGCGTGCTGCCGCTGACCGCGACCAGCATCATCCGGCGGAGTGCAGCATCGCGGGCGGCCTCGAATAGCCGCGGCACCAGCGTGGATGCGAAATTCCTGCCCCGCAAAGATGCTTCGACGGTGAGATCGTGGATGAAATACGTGGTCGCGGCCTCCGGCAGCGCGCGGAGCATCGTGTCCAGCGCAGGCGGGGGGCCGAACATCCAGGGATGAGAAAAGCAATATCCGTTCGGCTGGCCCTCGGGGGCGGCAGCAAGTACGAAACAGCCGCGCGGGAACAGCCGGAATTTTTCCGCCAGGACCTCCGGCCGTTCGGGAAAATCCGGGTGAATACGGGCCGACAGATCGTCGACCGCGGCGAGATCGGCCGCACTCATCGGTCGCCATTGCAGCGGCGCGGGGCTGCCATCGTTCATCACATGCACCAATCACTGGACGCAGGCTGCTTGCCCGACTAGCTTGCCGCCCGCAAGGCTGCCGGGATGCTTCCATTCATCAAGGACTACGACAGGCTCTATCGCGAATTTCGCTGGGAGATTCCTGCCCGTTACAATATCGGCGTCGATGTCTGCGATCGCTGGGCGCGGACCGAGCCCGATCGCGCTGCCATCATCCATGTCCACGGCAATGGTGGAACCGAGACGATTTCGTTTCGTGCGCTCATGCAGAGGTCGAACCGGCTCGCCAATGCCTTGCGGGCACACGGCGTCGGGCGCGGGGAGCGGGTGGCGATCCTGCTGCCGCAATCGCCGGAAGCGGTGCTCGCGCATGTGGCGATCTACAAGCTTGGCGCGATTGCGCTGCCGCTGGCGCTGCTGTTCGGCACCGAGGCGCTGGCCTACCGGTTGCAGAATTCCGGCGCGAAGGTTCTGGTCACCAATGATGTTGGCGTGCAGAAGCTCGCTAGTCTGGGCGACACTCCGCCCGACCTGAAGCTCGTGATCTCGACCGATGGCGAAGCGGATGGCGCGATCGGCTTTGCCTCGCTCCTGCAGGCGGCGTCCGACGCGTTCACGGCCGAGGCTACATCGGCCGACGATCCCGCGATGATGATCTACACCTCCGGCACCACCGGGCCGCCCAAGGGCGCGCTGCATGCGCACCGGCTGATCATCGG
>CAZXJZ010000033.1:23041-30864 GCA_964641065.1 uncultured Hyphomicrobiales bacterium | reverse complement strand
AGAAAAAAAAAACAACAAAACCGAAAACAAGAAAAAAAACACAAAATGCATTTAAAACCAGTCAAAATACGATATCATGGAAGACAAAAACGAAGACGATCTCTCTCCTGCCGACGAAGCAGCACTCGTTGGCCTGAAAAAACCAGAGCAAATTATTCTTGCTTTCCTCCAGCGCCAGGACGTGCGTGCTGAGTTCAACGGCGACGTCCTTGACTATCAGCAGGACCTCGCAGCCGGGACGGCCGAATTTGGGTCCGATAGCGACCTGAAGAACGCCGCTCCGACCGACATCACTCCAAACACCTCGTCCGTTGCTGAAACCATTGCAGCGGGCTCGGTAATCACGACGCTGGCCGCTGTCGACCCCGATGCCGGCGACACTTTCACGTTCCAGCTCATCACCGATGCGAGCGCAAAGTTCGAGATCGTCGGTAACCAACTGAAGCTCAAAGCTGGCGAATCGCTCGACTTTGAAACTGCACCCAGCCACGCTGTTACCGTGCAGGTCACCGACCAGGACGGTGAAACCTACCAGGAAGTTTTGACCATCAATGTGACCAACGTCGGGAACGCCCCGACCGACATCGCCCCGGACAACGCTACGGTTGCCGAGGATATCTCGACCGTCACGCCAATCATGACGCTCTCCTTCGTTGACCCCGGTCCGGAGTTCCCTGGCGTCCACACATTCACGCTGGTTGATGATCCGAGCGGCCTGTTCGAAATCGTAGGAAACGTGGTCAGCTTGAAGGCCGGCGCATCGCTCGACTTCGAGACAGCCACCAGCCACCAAATCACGGTGAAAGTCACGGACCCCGAAGGGCTGACCTACACAGAGACCCTGACGATCAACGTGAGCAACGTGCAGGATGGTAACATTGTCAGCCTACAGTTGGGTACCGACAACATCAATACAACGAATGTCGCGACCTCCGACAACGACACCTTCATCGGCAGCACCAACTTCAGTCAGAACTTCGCGTTTGGCCCAATCAACGTCGACGCGTCCTCGACGGCACGGTCGGGCGACAAGATTAATGGCGGCGATGACACCGGCGATATCTTTGACCTCACTCTAAGCGGCAGCGTCGCTTCGGCCTTCCAGGATGTCGTATCCACCGGCATTGAAACTCGCAATGTAGAGATACTGAGGGTTCACAACCAAGTGCAAACCTCGGTGTTTGGTGAAGACGTCATTGTCGACATGTCGCAGCATTACGACGTCAAAGACGTTCAGCTGCCGCTCCCCGACTCAGACATCATGCTACGGGACATGCAGAATGCTGGTGGCACAATCCTGATCCAGGATCCGTCACTGGGCGATGAAATGGATGTCCAGATTGACTTCGACCTCCAGGCACTGAACGGGGTTGGGCACGACAATGATACCCTCACCATCCAGGTCGAAGAGGTAAATGGCGCTGACATCCTGATCACCCAGGATGCCGAAGGAAATGGCGGCGAATTTGGGGATGGCGACGCAGCTGCTCTTGAAACTCTGACCGTCGACTTCGTCAATATTGACTCGCGGATTGATGAACTCCGCAGCAATGGCACATCGACCTTCTTCTTCACTGGTGATGCCAATGCCGTGATCGGTGAAGGTCCGGCTGCGATCGATCTGTTCGGCGCTAACCCGGCTTACACCTCGGCCGACTCCTTCTTCGACGACATGGGCAACACCGCATCACTCATCGATGCGTCGGCCATGACGGGCTCGCTCTACATCAACCTCTCGGAATCCGGCTTTAACGACTTCGACTTCTTCGGCGGTACGGGAGCTGATACGACTGTAATCGGACACTCCCTGGTTACGGGGTTCGGAGCGTCTAGTTTCGATGGTGGCACTGGTGCTGATAACACCGCCGTGCTCTGGGACGAAACCTCTGTCACTGGCAATGCGACGGACAATCCGCTGGTGAATTACCAACGCGTCGCCTTCACCGAGGCGATGGGCGTTCTCCCGGGCGGTCAGTTTAACGCAGCGTTCATGGGCCAACAGGTCCGAGACATCCTGCTGATGGATGGTCTCTCTGATGCTGGGTTCGGTCTGACCGTCATCAACACCGATGCCCTCCCCGCCGGTACCATCTTCCACTTCCAGGATGAGCTACCGCCTTTGCTGAGCAACTTCCCGGCGGATGATGACTTCGCAGACGCCTTGGGCAACGGCGAGACCATGACGTTCCTGACGTCCGGGGCCGCTGCCGCTAACGTTTCGGTCCACTTTGACGACTTCTCGGTTCTTTCCGACGCAATTACCTTCGCCGGAAATGTCGGGGTGATGAATCTCGGTGGTAACGGGCTTCAATTCCTCGGTGTGCAAACGACCTTTGACGGCGGCATGGATAACCTGACCGCCATCAACGCCACCGGCGACAATGAGTTCCAGCTCCTCTCCACCGGAGTTCTGAACTCGTTGGCCACGATCGATGCGACCGGCAACACCGGTGGTGTTGAAATGCAGAACAGTGGTCTGCTCGATGTCTTCTCCGAGGCTGATCACACCGCGGTGTCCGACATCAACTCTGGCGTTCTCGGTCTCACGCTGACCGGCGGCTCCGGCGATGACGTGTTCATCGGCAGTGCCGGCAACGACGTTATCAACGGCAACCTCAATAATGACGTGCTGTTCGGTAACGCCGGCATCGACATCATCAACGGTGGAGAAGGTGACGACGCCGCCCAAGGCGGTGACGGTACCGACTTCATCACTGGCGGGCTCGGCGACGACGACCTGGTTGGTGGTGACGGCGACGACTTCATCGACGGTGACGAGAACGAAGACACCCTGTACGGGTGGGCTGGCAACGACAACCTGGACGGCGGCGCTCAAAACGATCTCGTCAAGGGTGGCGGCGGCAACGACATTGTTGCCGGTGGTGCCGGTGTGGACGAGCATTGGGGCGATCGGGATGCAACCGACGGCAACGATCCTGCCGGCGGACCGATCCTGGGCAACCCGGAAACCTCAACGATCGAGATCAACTTCGTTGAGCCGGGTGACTCCTTCGCCGTAACTGTCTCGGGTATCATCGGGCAGGCACCGGTGCTGGTGGTCTATGCCGCGACCGCGGTCGACGACGAAAACTCGGTGGCTGCTGCGCTCGAAGGCCTTCTCGACGCCGCACTTGCCGGTGTTGCGAATGTCAGCGTTGTCGGCAACGTGGTCTCGATCCAGAGCCTGCAAAATGGCGATGCGTTCGAGGTTGCCACGGTCACGACCAACGTTCCGGCGATCGCCGATATCGAGGAACTGACGTTTACCGAAATCCTCGATGTGGGTGACACGGTAGACATCGACGTCGATGGGAGCACTTATACCGTTGTTATCGCGGAGCCTTTCGCGAGCATCAGCGATATGGTGGACTTTATCGCGGCCGATCTCGAGACCCAGATCGCTGATGCCAACTTTACGGTGACGAACGAAGGAGCAGGCGTGCTTCGGGTCGTGAGCGCCGACGGGACGGACATCGGCATCGCGGCGGTAGTGAATGAATCCACGATCAACGGTTTCTACACCCTCAATGTCACCGGCTTCGACGTTGGTGAGCAAGTTGAGGTCACCGTGGATCTTCCGGGCGGCGGTAGTTACTCCGCTGACTCGCTGGAGGATCTCGCTAATGCTGTGATCGGCGATCCTGCGTTCTCTGCTGCGTACCCCGACGCGATTGTCGTGGTGGAAACTGCGAATGCGACGGTCCATATCTACGCCACAGGTCTCGCAGGCGGTGAACTCATCGATCTTGGGGTCAGCGGCGGTGCCGGTGCCGGGGTTCCGGCGACCCCAGCGTTGACGCCGGTGCTTCTTACTGACAATGCGGACCCGGCTCCGACGAACGTGCAGACTGGTGTTGCGGCCGGCGCCGACACCCAAGAAGCGGTCGTGGACGAGACTGTTGCGGCGGTTGCCGATCAGGATCTGACCGACGACAATTCCCAGTTCGGTTCGGATACGTTTGTTATCGAGACCGCGGGCAACTTCGCCTCGATCTCGACACAGGCCTCCGACGACGATGGTCTCTTCGACGGGATCGACTTTGGTGCGATTGCCACCGATGCCGACGCGCTCGCCTCCATCGATCGCATCATGGACTGGGATGCCGGTAACGTTCAGGATTTCCTGAACTTCTCAGGGCTGAACCAAGGCGGGACCCTGCTGAACTACGCCGAGAATGCCGATGCAGTGAGCCTGCTCGATGCACTGGCCAACATCAACTCCCTGCTCGATGGTACGGTCCGGTTCGCCGCAGCCGAGGTCACCCTCGACTTCGCGATCGGCGAAAACCAGATCGCTGCCCATGCGGGTGATGATCTGTTCCTCGCGGCCGGCACCACCCACACGGTCGTGGGTGCCGATACGAACGGAGACGGTACTGCCGACTCGATGGTTATCCTGATCGGTGTTGGTACTGCTAATGGTCCAGTCGACGGGTTTACCCAGACGGACATCGTGCCGCAGATCGTCTAATTTTACGAAATGCCGGGCGCTTCGTTGTGAAGCGCCCGGGCTCTAACAAGCCCCCTTCAGCACTCGCCTGGAGGGGGATTTTCGTTTTCAGACATTGCAGATGCGAGCAAAGCGAACCGTCCGGACGTTTACGCGACCCGCGCAGCCGTCCTCGCTACCAGGGGGCTTGGTCTGGTGCAGCCAGTATCGACTTTGTCGCTAAAGCTGGGGCGAGATCGAAGAGTGAACCGCCCCAAATGGGCATAGTCTCCTGACCTCACGAATGTCACCACGACCGCTGGAACGTCTGCTCAATCGAATTAAGGCCTTCGAACTGTTCGAGAAAAAGGTCTTCCTCTGGACCTCTTTCTGAACATGATCGGTAATCGCGTAGACTTGCTGAAGTACGCCGTCTTGCCGGAATGTCCCTGACCTAGCGTCAGAGCTCCCATAAAGCCCATTATGTCGAGCGACCGGGGTGGCGTTGCCTTTTGAGCTTCCAAATAAGAAAAGCTATCTGAAGATTGAGGTCACAATCGACGTGACTTAAAATCAGCAGCGGCAGATATCCATAATGGACCTCATTCGTGCGTCTTCACGACGCTCATCCTCCAACCACTCATTAAACGTCCTCGTGTCGCCCTGTACCGAGCTCCTCACACCCGTTGTACCTGAAGTGATATCAGCGGGTTCAGAGGCCGCCGGCTGCGAGCGCGCGACTCTGCGCATCGGTGTGGCCGGGAGCGCAGGTGGCACATAACGCACTGTAGAACCATTCGGCGCCAGTTTGCGTCCGGTTGGACCGGTGCCATCCAGGAAAAATTCGTCGGCCAACGCATTATTTGGAATGGGCTGCCCTGTCGCATTGTGGACATGATAAGCGCCTTCAGTGCCCGCGCAGCCTGTGAGCGCAAAAACGAAAGCAACAATCGCCATCCCTTTCACGGGCGTCAAATTCATGGTCCGTAACATAGTCACCCACTGCAATGGCATATGGTTGATCACACATCGCCGGTGGCGCAACTGAGGCTTTATCTCGTTATAGTTGCAACACCCTAACTGGCGTAATAATCACCTTAGGTAACAGTTTTGGCAAGAAAATCCTTTACTCGCGGCTTCACTATGCGGAATACTGTACAAAGGCTCCTTTAGAGTTGGGAGGCGAGATGTACTCCAATCCGCAACGCCGATCAGATGTCCAGGTCCAAGAGCTCCGCCGCGAAGCGGGGCGATGGCTGCGTGACTTGCGCGAGAAGGCCGGGTTGTCTCAGCGCGAGCTTGCTGACGCTATCGGTGCCGAATATTATACCTTCATTTCACAATTGGAGACTGGACGCGGTCGGCTGCCGCCGGACCGTTACCGCGCTTGCGCCGAGGCGCTCAGGGTCAATCCCAGAGACTTTGTCTACAACCTGATGCGATTTTACGATCCGGTGACCTTCGAAATCCTTTTCGACGATCAGAAGTGATCCGGCAGTCTAAGGACGCCGCTAAACAAAGACAGCGCGGGGATATTTATGAGCGCGAACGTGGTTTCCTTGTTCTCCAGGCCCCGCCGCGTTCGGGAATGGGGTCGACAGGAGGTCGCCGAGTTCTATCGTGTACGCGACATTCTCTCCAAATCCGGAATAGCACTGGATACAGAGCAGGGCTTCTCCGACGAAGGCGATCCATGGTTCGTCTTTTGTCGCAGTGACACCGGGGATGTCGTCGCTCACTTCGCCCGAATTGATGATCTCTATGTGATCGGCATCCCCGCGCTCGGAGATCGGGTCCTGCGAGGCCTCGATTTTCGCAGCCTGATCGATGCTTTCTTATCGGGCCAGCCAGAGGTGGTCGTTGTACCGCAATCCCCCGATAATGTCCGTCGGCTTGTGATCCATCCGAATGCTCTTATGGTCGCATTTGTGGCAACGATCCTCCTGCTTTCGGACGGGCTAAAGAGCTCGGCCTTGGCAGCGGAACCGAGCGGCGATCGGATGGCAGGCTCCGGCTCGTCAGGGCAACTTCCGTACCTCAACTGGACTAACTATGAGCGCGTGTCCAACCGCGACGGAGGATGGGAGGCGGAGCGAACACTTGCCATTGTGGCGGCAATTGTGATGGCTTCCATCGTTGGCAATGATTTCAATCTTCTCGATAAAGCCGGAGCGGCGCTCGATGGCGGCCGATTAATGATAATCGGATCTATGTCTGAGCAAGCCTCTCTAGGTGAGGACGTGACAGCAAGGATTACTTCGGTCGCACATGCGGTTGATATGGCGACATCAGCGAGCGGGTTTGAAGTTGCACATCTTGGAGGAACTATTCAGAACCCGCATGCCGCTCCAATGGAGATTGAACTCGCAAAGATGCTTTTGACTACATCGGATGTCTTCACGGACATTCATGGCACAGATTCAGCCATCGAATTCAATGATCCAGCCGCAGGGCCAAGCATCGTCGACCAGGCATTACAATTTATAGCCAGTATGGCGCAATCTTCACCCGAATCCGTCAGTCAAGTGTACGGGTTGGCTTTGAGCCTTATCCAAGATCTCACTAATGCTGCTGATGACTTGCCGATGTCGGTCGCCCCGACAGAGCTCCTTTCTCTTCTGAACGGCGTTATCCAGACAGCTAGTCTGATCCCAGAGGATGTGGCAACAAATCCGAGCATTTACATTCTCGACCCCGGCGCCCTCCTTATCGAGATATCTGGTCCCTCATCCATCGACACTGCTGCGCTCTTCATTCCGGAAAGCAGTGCGCCGATGCAGGTGGGCCCTTCGGCGATTAATGCATCGCCCGCGGTTTCGGCACCAACAACCGAACCGGAGACTGTTGACAGCGTCCCGGTGGCGTCGATGAGCGCGCCGATCATCAAGCACGACAGCGTTGCATTTATGAAGGCTGCGCTCTCGGCCTTCTTGGAAGTCGCGCAAGGTGTCGATGTGGTCGTCGATAACGATACCATAGTATTCGTCGATCGCAGTGACAGAGATGGTGGAGCGGCCTTGCAAGTCGGCTCGGTGTGGAACATGCAAAACGACATCACGATCATGATCGTTGGGTCGACGGACACAATTGATGCTTATCACGAAAGCATCGCACCGATAGCTTGATCCTAAGCTCCCAACGTTTACGTCAACCCGCCGATTTGGCGGGCAGGAAAATTGTTGATGTCAGAAAATAAGCAGCTTCGCTTCGCAGTCGACAACAAGCGCACCTATATCGGCGTACAAGTCGTTTCCGACGGAACCGTGACGGAGACCATTGCGCTGGATGCAAAGGCGATTGATCAACTGATCATTCAGCTCGCCAGTCTGCGCATACAATTGAAAGATCCTGTGCCCTCCGAGCCGACAGAAGCGAACTTGAAGATGATCGTCAA
>CAZXJZ010000033.1:0-23031 GCA_964641065.1 uncultured Hyphomicrobiales bacterium | reverse complement strand
GAAGATCGCTCTGCGGGTCGAGGCTATCGACGACAAGCAGGTCATGTTCCTTCGCCATCCGGGACTTGGATGGCTCGGCTTCGCGGTCGGCAACGAAACAACAAACGCGATCGCGGACTGGATAACAGCCCATTTGAAGGAATAGAGACGGCCCGCGCCAGTCGCTCGGTTTCTGGTGGTCTCGTTTCTTTATTGGCCTTGCGGTGGCGTCACACTCTGGTCAGGAGTCGCGGTGGCCGCGATAATGGATTTGCCGTGATCGATGATCGCGCCAATCTCCTGAAAGTACGCGTACATGGCGCGACTGTTGGCCACGATGGCGGACCTGTATGCGTCGAGTTGAGCGCGTGATTCAAACCCCCTGGGCGCATACTTCCCAGTCGCGGGATCGATGACACGTGCCGTTGGCGCAATCGTCCGTGCTGGAATGGCCGCCAAATCAGGGTACTCCGGCAGCGACGTTGGAATAACCAGATGACCGGAGGCCGCAAAATAAGGGGTGCCAAATCGCGAGGCCACATCGACTACCGCTGTGTCGGGCTTGGAGGAGCTGCTCTCGGTAGGAGTCACGGCTGGCTGAGTAGGCGCAGCGTGAGAAACATCGGGCTGAGCAGATGCAGCATATTCTCGGGACGTCGCCGATTGTGGTGCGTTTTGCTGAGTAGCGACCAATTGTGTCTGCATAACCGACTGAGATGTGGGACTCCGTGCGGAGGCTGACCCAGCTAGTGCCAGCTCCTGTTGAAACGTGCTTTCAGGTGCGGAATTTGATCGAGGAACGACCGTGTTGCCACTCGGATCGGTTTGCTTGGAGGCGAGTAATTGCGCCTTCATCTTGGCAAGGTAGGCGTCTGACCCGACCAAAGTGGCGTTGGTTGTTGGCAATGTGGTCATGGCACTCTCCTTCGTCTCCACTAACAAATCGTGGTTAACGAACCATTAGCGCCATTTCTAGCCCATGTTAAATGCCGTGAGCTCGTAGCAGCACGTATCTACATTTTCAGTCCCTGCTTCTCCAAACCTATTGCAGCCGTCGTGGCTCGCCGGCCACTCTACCGTTTCGCCTTGAGGCCAAGCCAGATCTGCAAAAAAACAGCTTCAGGCGAACGGTGCTTCGAGGTCGCGCTGAAAGCGCTCTAACTCGGCACTCGCCGGGACAAACGCATTTCGATGCGCGCTCCAACGGCGATATCCACTTTTCGCGGCGCCTTCACACGCTTCGCAATTTGCGGGTCAACGCGTGGCGCTGCGGAGCTGTAGTCTGTCCTGATGTCGCTGGCCATACTTCTCAGCAGCGCATCGAAAACCAGTCAAACCACCTGCCGCCTGCTTCGGTGGCGTTAGGTCCCAGCATTGCTGTCTGCACGAGAAGGGAGGCACTTCAATCCGGCATCCTTTAGGGGATGGCCTTGGGGACTACTAACATTAACGGGTCGGATTCGCAGATTACTCGATTCCGCCCCGCACGCTTTGAGGCATAAAGGCAGCTATCGGCGCGGTCGATCAGAGATTGCGGACTGTCGTTCCCTTTCAGGGTCGCGACTCCAATTGATATCGTAACGCTGCGGAGATATTCACCGGTAGAGCGCTTCATCAACTGCTTGCTCATCACCGCGCGGCCGATTTGACTTGCTAGCGTATCCGCCGAGCGGAGATCGGTGTTCGGCAGAATGATCGCAAATTCTTCACCGCCATAGCGGGCCGCAAGGTCCTGTCCCTTGACGTTTTGCTTCACACAAGCTGCTACCAACCGCAATACTTGGTCGCCAGTGAGATGCCCGTAGGTGTCATTGAATATCTTGAAGTGATCGATGTCTGTCATCAACAGCGATAGCGGCTCGTTGCGCGAGATAGCTTGGGAGATCGCACCGGACAGGCTTTGGTCGAAGAATTTTCGGTTCGCAAGAGACGTCAGTGGATCCGTCAGACTTTCATTGCGAACAACTTCGAGTGTTTCTTTTAACTTAGCTATCTCGTGCTTGGACGCAGTGAGGTTTGATTCAAGCTTACGATTCGCGTCCTCGATTTCTTTAGCAGTCTGAATCAGGCTTGCAACGATGCCTCGCAGAGCCTCGCGGTCAGCCCCAGGAAGTCTGCGTGTCACGCCGGCGAGACGTTGGGAATGCTTGCTGGTGGAGTAAACACTAGCTTCGACCAAAGAAATGATCTGATCGATTTCATGCAGGACGCGCCCGCCGACTTCATCGATGCGTTCGCTTTGTCGTGGCAACGACAGATAATTACTGAATATGCGGTCAACATCGAGGTCGCCAAACGTCCCGGTGCGCGTGATAGTTTCATTGACGGAGTGATTTAGAGAAGGGTGAAAACCGGTTGCGTAGGCGTACCAGAACTCGAAGTTTCGCGGGGTCGCCGGCTGACGCAGCGCCTTTATCCGTTCAAGTGCGATTTCAGCGAACACCATCGTTCTTTTGTGTTCGTCGTCGCGGGTCGTAAACATCGGGTTGCATATCGCCATGGATATACCTCGAAGCACAAATTTCGCTGCTTCGATCCCCGCAGCGGTCAATTGGGAACCTAAATCAACGGGATAAATGACGAGTAAAAGTTGATGCGACAGCAGTTTGTTAACGCGGCGGATATATGCTCGGAAGATCTAAGTTTGAGAGGCCCCGCAGGCGCTTCCACGCCTGATACGACTCCACGTCGTCTTGGGTTTGCGGCGAGACAGGTTTTTAGGCCGGTGTCCGCGAATAAAGCAGTGCCGGGCTCGGTCTGAATGATCACAATCAAGTCCCGCGATCGCCACAAGTCGATGCCCAAACGAAGCGTGGTGGTCAACGGACGGAAATCGTCGGTTTCACTTGAAGACGAATTCTGGGCTGAGATCGTCGCTATCGCTGCCGCACGAGGGATGCCGATAGGCAAACTGATCTCGGAGCTTGATAGGCAGAGGCGGACTGCAAACCTGTCCAGCGCGATACGGACCTTCGTCCTCAGACAGTATTACAATTTCGACGACGAACCGGATTAATCGCGGTCTGAAGGCCGGACGATGCGCAGCGCGGATTCCTGCCTCTGGACATGTTCTCGAAGTAGGCTGATCGCGCGGTCGGCCAGACGCTGGGCGTCCTGCTCACCTTCGCGATGCAAGCGCAAGATTTCACGGGCCAAAAAAGGCTGTGCCTCATCTCCAGAAATCGTCAGCCGATTATGCCGCAAATGAGCGAGTTGCATCTCGGCCAGGTCTTGAGCCTCTGCTATCTTTCGTTGTCGCGTCGCCAAACACCGCGGGTCCTCCGTACGGCCGGAACGGGGGCAGTCAGGCAAGGCTCCAACCGCCACTTTGATTGAGCGCGCTTCAGCCGGCGCGGGCCCCGCAGACCGGGCCATTTTTATCGGGGTGTGTCTTTTTTCAATTGTGTGGATCGCAGTGCTGCCGATGTCCCGACCGGGCAGCACCGGAGGATTGCGGCTGTTCTGATTGGCGCATCGCGGGTCGCGATCGGTTCCGTGATGGCCGCTCCGAAAGATGAGCCGTCAGCCAAGAGCCAGAGAGTTCAAAAGCAGCAGGTGCGTCAGAAGCCGGGTCGCTCGTTGCGCCATCGTCCGGGCGTCCGCGCCCAGATCCATCATGGGCACTTGCCCCCGCCGCGAACCAAAGTAGAAACAGTGCTGAGCACCACTGTCTCATCGCTTAAACTTTCTTTTGTCGTCAGTTGTCTGTGAAGTCGAACCGATTTCGCAGAACCCCTTTGACTGGAGGATCAATGCCTTTCTCGCGGCAAGCGATAAATCCCGAGTCAGTAAGCAGCACAGAGGAAATTTCATTGAAAGTATTTGCGCTCTCAAAAACGCCAGCGTGCACATACACCAAGTCTCTGAGCTTTTTGCCGTAGATGTTTTTCTGGGGTGTCTTCGTTACGTAGCAAACGAAGACCTTCCCGTCCGCTTGCATGCCAGCCTTTGACCAAACCACCTGTGAGTCATCCGATAGCTTTTTCAGCAAGCCGACTTGATCAGGTGCGAGTGTCGCATCCGGAATCTTCTTGGAATCGATTATTTCTTTTTCCCTTTCCCTGATCGACTGCGCTACCCCCGCGCAGCCAAGAAGGCCGGCGCAGAGCGCGACGATCATCCCAATTCGAAGCATTCGGTTCTCAGCCGCACCCATTGAGTTCCATTTTCGACCGTCATAAGCGTCGCTTCCGCACCAAGCGCAGCGTAGCGGTTATGAAACAGGTCCGTAAGCCGATCGTCGCACCAAGACAACGTTGAAAACTGCCCCGCGTATCACCATGAATCGTCCGTGAAATGGTCCCCGCGTAAACAGAACGGCCGCTGGCCCGCCGGCATTCCCAAGCCATCAATCCCGACCAGGCAGCCGGTTCCGCCGGTCGGTCCGCTCTGGCTGCACGAGGTCAAGCATGATGGCTACAGGCTGATCGTCAGCCGGGACGGTGACGCGGTGCGGATCATCACACGCGGCGGCTATGACCGGAGCGAGCGCTATCCTGCGATTGTCGCGGCAGCACGGCGGCTTCCGTCCAAGAGGTTTGTGATCGACGGCGAAGGCGTGGTCGACGGCGAAGGTGGCGCTGCTGACTTCGCGCTGCTGCACTCCCGGCAGCATGACAAGCGCTGCTATCTGATCGGCTTCGACCTACTGCAGCTGGGCAGCAAAGACTTGCGGGCGCTGTCGATGCGTAGGGACTTGCTCGCCACGCTTCTGGAGGGCTCCACCGACGGCATTGTGTATTCTGAGCATCTAGAAGGCGACGGCGCGGATATGTTCGCTGCGGCCTGTGGCCCGGGTCTTTAAGGCAAGTGTCGAAGCGACGGGACCGGCCTTACACGTCAGGGCCGTGCAAACATTGGGTCAAGGTCAAGAACCCGGAGGCGCCGGCGGTTCTGAGATTTTAGGAATAGCTGAAACGGTTGTTGATTGCTTTGCGCGTTGGCTGTTGCAGACCGTCATAGACCGTGCCGCACCGCAAATTTTGAGGACACGAGTTAAGTGATTTGCCCGGTGCTTTTCTCGTGATCGGTGGTAGCGTATACAGAAAACACATTGCCTGGAAGATGGACGAGCCGAATTCCATCGCGGTCATCGGCAGTGAAGGATGCTATCGGCAAGCTTTGCAGTCTTGGGCAGACAACTTTGGCGTCGGCCGACCAGATTTAAGCAACAGTTGTGAGATGGTGCGTGCGTCGTTCGCGACGCATCAAGCAGCATAATGCCTTTGGGAGCCCGACACGCCGCGTTTGACCAACGCGACGCGGCGCAGGTGTTACGCACATGCATTCATCATACAGAAGCAAACTGATCGGCCTCGTAATTGCATTCGCGGCTTCAAACATAGGTCGCGGAAGCGCTCTCGAAGTCACAGCATCAGACCGCCCTTGGACTATAGTTACCGTTGCGCCTGACGGCTCGTGGGGTGTGGGCAACAAGCCGCATCTCTATCTCGCAATCGCCGAAGCGGTCACCAATTGTCGTCGTATGTATCGTGCTAGCATCGGATGCGGTGCTCAGCTTGAAGCGATTCAGGCTGGCTGGATTGTTTTAATTCGATGCGACGACATCAACATCTTGGCTCCCGCCGCATCTCTCTCTGCTGCCATCGAGGTCGCAATCCGCAAGGAAGCTTCGCATCGTGCGAGGGGCGTAGCGGAGGTCGCGCCTTGTGTGCACCTTATCACCGTGACACCCGACGGATCGGTGCTTGAAAGCGTGCCGCAAGGATCATCTTGGGCGGCGAGAGCATCAAAGAATCCCAATAAGACTTTTTCACGCGAGACCGACGCTCGTTAGCCGCTCTCAATTCGCGTCTGAGTTCGTTGGCGATTCGGGCGGATGTACTCGCTGCGGGGTGTCAGATGGGTCTTGAGGGCATCGTGTCGAAGCGACGGGATCGGCCTTACACGTCAGGGCCGTGCAAGCATTGGATCAAGGTCAAGAACCCGGCCGCGCGCCGCGGTTCTGAGATTTCAGGACAGCGCAGAAATCTAGACTCCGCCTTGAAGCTGGATCGTTCCGACTTTTTCCGGCTGGCGCTTCTCGGTCCGAGTCGATCGAAGGCGGGCCGGTACCTCTTCGCTGAAGGTATCGACTGCACGATTGGCAACTCTTATCGTTTTGAGTTCACCGCTGCGTCCGATGTGCATGACGATTTCGGCCAGTCGTTCCCGGTCGCTTTCCGTCGGATTCGTTAGCACCCGATGCAGATAGCGCCAAGACAAGTCGAAAGCTCGCGCTAGAATCTGAAGTGTTTCAGGATCGAACTCGTCGCGAAACTGCTCCAAGACGAATGCGTCGTCCATGACGATACCTCGCACGCGACTAACCAAGCTTCCGTTCCAGGATTGAACACCCTATATCCAAACGGGGCAACACCTGTTGCAGAGCAGGGTCAAACGAAAGGGCCCAGCTAGCCGGGGGGACTAGCTGGGCTGGAAAAACGGAGGTTTCGCCATGAACAGTAATTTCCCAATTCAGGTGGCGACTAGTTCGTTCCGTGACTGGCGTGGCTTTATGGCGAATTGCGAATAAGCTTCAGATGGGGCTTGGCCGGTTCGATACTTCCGCCCGATTGGTTGACCACCGTCGCCGCGCTGTGAACCGCCAACTCCAGGCAGTGCGCCGTTGCATCAAGACCGTGCATCTTGAGCAATGGGAGGAGGTCTTGTCCGATATCGCAAATGTACTGTGCCAATTCCGCCCGTCTGTGAGGCATGAATTCGCTCCCGCTCGCATCCGTCGCCGCAACTAACCTGTAACATATTACAGATTTGCAACGTTGTCCGTCGCAACCCCTGATTAAAAACGCATCGAATGCGTCAAATTACGTAGTTGTGATCAAATCCGGCCTTTGTCATGGGAACTCAGCCTAAGGTGGAACGGGTTCTGCCCCGGCGCATTGTGGGGACCACGTTGGGCAAGGGTGGGCAGGATGAATGAGGGGCCGTCGAAGGATAGGCAAGAAGCGGCCCGACAAATCCGGGCCACCCTGGTTGAACTGCTGCGCGTCGCCCGGTTTGGCGGCCTCACTGACGCGGCCCAGCACCTGGAGAATGCGATCGCCGAAGCTGATCGGGCTATTGCAGGCGAACAGTCATCACCGGAGCCCAACGGCTCGTCGTGCCAGCAGCCCGACGAGTAAGGCGCCCACGACGAGCCACAGGCTTATACCGAGGACAAGCTCCAGCCATTCCGGGGAATGCCGAATGGGCGCAAAAGCCAGCGCGCAGTTTGGACGAAAAGCAGTTCTGCAATGATCCGCAGCGCGCCTTCGATCATTTAGCTTTGCCAGCACTCCGCGAAGGCCCGCTTTTCCGCGTCGGCAACGCGGCGCTTGTCTATACCTAGATCATCAAAGTCCGAAGTTTGGACTTTGCCCGTGCGGTCCCCGCCCCTGGGTGGTTGTCTGTGCATCGACCTATCCTCGTTCTTGCGATTGCTATTCACCCTAAGGTAGAATTGCTTCCGCCTGCAGGGCGCTATTCAGCCCGTTGGGGAGGATGCCGCATGGATGACCGGCTGTCGAAGTCGGCGGGCAAGCAAGAAACAGCGAAAAAAATTCGGCCTACCCTGGTTGAACTGTTGCGCGTCGCAAGGTTGGGCAACCTAGATGAGACCGCCGAACACATTGAGAAGGCGATTTCGGAAGTTGATCGCGCCGTTGGAGATGCGAACTACGACGCATCGGGTGTAGCGCAAAAACTGAACCTTGAAATCAGGCCCGAGCAGATCCAGGACATTTTTGCCTCCGCCGTCCAGCGAGCGGTTCCTGCTAACGATGTGGAATGGGACAAAAGGGCGAAGCAACTTAGCACTAAAGTGAACAAGAAAGCGCAATGGTGGCGCAAGTTGTTCCGCTCGGGCGACGTGGATCGGGTCCGCGACGTGTACGAGAAGAAATGGACGCCGGAAGCGGCGCTGGCTCGCTTCACGAAGCAAGCAGGCGATCTCGATCCGATCGTGTGGGGAGACAAGCGCTATTTCGGCTACAGCAGCGGCATCAAGCGGGTCCACCTGTTTGTGTTGATGCGCATAATCGAGACCCTAAGACCGGCGCGCGTTCTGGAAGTCGGCAGTGGAATGGGACTCAATCTACTGATCCTGGCCGCACAATTTCCTGATATTAAATTTACAGGCATCGAGCTCACCTCGGCCGGGAATGAGATAGCTCAGACCTTTCGGGCTTCCCCAAAGCTGCCTGATCAATTGGCGGCGTTTTCGCCCCTGCCAATTGTGGACGATCAAGCGCATCGCGCGGTCAGCTTTTTTCAGGGCAGTGCCGCGCACCTTCCGTTCGAAAAGAACAGCTTTGATTTGGTCTATAGCATCCTGGCACTGGAACAGATGGAGGCAATTCGGGACGAGGTGTTTGGGCAGATCGCCGCAGTATGCTCGGGGCATGTCGCCATGTTCGAGCCCTTTGGCGACTGGAACACGAGCCCCATGCGACAGCATCTGATTGCCTCAAGAAAATTCTTCGCAGCGAAAATTGCCGATCTGCCGCGCTACGGTTTTGAACCGGTTTTCGCTTCCGAGGATATGCCTAGCAAACTCTCATTTGGCGTCGGGGTGGTGGTTGCGCGCCGCGTCCTGCAAACCTCAGGCGAAGAGAATGCACTGACGTTGGTAGACGTAGGCCGTTAGCGATTCGAGGGATCGCTTGTCGCTTGATAACAACCCATATCCAAGGTGCGGCCGACCTTCTTGCGGTATCGGACCAGCACGACATCGAAGTCGTCAGACGACTAACCTGCACCACACATGGCGTCGTGCAAACGGCTCGTTGGCCTTTACTTCGGCCTCCGCGCCGGACGGAGTGGAACTTATCGTGATTTGCTCAGACCAACCGCGTGTCGCGGACGCACATCCTGCGCAGCTCAGCGCCAGATGCCGCACTCCAATCGTGGGGGAGTTGGCGCTGTGAGGGACTCACACCCGTCGTGCCACCCGCGGGCTCAACGCGTTCGTCTAGCTCTTTCCAGCCTTGCCGGCACAATAAAGCGACTGTCTTGGCGGCACCTTGTATCGCTGATCTTCGGTAAGGTCCGGTTTCAGGTGACGGCGCCTATGTGGAGCTGACGCTGCGCAGACAAAACACCAGTGCGTCATAACCTGCCGGCTACGAATGCGATCCCTGCAGCGCCAAAAGATGCAGCTATACCAGTGCCAGCTGCGAGGTGGCTAAATGGTGACATGCTAAATGTTCTTGTCGTGGACGATGACCCGCTGATCCTCCTTAATTATACGGCACACATGCTGGAGGATCTGGGGCATCAAATGACTAAGGCCCGCCACCTGATGACCTCACGCGCCAGCTGGGCACCTGTCATGTGCGGCATAGCGTGACCGGTCAAGAGAATGGAAAAGGTATAGTTCTGCATCGCAGCGAGCGCCGCAGCACCCGCTTTACCCATCATTATCGCAACCGGCTACGCAGAACTGCCGGATGACATCAGCTACATCATCCGCCTCAGCAAGCCGCACCTGCAAAGCGACCTTGCCAAGGCAATTTCGTGAGCGTCGACCGCGTTGGACTAAGTTAGCCAAATTTGCTTCCCCGCTTGACAAATGCTCCACGGAACCGGCTACGCAACACCGTGAACATCCTTATTGCCGATGCGTGGTCTTGCAAGCTTCGTTTGTTCCCTCGCCGCGGAGCAGGCGCTCCCGGCGGTCAGTAATCGCGGCACGACTCGAGTCAATTGCCAAGGTCAAGGCTGTTGTTGAAATCGCGTCGGCAGCCCGCCAACGGGCTTGCCGGACTGCATGCGTTACCAATCCGTCAATCTCCACAGTAAGTTCATCCAGACGAGAAACAGTAACGGCACGCCGTGCCTCGCTAAGGATTTCAAGCAACCGATCCAAGATGCTTTCTATGAGCTGCTTGCGCCTGCGTGAAAGCAACTGGACCAGCCATGCAAGTCCGGAACTCACCCCACCCGCCGCGAATAAGCCGATCCAGAGCCAGTCGCCGTACAAATCCATAAATGTCTGCTGTTCCCGATTATAGTAATCGAGAGCACCGCGATGATTGGGGATCCTGGCAAAGGTCGCATCCTCGTCGGCAACGCCCTTTATCGGCCAGGCAAGGTCCGAGATTTTTGCGAGCGCAATACGATTCGAAAACATCGACTGCAGGAATGCGGCTACCGTTGCACGCTCCACGTCCTTATGCGCCACCAGACGCCATGATAACGCTGCCGTCTGCACATCCTCCTCAGGCAGATTCGGACCCAAAGACCGTGCTCGAAGAGTGATTTCAGATACCAAAGGTGCTTTCCCACCTGGAGCAGGCACAGTGACCGGCAATACCGAGGATTTGTGCCCTGACATTGACGCAACCAGTGCCCTAACCGCGTTCGGCCGGGACACCACAGCGATCGCATCAATTTCGTCACTCCTTAGAGCCGACTCCAACGCGTCGAGCGAGCCTTCGACAGTCCGAATTACTGTAGTTGGAACGTCGTTCGCCATAAGCAAGGACATTAGAGGCACGACCTCCGCCTTGTCGGGAAATAAAGCTATCCTTTTGTCGCGCAGATCGGATTCTTCTTTTGGCTCCTTGTTCTCGGTAGCCTTCCCTTCACCACGCTTGGGGACGGATTCTTCTTCGTCCTGCCTAGTGGAAGCCGCATCGACATCAAATGCGATTACGAGGACGGGGTCGTCGCGCAACTGTGCGACGATCAAGCCGCTGTCAGGTAAGGCCACATCGGTACGAACGACCGCGAAGTCGGCCTCTTTCCGATCCAAGGCCTCCTTCGTCGCTACGAGGTCAGGCAAAACCTTCAACTGTAGTTTTAAAGCCGTTGGATCGGCTACACGTGCGAGACCTGCGAAGATTGCCTCATAAGCCGGTTCCGTCGCGGGTACCGCAATAACAATCTCTGGAACAAGCCACAACTGGGTCAGCCGGTAAGCTATGCCGACTGCGAATATGGCGGCAACAAGTATTAGTCCCATCCTGGAACCAGCGCGAAGCAACCGGCTTGGAAAAAAGATGCTGGCGTATCGTCCAGCGCCTGTAGGGTTGGCCATCTTCAACAGAGCTCAAAAGTAAGGATCGCCCGAGCGTGATGGGATACTTTCAAAAGGGCACGAAAGTTCCACACTCCCGATCAGACGGGATATGAAAAATGGTTGTGGGCAAGTTTGGCACACTGCTAATAGCAGTCGCATGCATCGAATTTCCCTTACGACGACGGTCGCACTCGAATCGCCTGCAGCCCGTCAGCCTAAACATTTTTCTGCGAACGATCAGTCCAGTCCGTCAGCACCGGTCTGTGCTCAGTGTCACCGACCTATGAGTCTCGTCGCTCCCGGAAAGCGCGTATTACGATACAGATGTCGCTCGTGCGGTTTAGCAGAGCGCCTCCGCGGGCGGTGATCAGCGCGAGTCGCCCCGTCGGCACCGGCAGAGATTGGCCGACCTATACGAGTGCCAACACGCTTCTTCAAATGCCGCGAGAGGATCTCGATCGGGCAATTTCTAGGTCAAATGAGTTCGCATCCGAAGGGATGCGGTAGGAGGATCTATATCCCGATAAATGGCGATGAAGATCTGAAAAGCACCAAAAGCGAACAATCCGAGCGCAGTGGCGCCATAAAGGTAGGGACCGAAAGGCTGTTGCTGCAGCTGGAACAGAGCTTCTCCCAGCCCATGCGCTTCCGCAGGATCAGCTTTGTAGCTGGCCACCAATAGGCCACCACCGGCGATAGCAAACACTACGCCCCTCGCGAGGTGACCGGTACGTCCGAGCAATTTCCCCAAAGTGCGGTTCGCGTCTGCCTTAAGACGATGCCCCATCTCTCCTGTCCAGGATTTCCAAATGAATCTAAGGCCGGCGCAAACGACCGCAATACCGATTATAAATACGATCACTCGGCCTGCGGGAAAGCTCATAAGGTAGCTGGTCCAACCGCGGGCGCTTTGGCCGTCGTCTTTTAGCTTGTAACCCATGATTAACGTAATGGCGGACACGGCTAGGGAGAGATAGATGACTCCGCTTAGGAACTGCACCATTCGCTTCCTGAAAGCCGGACCGTCAGAACCGATCCTATCGGCATCAAAAATGGATTGAGCCCCTCTCCAGACGGCGAAACACAACAGACCAGCGGCAATCAGAGCCACAAGCGCGGTACCAAGCGGCTGAGCGAAAACCGCTTTCAGTGCGTCCTTGGTACCGGACGGATTTCGCCCACCGCCAAGGGCGGCAGCGATAGCCATTACACCGATAATCAAGTAAACGGATCCACGGCTCACGTAACCAGCTCGAGCCAGAATACTTGTCAGCCTTGCCTTCACGCCAACTTTCCCTGATTGCTGTTTCTGTGGCTAGCCGCGGTCCTTAGACGGAAGCGCAAGTCAACCAAGCCGCCGGTCGAAAGTTCCAGCGGATAACGTCAACCATTTAAGTTGCCATCTCGACGAGCGCCTGAATTAACACTGCAACCATTTTCTTCTTGGTCGGGATGCCACACTTGACCGCATCCGGCTCGTCACTGCTGACCGGAGTTAAAAGAACCAACCGGTTTTGGCCTTACTGTTCCCGCGCTTTCGCTTGGAACACCCATTTTGGCAATGGTGCGCCCTTCCGCGCGATAACGATGTAGTAAAAGCGATGCTCGGCCGTTCTGGTCGGACTCTCGTTGTGCACGAACAGAATCTCCAGACCAGCTTCCTCAATCATCGACATGAAGGTCGTTGACGTTGATCCGTTGTTGTTTTCCTGCAGAACGATAACGCCGCTCTCTGTCAGGTGCCTTCCGACGGTGGTGAAGAACTCGCGATGCAAGCGCCAGCCAGGGTCATGCGCTCGCAGCTCAGCCTCGAAGTAGCCATCGTCGAAGTGCGGCGGATTGCTGATGACCAAATCCCAACGCTCAGACGATGGAATTTGGCAGAGATTATCGGACTGGTAGACCGCGACCTTCCCCTCCAAACCGTTGCTCGCAATCGTGCGATTGCAGCTTTCAACCGCTTCTGGATTTATATCAGCCAGACAAAGGCTGTCGCACATACCATGCGCAAGCATCGAGAACCCGATAAATCCTGGTCCAGCGCACCATTCGAAAGCTCGCTGTTGCTTTGGCAGGTTCCACTTTCTGAACAAAGGGATGAAGTCTTGCCCAAAATAGGTTCCCCCACCGTCGAGATGCTTCTTGTAGTGAACTTGGATATCGCCGTAGCTGATCGTTCTCCAACGAGCCAAACGCCGCTTCAGCGGCTTGTAATACTTGCGTTTCAAAATGCGGAGAGAGAGGTTCATCGCGGCCTCAAAGACTGGTGTTGACCCAGCATCCACGACCGGCACACGCCCATCCCAACAGGCGGTGCCGTCATGGTTCAAGACCGAAAGTCTCAGTCGAGTTCCTCCCGCGGAATCCTTCTCCCGGTCCTGGAAAATTTCAGGGTCGCTCCTGCTCAACGAGCGAAGGAACAAGCCTGGTTGCGGGAACCCGGGCTTCATTCGTCACCGGCGGGTTCCGGGTTTTCGGTGGCTTGTCTGTAAAAGCAGCGATCAGACGGTGGCATTCCGCACACGAGCAAATACACAGCCTGTTTAGCTTATGCGCTTGCCGACCAAGCTCGCACCCGCTGGCTTCAAGCACCGCTCTGTGTTTGGGGCAATTTTAGCGATGATGGTCCGGTAAGCGATGTCGGAACGTTAGATGCGTCTTTTGTTAAAGCGATTGGAGCGCGACTCACGCGACGATTGTCAAAAAGAAACGACGGTGGAAATAGACCAAGCAGATTGAGAGGACGAGCGTATCCGGCCCACTAGCTGAAATACTTCGGTCGGTGTCTTGCTTTGCTTCAGCTGCGGCAGCCCTTGTTGCCGATGTTCGAAACCGCAATCCAGAGCGATGCGGTAGTCGTGGTTATGGCTGAATCTCATCCGCTTTGCGCGGCGCGGGCGAAGCTCGGGCTTAGCAATCGGCCAAACGTTCCCAGCAATGGCGGAACTCTTGTTCGGTCCGATTTCTGGATACCCTTCAAGGCCTCATATAGCAGTAGTTTGCTGCATTGCGCCAGGGAGCACTTCAAGCCCCATCGAAGTCATCGACAAGAGTGAGGATATCTAAGGGGGAGCAGGTCTACCTCGACGAAAGCTGGATTGAGAATAGATCTGCCTCACCACCAGTTGATGGCGATTGCGATAATGAGACCTAACGCGAGGGCCGTCATGACGAGTGATGGCCAACTCGGCGGGGGGACGGGATCGCCTGGTTGTTCGTGACCGTTAGCCACCCGCAGAATCCCGGCAAGCGCGCCCTGCCATCCCTGCCCCGGTAGCAGCTCCAACCCCACGTTTGAAGAAATTGACGGGCCAGAACCAATGGCCGGAGGTCAGCTCGGGCCAAGCGTGATGAGTGCGGCCGACTACCTTCGCGGTGGCATCGTCTCGCCAGACACCATAGTCGGGCTGCGTGAACTCGCTCGGTCGCTTTGTAAGATGGCGCGTCACAGCCCGCCCATGATGTCGCTGTAAAGCACCACAATCTCCCGCGCTAACTCCGCAGATGCGGCCCCCGGAACGTCGTTGTTACTCGAAGATAGCGGAATCGATAACAGGGCGGTCTTGATCGCTGCAAACTCTTCCCTGAATTCCTCCGGGACGTTTCGATCCGGCATGTGCACAACGTAGACCGCGGCAGAGGCCAAGCGCTTGTCGATCTCGCCATCGCCGACAAGAGCGAGCACCGCCTGATGGAGCTTTTGCTTTACGTAATCGTGGCCGGTCACCCTAACCTCCGCTAGCGCAATATTCTCTGAACTTTTTACAGCCGTGGCTCGCCGGCCACTCTACCGTTTTGCCTTAAGGCCAAGTCAGATCTGCAAATGGCTCCAGGCGAACGGTACTTTCGAGGTCGCGCTGAAAGCGCTCTATCTCGGGAATCGCTCAGACAGTCCGGCGGGCCTCCTCGACAGGGGGAGGTCACCCTCGATTTATAATAGTAGAGAGCTGCCCGAAGAAGCGATTTTCCGTGGTCGCGGCCGAACATGCGTTTGCCGCCCCACTTATCGGATTCCTCGATGTTGCCTGCGGAGAAGGCGGGGCCGCCCGGTGGCTGAAACACCGGGCAGCCCCTAAACCGCTGCATGAGGCGAGTCACGTTGGGATCTATCGGCCAAACTCTCTACCAGGCGGACAATTCCTTTGCGCGCGCTTTTGCTTTTGATGCGAGTAAACGCCAAGAAGAGACGTTTCCCGTCGCCATGTTTGAGGAACACCGAAACCGCGTTATCTTGATGGCTGTCGCTCAGGCCTTGCGTGTCCTCACCGAACAAATCGCCGATCGGCATGTGAAGGGCGGCGGCCAATATTGCAAGCCGACTTGCACCAATGCGGTTTGTGCCTTTTTCGTATTTTTGGATCTGTTGGAAGGTGATGCCGAGCTTGCGGCCTAGTTCTGTCTGGCTCAGGCCCAGGGCCTTTCGACGCTTTTTGATGCGTGCTCCAACTGCAACATCTACTTTTCGCGCCACCTTCGCACGCTTCGGAATTTGCGGGTCAACGCTTGTTGCTGCGGAGCTATCGTCAGTCCTGATGTCGCTGGCCATACGTTCCCGCGTTCAGCGGCGCGTCAAAAACCAGTCCAACCACCTGCCGCCTGCTTCAGTGGCCTTTAAGTCCCAGCATCGCCATTTGCGCGGAACTGCTGTGAACCACAAATTTTGCACGCGCGGCGACAAAAATCAACTTTCGGTATGCAAAATGTCACCGCAAGTAGCAGGCGCTTTGCCGCCTTTCACGAACCGGCAAAAAGCAGAGGCGGCCTGCAAAACCTCCCTGGCGCAATATGCACCTTCGTTCTCAAACGATGTTACGCTTCCCAAATGTCAGGTCTGATCATAGCCTCGGACCATCGAGTGCGCCCGTAAGCAGATAACGCTGCCCTGCCGCTGGTACGGCTCTATCTTTCAAGGCGATCAGAAATCGAAATCGTTCCCCCGGGGGAGAAACTCCAACTCAGCCTCTGGGATCAACCTACTTCTTGATGCAGTCTGCCATAAACGTTTTGCGTGCCGCTTTTTTCAGGTTTTTAGCATCTGCGTCGGCCCGGCACGCTTCCTTTTTGGCTTTCGATGCTGCCTGCGATTTCGTCTGAGCCTGGCCGAATGCTGTGGGTGAAAACCCGGCGATCAGAAACGCGGCCAAAAGCGCGATCTTGGACATGGAAGAATATTCCCTTCTGAATGCACGCGGCAACCATGGTCTTGGCACCGGTGAGAGGCAGCCCGTCAAGAAGGCAATCTTATACCTGGTGCAAAATCGCGCAAGGGCGTGGAAAGCGACTTCCGGATGCCTCGCGAAGCCACTAACACCCCGTAGACTTCAAAGCGATAATTGAAGCACTCGCGTCCCGAAGACGAGATCTACCCTGTTGTAGCGCGGAGTCTTGGGGGCTAGCGGGGCGGGGCTCGAAAACGAAGGCTCGCCGTGAACAGTGGTTTCTTAATTCAGATGGCGACCAGTTCGTTCCCTGCCCCCGCCACTTTGTCGCAGCCCAGGTTATCAGTCACGTTCCGCGAGGCCGCTGGCCGCCGGACCCGTAAATCTGGTCAGTGACACCTTCTAAAGGCTCAGTGAGATGTGCGGACCAATTTTAGCGGAGGCTTGCTCGGTTCAGGGTCTCCGCCCGATTTGCCAATAACCTCAGACGCGCTACCAACCGCGAGCTCCAAGCAACGCGCCGTAGCATCCAAGCCGTGCGCTTTTAGTAATGGAAGAAGGTCTTGTCCGATCTCGCAAATGTAGTGTGCCAATTCCACCCGTCTGTGGGGCATGAATTCGCTCCCGCTCTGACTACAGTAATTTCCATAATACCACAGTAGTAACATGCAACCTAGCGTTAAGAGCGAATTGCTATGAACACATTGGCAACCGCTATAATTTTCAGTCCGTGAAAAAACGGGTGATCGGCAGCACGGGTCCAGACCAAGCTTTGCGGCCGTGCCGGACGATTGGTGCGACGATTGGAAAATCGACCACGGTGGGAAACAATCGATTGCGTTCGCAGAAGAAGGCAAATTGCAACGACGCGACTCGTCGCCAAGCTTTCAGGGTCAGACTTCAAAAACATCCGCTTTGTACTTCGCGAAACACTGGGGGTCAGGGATGAACTTGACCCCCACTTCGCTGCGTCGACGCCACATTACCCGACACCATCGTTTCAAGCCGGGCTTGAGGACAATATAAAACTGATCTGGAAGCCGGCGGCTGCTCGTCAGCCTCGCGCCCTCTCGCGACACATCCAACATCGTGCACGGAACCGACCCACTCGCAACGAGATGAAGTGTGATGCGACGCCTTTGATGCCGCCGTTGATCAATCATATTCGCACTTTACGACTGCAACGCTTGAAACCACGCTTTGTCGCGGCGCGGGGTCAACGATCAACGTCGTTGGTGTCTTGGCGCGCTCCCAAATTACCGGTCAGGGAAAGCCCGGCCGGGGCGACCGGCCGGGCCCTACGCTAACCAAACCAGACGTATGTCTGCAAACCGGGGCGCGGCTTGAGACGTACCGAGGGTAACCCTGCCGAGTTAACAGACCCCAAAGGCTGAAGGACGTCGATTTCCGCCGCAGGGCCCGTCAGCCGCACGGCGAAAATCTGGGTCGCAAGCCGCAAGCAGAACACATACGGCTCGCATGATCTAAGCCGCTGCTGCTGTCTTGTGACGCTCCGAAATTTTAAATGCGGCGTGGAAGCAAAGTCCGCCCCGAACACTCCGGGGATTGGGGATCGCAAAGAGCATCGAGGCGGACAGCGACGGCTCTCTCATTCGTCGCCGGTCAATAGAAGGCTCAAGGCTACCGAAAGTTCCAAACATGGGATTTGCGAAGGCCGACACCTGAGGGAGCCGCACCAGCGTTAGCGCGCCCAATCGAGTATACGGCGCCGGCCGGGCACGCGCCATGTGTGATGCGTCCGATTCGACCATGCCCGTTCGAAACCGCTTTGCGATAAAGCTGGCCATTTTTGCTTTGCTATCGGCCAAAGCTGTGGGCGCGTGCGGATCGGTGCTTCAGGGAAGGCTGCAAGCCAATCGCCGCACACTTCCTCAGCGGCCGCTCGTGACCTTGACCGGTAAGTATCCGCTTTCCGCATGCCTATTGACTGTCTTTCTCCCATCCTCGAGTTCGTCCCGCGCGTGCAATACCCGCTCACGTTTGGTCGCCTGGCGTCGAGCCATCAATGGAGGCGGGGCCACCCGGTGGCTGAAACACCGGGCAGCCCCTAAACCGCAGCTTGAGGCGAGTCATGCCGCGATCTATGGCCCAAATCTCCCGGCATAACCATTTGCCAGGCGAGACTGGTTTCACCCGTTAATTCTGCACGCATGGCGACAAAAATCAACTTCGGGTACCGAAAATGTCACCTGAGGTAGTGATGAAGCCTCGCCGGGGTTCCATGAACGGGCCTAATCTTTGCGGGCTTCAGACAAGGCTGCGTCACACACGCTCGACCAGCAGACTCGCAATGCGCGAGCGTCACCAAAGATCAACATCGACTACGCCGCTCAAGCCGATCTCAGGAGCGTCCAGAAGATGCCCTGCCTGAAAATCATCACGCGAGCCTGCGGAGCCTAGGCCGGCTGCCTCTGCCACTCGGATTGGACCTGCGACCGTCGCCGACAAAGCAAAATTGAATGAGCCTTCGTCAGCATCATTCGTCTTGAAGGTGATAGAACCACTCTTAACACCTACCTTGCTTGTATCGACCCTGACTTCAAAAGTATCGGTCTGACCAGGCGCGATCGATTGCGATAATGGCTCCACCAACACGAAACCTTTGGGGGCTTTCAGCTTCGAGATGGTAAGGGTGTCTGTTCCTTCGTTCGTCACCGAAAATTTGTGGACCAGCGTGCTACCCTGAAAAACATTACCAAACGCGGTGCCGTCAAAAACGCTCGGAAGCAGATCGTCATCACCGATAAGTACGCCATTTCCATAGACCTGAATTTCCGGCGCGATGGCCGTGGCCTGAACTCGATAAGACCCGGTTTCATCCGAGAGGTAGTCCGCCGCCTGGAGATAAAACACACCCGCTTTTTTGGCCGTGTAAATAATCTGCGCATCCCAGTTGGAACTTGAGATGTCGTTATCCTGTGCGATGACTTTTCCTTTGGCGTCGTGCAGCCACAAATAGGGATCATCAAGTGTCCATCCGCCACCGCTGTCTTCGCCCAACAGGTCGAAGCGGTAGGTCACGCCCTTCTGCAGCGTTATGCTGAACATGTCGCGGTCGTTCCCAACTTCGATCGCGCTATCTATGAATGCATTGGGATTCAGTTGCCCTATCGGCAAACTCGCATCTCGTATCGAGTTGGCGTATTCATCAAATTGACCAAACAGGAAGTCACCGTCAGACAGCTGTTCACGCAAGATTCCGTCAAGCCTGACAGAGCCGCCGCCGCCCAGATCGATCGTAGTGCCCAAGCTCCCGTTGGTCGATGCTGTTAATACGTCCGAGATTCCTTTAAACGCCGAGAGCGCGGAAAGATCGATTTTGTCTCCTGGGGAGAAGTCGTAGATAACATCGGCTCCGTGACCGGGAGCAAACGTAAAGGTGTCCTCCCCCTCGCCACCGAAAAGAACATCATCCCCGCGTCCGCCTTCAAGTGTGTCGGCGCCGCCAAGGCCGACAAGAATGTCGTTGCCCCCGAGGCCAAGGAGTCTGTCGGAGTGACTACCCCCGACTAGCCCGTCCTTCCCGTCTGACCCCGCAAACGTATCGGCATTACCGAATGCGAAGCGGAAGCCCTGAACGCTGCTGTTTGCTGGCGCCGCTGCGAAGAGATTGAAATTGCTTTCGGCATCAGAGGTGAAAAAATCGAAGATACCGCTTTTGGCACTTTCTAATGCAGCTTCCACTGAATCATCAACGTTCAATAGATCTTGCTGAAAATTTCCAACTGCGTTGTTTATCCTCTGATCGAACTCATCAAGCGATATCTTGCCATCCAAAACATCCGAAATTGCATCGAAGACGTTGGTGTGAAAATTGGTCAACTCGTCATAAAGTTCTTTCGCTTCCTGGACTTGCTGGTAGAGCCTCGGGACACCCAGACGCTCGCCGAGGTTATCAAGAAATGCCTCCGCATGCTCCATAAAGCCGCCGGTGACCTCGGCTATTGCAAGTTCTTTGATCTGATCACTTGCCCAGTCACTAAGCTCGTTTATCCCATCGAGGATCCATTTCCCCGTGTCTGAATCGAAATGGAATAGGTCCGACAGCGCCTCGCTTGCTGTTGCCCCCCAATCCATTTCCGACGGCGGCTCCGAATCTGGCAACGCGTCGGCGTAGTCCGTGAAGTTGTTTGAGGTGTAGTCATCAATCGCATCTGAAAGCAGTGTTGAATCCGGGTAAAGCGGAAGAATTGGCTGGAAGAAGCTTATCGCGGCATAGAGCGCACTGAAATTGCCGCTGGCATATTGGTCGATTATTGCCGCGACGTCGGGGGTATAGAGCCCTTGATCGATCAGAAACTGACGGACCTCGTTCCAATCGATGCCTGACAGGTCCGCGGAACCCGCAAGCGCGATTGCGGACCTTACTTCTCCAACGGTAATCATTGTGAATGTAATCCTCTACCGACACACGCCGCAACGGCACACGCTGGTTTACTGGAAGTACTCAAGGTGTATAAAATGTCACCTCAGATTACCTTTTGCAACCAGTGATAGGAATCGTTGTCGGTGGTGGGGGCGGGACGTAAGTCGCTGCGGCTTCCGCGATGGGTCTTTGCAGGCACCGTGTCGAAGCGGCCGTGCACGCCGCAGTCGTGCCAGCATTTGCTCGAGGTCAAGAATCCGGAGGCGCGGGCGGCTTCGCGATTCGTCAGTCGTCTGGATCGAGCTCGACAGTCGTTTCGTTTTGGCAATCGTTGCACCAATAGCCAGCAACGGCCGGCAATTCTCCGGATGGTGGAAGATAGGCGCGAACCTGCAAGCGAGCGTTACACTGAGAGCAGTCCCTGGCCGGTACGACGTCGATATCCATCTCAGTATCCCCGAGGCTCATTGGGCACGATTCGGCACTCAATGCTGCAACAAAAGACGCACTCCTATCGCTAAGACGGGAGTCCCGGGTCCTCTCTTGAGCCGGTCGCAACAACCGAAAGCGCCCCGTCAGGCAGCGGACGCTGCAGCTTCAATGCCTCCGCTGCCGGGACTGTCATCCACTGTTCGAACTCCTCAGGCTTTGTGAGGATCACCGGCATCGCTTTGGGATGGACCGCGCCGACTTCTGCGTTCGGCTCAGTCGTCAGGAACCCGAATAGATCGTTGGTGGTCTCGCCTTCCCTGACCCTCCGAACCGAAGTCCAGGTCGTCCAGATGCCCGCGAAGAATGCCAGCGGACGGCTCTCGTCGAAAGCAAACCAGACGTTGCCGCCGTGGGCCTTGTTGAACTCGCTAAACGAGGTGAATGGGACCAGGCACCGGTGCTGCGGCTGCAGCCAACGTGTCCAATGCTTGCTTGACGTGTTGCGGATGTTGGTCACGCCTCCGTCCGGTTCCATCCTCAAGAGAGCGTTGAAGTCGACATCCTTACCCTTATCGCGCAGCTTGCCGGCGCGCTTGCTGGTGGCGATCAGCAGCGCCTTTTGCGATGACGGCATGCCCCATCGCGCCATTACTAGCTCGCGCTGGCCATCGTCTCCTGTGCGCACGATCGGCGCCTGATAGTCAGGATAGATACCAGGCAGAATCGGAAGATTGCCGGTGCGGTCCCGCATAGCGCGGGCAAGATCGATGATCGCCCGCTGGCTCGATGTCATACTGTAGAGATTGCACATCGTCAGCGGTGCGGAGGCTTGCGGAACGCTTCAACGTTTGGATCAATGTGCGGCCAGTGGACGGCGCGGGCATCGTCGAGTGCCCGTTCGACGAGGTAGCCGGTGTGGTCAAGTCCAAGCTCGTCGGTGATCGCTTGGGCAGCTTCGAGGTGTTCGATCAGTTTGGCTTCGATCAGTTTGCGCTCGGCCATGCTGACATCTGCCAGGTGGAGACTTTGCAGGCGACGACCGTGAACGATAGCGCCGGCGACTTTTTCTTGAGCCACAACGCTACGAAGTATGCCACCGATCCGCAAGCGCCGGCTTCGCCGGTTCCTTGCTTTCCGACAGCGCAGTTCCCACACGGCTTTCCGACGCTTTGAATTTGCGGTAGCTGATAGACGCGCTCAGGGCAGCAGCGAGCTTGTCCAACTTCGCCAGGTCTGATGGAGTCAGCACATTCCGTCGTACTGAGTAGTTTTCATCCAATGCTCGTCCGTCACCGATTGATTGCTCAACTTTGGTGATTGCGAAGAGCAAGACACTTGAAGATGCTTGTCCCAGTGGCCTCATGGTAATCGATAATCCATCGCTACGGGATACATCCACGATCCACCATAGCTGACCGGCAGGTCTCCGATACTTTCTAATTTCCAGCTGATAGGTACAGGCAACTCGTATCCTGGGGTCGACGTGCCATATAATCGCCTGACCGGTTTCGCCGCTTGGCACATGCAATGACGCCTCGAGCCCGAGGGTTCGGTAGCGGGCTGTGGCCCGCTGTAGCGTGGCTATATCCCGATCGTGCAAGGCGACACGAAATTGACCGGCCCCCTCCAAACCGACCTCCCACGGGTTAACCGTTGAGTAACCGCAGGTGACAGTTTACAGAGTTTGCGCCCGAGAAACCTGGCGGCGAGAACCATCCCCCGGAATCTTGTAAGGTATTTTGATACCCATTTCTGAAGGCTAAAGTAGTAGCCGCGCGCAAATTTTGTACTCCAGCCGTGTGGTAACCAAATGCACAACTTGGGGCTGGTAAAATATTCAACTTTAAGCATACTGGCGCGTGTGCGGTAACCAGAAACTGCGGGAGTAAAAGTCATGACCACTACCAAGGTGGAATTGGCAGAGTATATTCGCGAGATCGGCAGCGATCTTATCCCTCTTGCTAAACACTATCAGCTCGATGGTACCGCACATTGCCTCGAGTTGGCGGTGGCATGTGCGGTTGAGGCCGTACAGAAGCAACCTGAAGAGA
>CAZXJZ010000032.1:0-31277 GCA_964641065.1 uncultured Hyphomicrobiales bacterium | reverse complement strand
GTGCGCTAACCGGGCTGCGCCACGCTCCGACCGTTTAAAACCAATGGCTTCGCTTAAGCCATTGCAGTCCCAGTTGACCCGTTGGGGAAGCGGCTGGGAAGGCGCTCATCGCTGAGGCGCCGCTCGGTTGCCCGAGGCCGAAGCGGATAACCCGGCCGGACCGCGCTTGCAAGGCTCTGTCGCGACCCTGGCATCGGCCTCGGGGAAATAGTTTCGTTCGCACCGATCGTCCGCTGGCCAGCATGTGGCCGCTGCGGGCGATGGCCGGCGGCCACATCACCGAGTGGTGACCGGATCTTTGTGCAAGATCAACTTGTGAAATTCCCGCTGTGCAAGGGGAGGGTCTCTGCCCGGGACCATTCCATGAAGCAACTGACGGCAATCGAGCTCGAACGATATGCGCTATGGTGTGCGCGCATCGCCGACGAATGCACGGCCCCGGCCGTCGCCGCCGAACTCAGAAAAATGAGCCGTGAGTTGATCGATCACGCACGCCGCGAGGCGCTGCTGAGCGCTCAGGAGGATTGTCAGCCGAGCGAAAAGAAAATCTCCTGAAGACCATTCCGCCTTGCCGAAGGCACGCCTACGGTTTGCACGTGGCCCTGCATCGCAGGAGACGGATCAGGCCGGCAGCTCGAGGATCGTGTTCGAACTCGCCTGAATGTCGTAAATCGCGACCTGAACCTGCTTGAACTGCTTCTTGATGATCATGCCCTGAGCCTCGGCGGCCTCGAACGTGGCGTAGGTTGCCTTGGTCTGCCGGTCCACTTGCAGGCGATAGCGACCGGCTTCCTGTCGCCGCTTTTGAGAATGCGGCTCGAACACGACCTCCGCATCGCCAGACTCTGACACGGCGGCGGGATCCTTGGGTTTCAACGAAAGCGGAGTTTTGGCCATTTTGGCTCCTGTGATGTGAGGCGGATATGGTGATGGAGCCGCACGTTGCCAATGGCACAGTCAGACGCGCACGCCGCGCAAGCCTTCGCAGGTCATGAGGTCTTTCGCAATGGGCCGCGCAGGGCGAGCGTGAAATAGGATAGCGCGCTTGCGACATAGACCGCGGTAAAGGCCTTGATGAAGCCGGTCAGATCGGCCCCGGCCACGATCGCGATTGCCGTGGCAAAGGTCGCCGCCAGACTGACCAGCACGCTCAGGCGCGCGATCACCTTGAAATAACCGGTGTGGATCAGCAGGAAGTTCGACACGGTCTGGATCAGGTTGGCGATCAGCAGCACGATCATCAGGTGCACGATCGCCTGCGGCATGACGGCGGAATCGCCGAGCAGGATGCGGAACATCGGTTCGGAGAAGAATGCCAGCGCGATGCAGATGGCAATTCCCGGCAGGCTGGCGAGACCCGCGGCCATCAACGTTGCGAGCACGACGGATCGCCGGTCGCCCTCGCTATGGGCGCGGGTCTGGCGCGGCAAGGCCACGTCGCTTGCCGCTGAATAGAGCACGGTCGCGCCGCGCACCACCTTGAACAGGGTGTCGAGGATGATGGTCGGCGCGCCGAGTCCGTAGGCGGCCGGCACGATGGCGTAGGCGAAATTGTAGAGATAGAATTCGTTCACCGCATAAGTGCCGCCGGAGACCACTTCCTTCCTGTTGTCGCGGAAGAACGAGCGCAGGTTCCCGGCAAAGCCGGAGATCGTTGCCTGCAGCGCGCCCCTGCGCGACAGCCGCGCGATCATGACCGCAAACAGCGCCGCCCAGATCAGGTTCGCGATCACCAGGAAGGCCATCAGCGACAGGCCGATCAGCGTCGCCAGCATGAAGCCGACATGCAAGGTGCGTCGCGTCACTTCCATGACTTCGAAGAAAATGA
Organism: uncultured Hyphomicrobiales bacterium; assembly: GCA_964641065.1. Taxonomy (GTDB): domain Bacteria; phylum Pseudomonadota; class Alphaproteobacteria; order Rhizobiales; family Xanthobacteraceae; genus Pseudorhodoplanes. The sequence goes on along the minus strand of CAZXJZ010000032.1, from coordinate 29,449 downwards.
AGTCGTCGACCGCGAGGCTGATATTGCGCAGCGCGAACCAGACCAGCGTGATTGCGGTGAACAGAAAGAATAGCGCGAGTTCGAGCCCGCCATAGACGCCCGCGCCGAGCAGGAGCGCGCCGAAAAAGCAGCCGATCGTGCAGACGATGCCGAGCAGGAAATACAGGATGACGATCGCGGTCGCATGCCCGACGACGGCGGCGCCCGCTTCTGCACCGCCCAGCAACCACGCGCGCATGCGAACAAAGATGATCTTGACGAGGCCGATGTCGCTCAGCCACAGCGCGATGCCGAGCGTTCCGACCAGGATGAAGACCGAAAATCGCTCCGGGTCGAGGATGCGCGCGAACACGAAGGTCTGGACCAGGCCGCCGACCAGCCCGCCGCCGGCGGTGGTGGCGCGGAGCAGCAGATAGGGGATCGACAGGAAGCGGCCCGAAGCGCCATCCGGTGCGTCGACCGGACGGGAACCCGCCGATATTTCGGGACGGCCGTCGATCATGGAATCGGACGTTGCGGCGGACATTGTCGGTTGATCGATCCGGAGCGCCGGTCAGGAATTGGATGGCGCGCGTAAGACATCATAAAGGCCGGGGGTTTAAGGAACTCTCAAGCGCGGCCGTGTGACGGCCCGCAAGGCTTGTGCGACCAGCGTTTGAGGCAGGAAGAGGCGCGCCATGCTCGACAAAACTCCGGGCGACCTTCTGATCGGACTGGATGGCGGCGGAACCCTGGCGCGCGCGTTCGCCGAACTCGGCGTTCGCAACGACCGGGACTGGGCCTGGGACAATTACGAGCATGTGGTGCGTGGCCTTGCCCGCATCCTGCATGCGCATCGTCTGCTCGAAGTCGGCGGCGGCCGCGATCCGCTGTTCACGGCCGACGAATTGTCGGCGCTCGGTCTCGACATGACGGTCAACGATATCTCGCAGACCGAACTGGACGTCCTGCCGGACAGCTATCACAAAGCTTGTTTCGATGTGGCCGGCGACATTTCCGCGGTTGCGGATCTGCGCGACAGCATCGATCTCGCATTCTCGCGGATGGTGTTCGAGCATGTCGCGGACGGGCAGCGCGCCTGGTCGAATTTGTACCAGTTGCTCGCGCCGGGCGGCGTGGCTCTTGCGTTCGTGCCGACGCTCTATGCGTTTCCGTTCGTGGTCAACCGGCTGCTGCCCGACGACGTCGCCGCGAAAATCGTCAAGCTGTTCTATCCGCACCGGACCGACGACGAAGACCCGGTGTTTCCGGCCCGCTACAGCTGGACCTATGCCAGCGAAAGAAAGATGAAGCCGATGCTGGAGAGCATCGGCTATCGCGAGGTGGTGATCCTTCCGTTTTATGGTCACGGCTATTTCGATCGCTTCCCGATCTTGCGTGACGTGCACGCCCGGTTCACCGCGCTCGCCCGCAAGCACGACTGGCGTACCGTCGCGAGCTACGCCTATATCGCCGCCCGCAAATAGGCGCCGTCCGCAGGACGTCAGGCCATGGGCTGCGCGATGGCGCGCCGCTTGAAATTCATGGTCGCGATCGAGAATCCCCAGACCAGCCCGAGCAGCAGATAATAATGCCGCCAGTGGTCGGTATCGATGATCATGCCCTCGAGCGCCACGCCGGTATACGTCGCCATCACCGGAATGAAATAGCCTTGCCAGGGCGTGGTTACGAACACCGTTCGAAGCCCGATCGCGAGCGTGATCAGAACGAGCGCCAGATAAGAGAATCCGCCGAGCCAGCCATATGAGGCGAAGGCATTCAGATACACCTGGTGCGGATCGTTGGTGTAGTGATTGCGGAATTGCAGCGGGCCAAATCCATTGGGCCGCTCGAGCAATTCGCCGACGCTTTTCTTCTGGTTGCCGAAGCGTCCGCTCTCGCCGGTGTCGTAATATTGGTTGAGCGACGCGCGCTCCTTGAACACGGTGCCGACATTCCCGACGGCGAGCAGGCCGATCAGCAGGCCCGCCACCGCGAGACTGACCATCACCGAAAATGCAACAAGCCGGGCGCGGAACCAGCCGCTCGGCGTGGTCACGAACAAAAGCGCCATCATCATCGCCGCCGAAAACACCATGTGCGCCCAGGCAGCGCGCGAGAAGCTCAGGAACAGGCCGGCGGCCATGATCAGGAATGCAGCGAGCGATAGCACGCGCAATCCGCGTGCGAGGAAGGATTGCAGCAGGAACAGCATCGGCAGGATCATGAACGGTCCGTAGACGTTCGGATCCTTGAACGTGCCGCGTGCGCGGCCATACAGCGTGAGAATGTCGATGCCCTTGAAGTAACCGACGATGCCGGCGAGCGCCGCACAGACTCCGGCCAGAATATAAGCCTTGCGCAGGATTTCACCGCGGCGCACGCAGTCGGTCGAAAAAATCATCGCGAAGATGATGGCGGTGAACGCCATGTAGAACGAAATCAGGATGAAACGCCGTGACGGCTCGTCGCCGATCACCGGGATCAATGCGAACGCGCCGCCGAGATTATAGAGCAGCAGCAGGATGACGAGCGGCAGCAGCTTGCGATCGAGCGTGACGCCGGCAAGGAAACAGGTGAACACCAGCAGCGCCGACAGCACTTCGTAAGGCGAGGGCTCGATGAAGACCAGAAAGCTGCCGAGGATCGTCAGGAACAGCGCGCCATGCAAAAGGCTGATCGCAATGGCCGGAACGGGGCGCGACGCCACCGGTGTGGCGGGCACCACCGGTTGCGCCGCACGGCGCGGCGCTGCGATCGCCGCGGCCTGGTCGAGCGTGATCAATATGCGTTCTCGCTTTTCAGCAGCGCGAACGGCGTCATCAGCACGATGTAGAGGTCGAACAGCACCGACCAGTTCTCGATATAATAGAGGTCGTATTCGACGCGCTTCTGGATCTTTTCCTGAGTGTCGGTCTCGCCGCGCCAGCCGTTGATCTGGGCCCAGCCGGTGACGCCCGGCTTGACCCGGTGACGCGCGAAATAGCCGTCGACGGCTTCGTCGTACAAGCGCGCCTCGGCCTTGGCGTTGACCGCGTGCGGGCGCGGCCCAACCAGCGAGAGATTGCCCTTGAACACCACGTTGAACAACTGCGGCAATTCGTCGAGGCTCGCCTTGCGGATGAAGCGGCCGACCCGGGTGACGCGGGGATCACCCTTGGTGACGAGTTTGTTTGCGGCCGCGTCGCATTGATCGACATACATCGAGCGGAATTTGTAGACCTCGATCAGGTCGTTGTTGAAGCCGTAGCGCTTCTGCTTGAACAGAACCGGCCCGCGGCTGTCGAGCTTGATCGCGATCGCGACCGCCGCCATGACCGGCAGCGCCGCGAGCAGGATGAGGCCGCCGACGATCTTGTCGAACAGCCATTTCATCACGACGTCCCAATCCGCGATCGGGCGGTCGGAGACGTCGAGCACCGGGACGGTGCCGATATAGGAATAGGAGCGCGGACGGAACCGCAGCTTGTTGGAATGCGCCGACAGGCGGATATCGACCGGAAGCACCCAGAGCTTTTTGAGCATGGCCAGGATGCGGTTCTCGGCGGTGATCGGCAGCGAGAAGATCACGAGGTCGATGCGGGTGCGGCGCGCAAATTCGACGAAGTCGTCGACCGTGCCGAGTTTCGGCAAGCCGCCACAATGGGTTGGCGCGCGTTCGTCGTTGCGATCGTCGAACACGCCGACCACACGCACATCGTCGTCGACCTGCGTCTTCAGCGCATCGATCAGCGCTTCGCCGGGCGCTCCGCCGCCGACGATGACGGTGCGTCGGGTGAGCCGTCCCTCGCGCATCCACTGCTTGACCAAAATGTATAGCCCGGTGCGCAAGGCCATCAGCGTCACGATGCCGACGGCCCAGAAGCTCAGCAGCCAGACACGCGACAACGGCAGATCGAGCTTGAAAAAGAACGACACCGTGATCGTCAGCAGGAACACCACCGACCAGGCGGGGATCATGCGCGCCATCTGATTGAGCGGCCGGCGGAAGGCATGGACCTGATACACATCCACCGCCTGGAAGGCGACGACCGATACCAGCGAGATGCCGGCGATCGCGAGAATGTAGGGCCAGCGGTAGCCCTCGATCGGGAACACATAGGCGTAGTAGACGAGGGTGCCGACGAACGCGATCAGCGCGGCGTCCAGCGCACGCACGAATCCGGCGAGTACGATCGGCGAGATCGCCGTATGCGTTGCAACCGATGCTGCCGCCAGTGCCGCCGGAGACAATTGCCGCTTGTTGCGCGCGGGTGCCTCCGAACTGCCGGTTGCGGCAGTCGCAGCAGCGGGCGCGCCCAGCATCTTGTGAGCGTCCAGTTCGAACATTTGCGCCGTCCCTCGATCCGTCACGCCGGGAAAGAGACCTGGCGCGCAGACCTTGTTTTGAGGGGACAGGTCTATCGGAAAAGATTCAACAAAAGCTTATGCGTATTTTAGCTTTTGCGCGCGGCGATCGCCGCGCGATACGCATCGATTCCGCCGTCGACCATGTCGTCCAGGGAGAAGTTGGCGCGCACGCGATCCTGCAACAAGCGGGTGGCGTCGGACATGCTTTCCGGATGGTTAACGGCAAAGGTCACGGCGCGTTCGAGCGCGATCTTGTTGTCGGGATCGACAAGCCTTTCCGCCAGCGGACCGAACATGTCCGGGATGCCGCCGACACGGGTTGCGACCAGTGGCTTTCCGGCGGCGGCTGCCTCGAGCACGATATAGGGAAAAGATTCCGCGCGCGAGGGAACCACCATGATGCGGCCGAGCGCGAAGGCTTTCCGCGCCGGCATCGGCGCCATGAAGCGGACTGCCTCGGCGAGCCCGGATTCTTGCGCCTGCCGTTCCAGATCGTCGCGCGACGATCCGGCACCGACGATCGTTGCGGTCAGCGGCAGGCCGCGCGCGCGCAGGCTCGCCAGCGCACCGATCAGCAGGTCGACACCCTTCAGGTCGCGCAATTCCCCGATATAGAGAAGATCGGTCGCGTCGTCGGCCAGCGGGACGCTCGCGAACTCGTCGGCGCCGACGCCGTTCGGGACAATCCGCGACATCGCGGCCGGCTCTCCGATCTTGTCGCGGAAGATCCGTTCGATAAAGGCGCTCTCGAACACGAACAGGTCGGTGCGGCGATTCAGCAATTGCTCCAGCCAGAGATAGAAGCGTCCGCTGACGCTTGTGCGCTGGAACAACAGGCTGCCGCCATGCGGGGTGCAGACGCGCAGCGGCCCGCCCGAGGACACGGCTAATCTCGCATAGGCGGCACCCTTGGCGCCGTGTCCATGGACGACATCGGGCGCGGTTTGCCGGACGCGCAGGCCAACATGGCGGATCGCTGACAGATCGCCGAAGCCGATGTCGCGGCCCATCGCAAAGCGGGAGAGGCCGAGACTCAAATGCGGTGACAGCTGGCGAAGAACCTCCGTCGCGTTGTCGCCGCCGGTTGAACTGTCGCAGATCAGCCCGACCGCATGCCCGCGCGCCGACTGGCCGCGAACCAGATCGGCGACGTGCCGGAACAGTCCGCCCACGGGAGAGCGCAGCACATGCAGGATGCGCAACTGGCGTGCAGGTTCGGTCATTGCTTGGAGGTCAGCCCGAATGCGTTAAGAGACGTTAAGACCTGCTATGAGCGCGATTCAACGCGCGCGCCAAGGACCTTGCGTTCATTCGCCACATCTTTTCCGGCCTTAACGCGGCAATAACCATAATGGGGGGAAATAGCGTCGTCGGTTGTGGCGGAGTCGGTGATGCAGTCGGTAGGGCAGGGTAGCGTTGTGGTTTCCTCGGCGGAAACCGATACCGAACTCGATCTGCGCGCGCTTGGTGCGGCTCTCTGGCGCAAGAAGTGGCTGATCCTGATTCCGACGATTCTTGTCGCTGTGGCGACGCTGATGGTCGTGGACAGGATCACGCCGAAATTCCGCTCCGAAGCCAAGATCGCGGTCGAGGGACGCGAGAACGTCTTCCTGCGGCCGGAGGCGGAAAAATCGATCGACCGCGCCGCTGCCGATCAGGAAGCGATCGCCACCCAGGTCCAGATCATCCAGTCGCGCGATATCGCCCGGCAGGTCATTCGCGAATTGAAACTGGGCGAGCGCCCGGAATTCGATCCGGCGCTGAACGGCACGTCCGCGATCGGAGCATTCCTGTCGGCCTTCGGGGTCGGCCACGATCGCCTGAAGATGACCCAGGAAGAGCGGGTCATGGAAATCTATTTCGAGCGACTCACGGTGTCCGCGGTCGAGCGCTCGCGGGTCATCACCATCGAGTTTCTCAGCGAGGATCCCGAGCTCGCGGCGAAGGTCGTCAACGCCATCGTCGACGCCTATATGAAAATGCAGCAGCAGGCCAAGCTCGATCAGACCCGCAGCGCCAGCGCCTATCTCGCCAACGAGATCAAGCAACTGCGTCAGACCGTGCAGGAGGCCGACGCCAAGGTCGACCAGTTTCGCGCCGGCGCCAACCTCTATATCGGCAACAACCAGACCAGCCTGAACACCCAGCAACTCGGCGAATTGACCTCCCAGCTTGCAACCGTGCGAGCGCAGAAGGCCGATCTCGACGCGCGGTCGCGCGCCATCCGCGACATGCTCAAGAGCGGCAAGCAGGTCGAGTCGTCCGATATCGTCAATTCCGATCTGCTGAAGCGGCTGGTCGAACAGCGCGTGTTGCTGCGGGCGCAGCTCGCCGAACAGTCTTCGACCCTGCTCGAGCGGCATCCACGAATCCAGGAACTAAATGCGCAGATCAATGCGCTGGACGCGCAGATGCGCGGTGAGCTGGAGCGGCTGGTCAACTCGATCGAGAACGATGCCCGCATCGCCGCGGTTCGTGTCGACCAGACCAACGAAGCCGTCGAGCGGATCAAGCGGCAGATCAGCGGCGCGTCGCCGCAGGATGTGCAGTTGCGGGCGCTCGAACGTGAAGCCAAGGCCCAGCGCGACCTGCTCGAGTCCTATCTCGCCCGCTACCGCGAAGCGACGGCGCGCGAGAATATCGATGCCGCTCCCGCCGAAGCACGTGTGATTTCGCGCGCCACGGTGTCGAACGTTCCGGCATTCCCCAAGAAGCTGCCCATCATTCTCGTGGCCACGCTGGCGGCGCTGTTCCTGTCCGCCGCGTTCGTGATCTCGTCCGAGATCATGCGACAGGGTGTACCGACGCGGGCCCGCATTCGGCCGGTGCGGGATGAGGCGATGGTTCCGGCGGAACCTGTTGTCGCCGAGTCGACGGTGCCAGCGCCGTCTGCGACCCGCCGCTCCTTGCTCGCGCTGTTCAAGCGCAAGCAACGCCCTGCTGCGGTCGCAGAGCCCAGACAGGATATCCCGGTTCCTGAAATTCCGGCTGCGGCCACCATTGCTGCGCCGAAGGCGGACCGGATCGAAACGCTTGCCAACGCCTTGACGGCCTTGACCGCCCGGGGCGAACCGGCCGGCAGCGTGGTGGTATTCGGGGTCGGGCGCAATGTTGGCACGACCTATACCGCTCTCGCGCTGGCCCGCGCGCTGGCGGCGAAAGGCGGCAAGGTGGTGCTGGCCGATCTTGCGCTCAACGCACCCAACCTATCCATCATGTCGGTCGATCCGCAGGCGCCCGGCTTTGCCGAGCTTGCACGCGGGACCGCGTCCTTCGGCGATATCATCACTCGCGACAGGTTCTCGCGGCTGCATCTGGTTTCGACCGGCCAGGTGACGGGCGATGCATCCGCCATCTTCGCGTCTCCGCGCCTGACCATAACGCTCGAAGCGCTGGCGCGCGCCTATGACCACATGGTGATGGATGGCGGCGCGATATCCGAGGCTCCGGTCGCGCTCTTTGCGGCGCTCGCGCCGCGTGCCGTTCTGGTGGCGAAGGATACGAAGGCGCAAGAGGCGCAGGACGCTCGCGCGCAGCTCACCAAAGCGGGGTTCGCGGATGTGGTCTGCATTCAGGGCGGGGCGGGGCAGTCCGCCACAGAACCGGTCGCAGCCTGAGCGGGCAGTCGTTCAACGGTCAGCGCCTGGCGAACAGCCTCGCGCGGCCCTTGCTGACCAGATCCCACAATCTGGGATTGTTCTTGATCGTACTTTTCAGCGCACGCATCGCCTTCGTTGTCATCGCGAATGCCTGTCCGCGTGCCGTCAGTCCGATGAAAGAGTCGAAGGGCTGCTCGACGGTGTCGCATAGCGCCGTCTTGTATTCAGCCGCGCCGACACCGAGATTGAGCATCCGAAACCCGCGCCGCGTGCAATCGTCGACCAGCTTCAGAAGCAGCGTCAGGCCTGGGCTCATGCGAGCGTGCGGGCTGAGCGTATAGGAGTTGAACATGGTCGAGAAACAGGTCCGGTCGTGAATCCCGGCGAACACGGCGAGGATTTCCTCGTCGCAGGTCAGTGCGTGGATCTCGACAAGCGGGCTGCCTTCGGCAAGTCCCTGGCGGCAGGAATCCCGCAGGAAGGCATCCATGCCCGGCTCGTCGAACGCATTGGCAATGCCGCGGGCGCCCAGACGCACCGCCTTCTGCTTGAGGAATTCGGAGACACAGCGATCGGCGAGCTCCGGTGACGTGACGCGCTGATAGCGATAGCCCGGAAGCTCGGCGAGATGGCGTTCCTTGCGGCGAAGCTTGCGCCGGGTATCGGCGTTGTACCGCCGCGCCATGATCTCATCTGTCGTCCCGTCCAGCGACAGGCTGTAACACTTGTCGGGCGCCGATCGATGCGCAAGCAGCAGGAACGGGTTCGCGATGCCTTGCAACTGTGGCGGCTGGTTGTGCAGTGCCAGCGCATCGATGCCGCCGGCGGCAATCCGCTGCAGGATGCTCTGCAGATCCGGCTGGGTAATGGCGCGCGCAATGTCCGTGCGCCACAGCATGGTGCCGAAATTGGCATGGCGGCCGCAGAAGAAGCTCGCGACCTCGCAGCCGCCGACCGTCTTTCGGACCAGCGGCCAGACGAAGACCGGGCTGCCGGCCGGATCGCGGCCGATCACCACGAACGGCTTGTAGCCGCCCGGCGCTCCGACATGCCGGAACCACAACGCGCAAAGGTCGAAATGCTGATACGCGGTGGCAAAGCAGTCCTGCCGCAGCAGCGCACGCCACGGGCGTTCGGCGCCGTCCAGACTGTCGGCAATGTCGATGGTCCAGCCGGCGTCGGACCGGGCGTGCAGGTCCCTGATGGGAGGCGCATGCTCGATGGTCGCGTCCTCGGTTTTCACCAGCGCGAAATTCATGCCGGGCTCCTTGAAAAACCCACCGTGGCAAAGGATTCTCAACAAAGCGTTGGCAGGATTGCGCCTGTTTCACTGAAAGGCGGCATTTCGCGGTGAGTGGGCTGAAGAAAACCATCATCCGGGCAGGGCTCGAGGGGCTGTATTTCAGCGGCGCCCATGTCGCCCTGCGCCCGTTTCTGCAGGGTGTGGGGGCGATCCTGACGTTGCATCACGTCCGGCCTTCGCGCTCCGGAAGCTACCAGCCGAACCGGCTGCTGGAGGTATCGCCCGGCTTTTTCGCCGCGGTCATCCGCAAATTGCGGCGATCCGGCCTCGATATCGTCTCGCTGGACGAAATGTATCGCAGGCTGACCCAGCGGGATTTCAAGCGGCGCTTTGTCTGCCTGACCTTCGACGACGGATATCGCGACAACCTGCAATGGGCCTATCCGATCCTGAAGAAACACGAGGTTCCGTTCGCGCTCTATGTGCCGACCAGCTTTCCCGACCGCATCGGCGAAATCTGGTGGGTGGCGCTGGAGCGGGTCGTGGCCAATAACGACCGCATCGGTCTTTATATCGACGGCCGCGAACGCCGCTTCGACTGCGAGCGCGCTGACGACAAGAGGAACATCTACGAGCAGCTTTACTGGTGGCTGCGCAGCCTCGAGACCGAAGACGAGTTGCGCGCGGTGGTGCGCGACCTGGCCGCGCGCTACGGCATCGACATGGCGGCGCTGTGCGACGAATTGTGCATGAGCTGGGAGGATATCGCCGAATTGTCCCGCGACCCGCTGGTCACCATCGGCGCGCATACCGTCAATCATTACATGCTGAAAAAGACGCCCGACCGGGTGGCCCGCTCGGAGATGGAGATGAGCCGGGCGGTGATCGAATCCGCGATCGGGATCCGCCCAGAACATTTCGCCTATCCGGTCGGCGATCCGAGTTCCGCCGGGGCGCGTGAATTCGCGATTGCGGCTGAACTGGGCTTCAAGACCGCGGTGACCACACAGCCCGGCGTCCTGTTCCGCGAACACCGAGATCACCTGACCGCGCTGCCGCGCATCTCGCTGAACGGCGAATTCCAGCAATTGCGGTATCTGCGGGTGCTGTTGTCGGGCAGCGCCACCGCGATGTGGAACGGGTTCCGGCGCACGCCGAAGGCGGCGTAGGCCCTCTACGCCTTGCGTCCGCCTTCCATCCAGCGGATCAGCGGCATCGCCGGCAGGACCCAGCCGAGGCCGGCCACCACGTAAAAGATCCAGGCGGCGATGGCGTTCGGGCTGGCAAAGGCAAATTGCGCAAAAGCCATGGCCAGCAGCGCCCAGACCGTGACCAAGACCACCAACAGGATGGCGCCAATCAGCTTTCGCGTACGGATGGGCATTGGCATGGCATGAGTTGTTCCGGACCGGGGTGCTGACTATATGGTCCACGGCAGAGCGGCAAGACACAGATGGCGACGGCGAGCGAGCAGAACAGGGGCCTTCACGCGGTCAGGACATGGCTGCTCGTCGTGGCCGCGCTGGTGGTCGCGACCCTGATCGTGGGCGGCGCAACGCGGCTCACCGAATCGGGTCTCTCGATCGTCGAATGGAAGCCGGTGACCGGCGTCTTGCCGCCGTTGACCGAGACCCACTGGGCCGCCGAATTCGAGAAATACAAGCAGATCCCGCAATATCGCGAGATCAACCGCGGCATGTCGCTGTCGGAGTTCAAGATCATCTTCTGGTGGGAGTGGGCGCACCGCATCCTCGGCCGCGTGATCGGCGCGGTCTTCCTGCTGCCGTTGCTGTATTTCCTCTGGCGCGGATGGATCGGCCGCGACCTGCGCTGGCCGCTGGCCGGGCTGTTCGCGCTGGGCGGCATCCAGGGCGCGGTCGGCTGGTGGATGGTGTCGTCGGGGCTGACCGAGCGGGTCAGCGTATCGCAATACCGGCTGGCCTTTCACATGACGCTCGCCTGCGTCATCTATGCCGCGATCGTCTGGATCGTCGCGCGCCTGAAGCCGCTGCCGCCGGTTGCCTTGCCATCACGGCTTCGGCTGAGCGCCATGATGTTCGTGGTGCTGATCCTGCTGCAGATCTATCTTGGCGCGCTGGTCGCGGGACTTGATGCCGGGCTTGTCTATAACACCTGGCCGCATATCGACGGCGCGCTGATCCCCTCGAGCGAGCGGCTGCTGTTCGAGACGCCGCTATGGCGCAATTTCTTCGAGAATGCGCTGACGGTGCAGTTCAATCACCGCATGCTGGCCTACCTCATTCTGTTGTTGGCTCTCTGGCATTCCTGGGACATGAGCCGCAGCACCCAGGATCGCACCATGCGCGCCTATGCGACGCTGTTCGTGCTGCTGCTGGTCATGCAGGCGATGATCGGGATTGCGACCTTGCTTTACGCGGTCCCGATCGCACTCGCGCTGCTGCATCAGGCCATGGCGATCCTGCTGCTGACGGTGGCAGTGCTGCAGGCGGCGCGGCCGGTCCACGCAACGGCGGATATTTCCGTTCTGTCGCGGGCCTGATCCGGCCGATCATATTTTGACGCTGCGGGCGAGTGGCGCGAAAGCGTTGACCAGCGCGACATCGAGCCTGTCACCCATGTCGCGCAGCATCTGGAACGCGTCCGCTCCCGATATGGGTGACCGGTAGGCGCGCCGTTCGATCAAGGAACCGTAGATGTCGGCAATCGTCATCATCCGGGTGAGATCGGTGATTTCGCCGCCGCTGAGGCCGTGCGGATACCCCGAACCATCAAGCAACTCGTGATGGTGCAGCACCATATCCAGGATTTCGTACGGGACGCTGGCGGCATGCCGCAGGATTTCGTGACCCAGCACCGGGTGCATCTGCATCGTCGATACTTCCTGCTCGTCGAGGGCGGCGGGTTTTTCCAGGATATCGAGCGGAATTTTCGCCTTGCCGATATCGTGCAGCAGGCCGGCCAAAGCGAGCTTCTCGATGTCGTCGCGCTTGAAGCCAAGATGGCTGCCGAACGAGACCGCGACCGCCGTCACCACAAGGCAATGCTGATAGGTCTGCACATGATGCTGTCGGATGACGTCGAGATAGTCCGCCAATCCGATGTCCCTGATCCTGTCGATGATCTGCGCACCTGCAAGTTTCACGGCCTTCACATTCGGAGCCCGTCCCTTTCCGGCGGATGCGAACATCGATTGCAGCGCCCCGAGTTCGGTCGCGGGATCGCAAGTCGCATCGTGCGAAGTATGGGCGACCGGAGCGGTGACGGCGCGATGTAGCCGCGCACCGTCGAATGGCCGCGGGATCACGCTGGTTGCGCCGATGGCGCAGGCCTGGGTCACCTCAAGATACGACGCCTTGTCGTCGATGCCGACGAGCACCTGCGCATTGGCCGGACGCGCCGCGAGCCAGATCTTGATCGCATGCACCTGCATCGTCTGGCGCAAGTCGATGTCGAGGATCGTGACTTGCCCTGGCCTGATGGACGGCAACGCGTCGAGCTCGACATAGTCGGCCTCGAAATGCCGAGACAGCAGCGATCTCAGCGCGGCGAGCCGGCTTTGCGATGAAGAGATGACAGCGATGCTTTGCATGGCAAGCGGACCTTGAACACGCCGGCAAAGTATCGTGGAAGTTGCACCAAATTGTAGATTAAACCCCGACTGAAACGTTAATCTTCGTTTAGCATTTGCTTCAAGTTTGCACCGTGCGCCGCTGACACGAAGGCGCGTGGTCCGCAGTCACGGATCGCGCCGCGAGCGCCCGCGCTGTTCATTTCGATGCTGCTTTGAACGCGCTAGGCCGCGAGTTTGATCGCAGCCGGAGCGAATGCGCGGACCAGCGCAACGTCAAGCTTAGGTCCCATGTCATGCAGCACATCGAGCGCCTGCATGCCTGACATTGGCGGCTTGTACGACCGCGGCTCCACCAAGGCGCCGAACACATCGGCAATCGTCATGATGCGGTTCAGGTCCGATATCTGCGAGCCGCGCAGACCGTGCGGATAGCCGGTGCCGTCGAGATATTCGTGATGGTGCAGAACCATGTCGTGGATGTCGTGTGAAAGTCCGGCCGTGCCACGCAGCATCTCATATCCGAGCACCGGATGGTTTCGCATGACCAGACTTTCCTGCTCGTCCAGCGCCGCAGGCTTTTCAAGGATGTCGAGCGGGATCTGTGACTTGCCGATGTCGTGCAGCAGGCCCGCCACAGCGAGCCGCTCGGTGTCGGCGCGGCTTAAGCCGAGTTGAAGTCCGAACCCGACCGCAACGGCAGTCACCGTCAGGCAGTGCGTATAGGTACGGCTATGATGATTCTGGATCGCCGCCAGATAGGCGGACAAGCCGATTTCATGGAGCCGGTCCACGATCTGGGCGCCGCAGCGGGTGGTGGCATCGAGACTGGGAGCCTGACCATTCCGGCCGAGGGCGAACATGTCGCCGATGGTGTCGAGCGCGGGTGCGGCATCGTCGAGCCTGCGTCTCGAAGTTGGCAACGGACGACCGCTGACGTCGTTCAGGAGCCGGTAGATGCGCGACGGGTCCAGAGGATGCGACAGCACCGCGCTGGCACCCAGCGCATAGGCCTGCGTCAACTGGAGATGCGAAAGCCCTCCGGCAACGCAGACGATCACCGTGCGCGCCCGCGAGCGTCCGGACAGCCAGGCCTTGACTGCCTGCACCTCCGCAGCCCGCCCAAGGTCGATATCGACGACAACGGAATGGACCGGCTTGCTGTGAGGTAGGTCTTCCAGTCGCAAGAACTCAGCCGTAAAGCCTTCTGGCAACGCCTCGCTTAACGCCGCGAGGCGCTCACGTGACGCTGCTACGAGGTTGACGACAGTCATCGGGCGTAACCAGGCCGGACCGGAAGGGAACGGACGTGTCGCTGATAACCCAAATATTGTTCCAAACTGTAAGGAACTTGCGGCGAAGGCGGTTAACGGGCGTTAACCGCCGGCCATGTTGATCTGAAGGCTAATTGCGTGTCGTCACGCCGCCAGCGCCTGCTCCAGATCGGCGATGATGTCTTCCTTGTCCTCGAGCCCGATCGACAGACGCACGACGTCGATGCCGGCGCCGGCCTGCGCCTTCTGCGCGTCGGTGAGCTGGCGGTGCGTCGTTGAGGCCGGGTGGATGATCAGCGAGCGGGTGTCGCCGATATTCGCAAGATGCGAGAACAGCTTCACATTTGAAACGAGCTTGATGCCGGCGTCGTAGCCGCCTTTCAGTCCGAAGGTGAAGACCGCGCCTGCGCCCTTTGGGCAATAGCGTTGCGCCAGTGCGTGATAACGGTCGCCCGGCAGTCCCGGGTAGCTGACCCAGGCGACCTTCGGATGTTTCGACAGCCACTCCGCAACGGCCTTGGCATTGTCGGAATGGCGCTGCATCCGCAGCGGCAGCGTTTCGACGCCGGTCAGGATCAGGAAGGCGTTGAATGGCGAGAGAGCAGGGCCGAGGTCGCGCAGTCCCAGCGCCCGGCAGGCGATCGCAAAAGCGAAATTGCCGAACGTTTCATGCAGCACGATCCCCTGATATTCGGGCCGCGGCTCCGACAGCATCGGATACCGGCCGTCGCGCGACCAGTTGAAGGTGCCGGCATCGACGATCATGCCGCCGATCGAGTTGCCATGGCCGCCGAGAAATTTGGTCAGCGAATGCACGACGATATCGGCGCCGTAATCGATCGGCTTGCACAGGTAGGGCGTCGCCAGTGTGTTGTCGACGATCAGCGGCACCCCGGCCTTGCGTGCAATATTGGCGATGGCCTCGATGTCGGTGATGATGCCGCCGGGATTGGCGATCGACTCGATGAAGATCGCCTTGGTCTTCGGGGTGATCGCGCGCTCGAATGTGGAGATGTCGTCCGGATCGGCCCAGTTCACATTCCATCCGAAGCTCTTGAAGGCGTGGTTGAACTGATTGATCGAACCGCCATACAGCTTTTTGGAAGCGACGAAGTCCTCTCCCGGCATCATCATCGCCTGCATGACAAGAACCTGCGCGGCATGTCCCGACGCGGTCGCGAGGCCTGCTGTGCCGCCTTCAAGCGCCGCGATGCGCTCCTCGAGCACGGCGCAGGTCGGATTGCCGATGCGGGTATAGATGTTGCCGAAGGCCTGCAGTCCGAACAGCGAGGCGGCGTGGTCCACATCGTCGAACACATAGGACGTGGTCTGATAGATCGGTGTCGCGCGCGCGCCGGTGGTCGGATCGGGCTTGGCGCCGGCATGGATCGACAGCGTGGCAAAACCGGGCGTGCGTTCGGTCATCAGTCAACTCCGCTGCGTGAGGATTGCGTCCGTTTATCCGCGTGCAGCATAGCGTCAAGCCGATGCGGCTGTCCGTGGTTTTTCGGTCAAGCAATTCCGGATTTCGGCAAAGCCGGAACCTGTCCTGCTACCGCGACGCACAAGATCAGGAGTCGGTATTCCGCTCCGCACGCAGCGTCGCGTCGGTGGTGCCGCCGGCCAGGGTCTCGCGCTGCAGCGACATGCGCTGGATGCCGGTGCCGAGCGCCGCGCGCTTCGACGACAGCGTGCGCGAATTCACGCCCATCCAGGAAATCTCCGACGACAGCCGGCCGTATTCGATCTTCGGACAGCGGTTCATCACCACCGTCAGCCCGGCAGCTTCTGCGAGCTTTGCGGCGTTGTCGTTGCGCACGCCAAGCTGCATCCAGATCACCGCAGGCTTCGGATTGAGCGCCAGCGCCTCCTGCACCACGCCGAGAGCGGCATCCGCATTGCGAAAGATGTCGACCATGTCGATCGGCTCGGGGACATCCGCCAGGGTTGCGTAGATGCGCTGGCCGAGCAATTCACCGCCGGCCTGACCCGGGTTGACCGGGATCATGCGATAGCCGCGCTCGAGCAGATACTTGAACACGAAGTAACTTGGCCGCACGACCTTCGGCGATACGCCGACCACCGCAATGGTCTTTACGGTGTTGAGGACGCCCCGGATGAATCCGTCGCTGTAGCTGTCGTGATTCATGCTGCGCGGTTCTAGGCCGTGCGCCGCAGCAGCACGAGGGGACCGATGGCCAATATGCCGGCTGTGATCGACAGCGCGGTGGTCTCGACCATCTGGCCGAGGCAAATGGTGCCGCATTGATGGAACGACAGCGCGAGCAGGGCGGTCGCAACGATCAAACCCCAGGCGGTGCCCGCTGTCACCCCGCGCAATATCTTTCCGCGATCACGCTTAAGCCACGGCAGCGCGCGTGCGGTCATCAGCGATCCTCCCATGCGGGCGGGCGCTTTTCGACGAAGGCGCAGATGCCTTCACTGGCGTCGCGCGTCATCATGTTTTCGGTCATTACCTCCGACGCATAGGAATACGCATCGGCGAGACTCATCTCGGCCTGCCGGTAGAAGGCTTGCTTGCCGATCTTCACCGTTGCGGTGGATTTCGCGGCGACCTTGCGTGCCAGCGCGAAGGCGGCGTCCAGTTCGGTGCCCTTCGGCACCACGCGATTGACGAGGCCGAGCCGCGCCGCTTCATCGGCATTCACGGGTTCGCCGGTCAGCAGCATATGCATCGCAGCCTTGCGCGGGATGTTGCGGCTCAGCGCCACCATCGGCGTCGATCAGAACAGCCCGAGATCGACGCGGGGCGTCGCGAAGCGCGCGTCTTCCGACGCCACGGCGAGATCGCAGGTGGCGACCAGCTGACATCCGGCCGCGGTCGCGATGCCGGACACGCAGGCGATCACCGGCTGGGGCAGGGCGACGATGCGCTGCATCATGGCGCTGCAGGCCGTCATGATCTGGCGGAAATAGGCCTTGCCGCCGTCGGGATCGGAGCGGCGTGCGGTCAGTTGCTTCAGGTCGTGGCCGGCACTGAAGGCCGGGCCGTTGGCGGCGATGATGATGGCGCGCACGGACGGATCGCGGCCGATGGCGTCGAAAGCCGTGCTGAGCGCCGCGATCAGTTCCTCCGACAGCGCGTTGCGGGCCGCCGGATTGTTCAGCGTCAGCAGCGCGATGCCGTCGCGATCCTCGCGCAGCAGGATCGTTGCATTGTCCGGTCTCGCATGAACATTCATCGCCGAAGCCTTTGCGTTGCGCGCGGGCCATTGTATCCGTCCGCTTATGCCATGCGAAGAGCGTGGTGATGCCAGGGGTGCTCGGAATGACAAAACCGGTGATGAATATTGCCGATCTGGAAGAGTTCCTGACCCGGGAATTTCCGCAGGCATTCCATGCTGAAAGCGGGCTGACGATCGACAAGGTCGAGCATGGCCGCGCCGTGGTGCGGCTCGCCTATAGCGAGCAATTCATCCGCCCCGGCGGCACCATTTCCGGTCCGACCATGATGATGCTGGCCGATTTCGCTCTCTATCTCGCGGTCCTGTCGGCGATCGGCCCGGTCGCGCTCGCCGTCACCATCAATTTCAACATCAATTTCCTGCGCCGGCCGGAGCAGCGCGACCTGATCGCGGATGCCCGCATGCTCAAACTCGGCAAGCGGCTGGCGGTGATGGAGGTTTCGCTGCATTCGGACGGGACGGACGAGCCGGTGGCGCACGTTACCTCGACCTATTCGATCCCACCGAAATCCAAGTCTTAGCGTGAGGTAATATAAAACCTATTTTACAAGATGCTGATATAACTAATCTTTTTCATGCGAAATCGCATTGACGCTGGGCGGCCGATTTCCTAGAAACCGCGCAACTCAAACCCCCGGACCATCGTCATGAAAACCTATTCGGCGACGCCCGCCGACATCGAGAAGAAATGGATCGTGATCGACGCCTCCGGCCTCGTTGTGGGCCGGCTCGCCTCGATCATTGCAATGCGCCTGCGCGGCAAGCACAAGCCGAGCTTCACCCCGCATATGGACGATGGCGACAATGTCATTGTCATCAATGCGGAAAAGGTCGTCTTCACCGGCCGCAAGCGCGAGCAGAAGAACTATTACCATCACACCGGCTACATCGGCGGCATCAAGGAGCGGTCGGCGAAGTCGATCTTCGAAGGTCGCTTCCCGGAGCGGATCCTGGAGAAGGCCGTGGAGCGCATGCTCCCGCGCGGCCCGCTCGGCCGCAAGCAACTCGGCAACTTGCGCGTCTATGCCGGCGCCGAGCATCCGCATGAAGCCCAGAAGGCCGAGCCGCTCGACGTCGGCGTCCTGAACCGCAAGAACAAGGCAGCCTGATCATGGCCGAATCCGTTCAATCCCTCGAAGGCCTCTCGGCTCTTAAGTCGCAAGGCGCTCAAGCCGCCGAGCAGCCCAAGCACGTCCAGAAGCTCGATGGCCAGGGCCGTGCCTATGCCACCGGCAAGCGCAAGAACGCCGTCGCCCGCGTCTGGATCAAGCCCGGCTCCGGCAAGATCGTCGTCAATACCAAGCCGGTCGAGCAGTTCTTCGCGCGTCCGGTGCTGCGCATGATGATCCAGCAGCCGATCGTGGCGGCGAACCGCTCCGGTCAGTATGACGTCATCTGCACTGTGTCGGGTGGCGGTCTGTCCGGCCAGGCCGGCGCCGTGCGTCACGGCATCTCCAAGGCCCTGACCTATTTCGAGCCGGACCTGCGTCCGCCGCTGAAGCGCGGCGGTTTCCTGACCCGCGACTCCCGCGTGGTCGAGCGCAAGAAGTACGGCCGCGCCAAGGCCCGCCGTTCGTTCCAGTTCTCGAAGCGCTAGGCGCGCGATCTGCAAAAGTGGGAACCGGTTTTGCGGCGCAATCAAGTTTACGCAGATTGCGCAGGCTGATCTGCGGATCGCGCGCAAGACCAAGTGTCGCGAAAACGAACCGAACTTGCATCGAAAAAGGGGCCAATTGGCCCCTTTTTTATTGGCGTTTTTACCGAAAATGCGTGGGCCCCGCGAAAGCGTGCGACAACATCCGGTCGGCTATTGAGGCGACGGAAAGTTGAGATGTCGAATCCGCCGTGGATCGGCGCGTAGTGTCGCAGAATGCGGGAAGCTTCCATGCCGCTCGATATGCCGACCCTGTTCCTGGTGTCGACCTGTATCACTGCCCTTCTGGGATTGTTCCTTCTGATGTTGTGGCTGCAGGACCGGTCGGTTCGCGCGCTCGGCTATTGGGCCGCAGCCTATCTGATGGGCGGTTTCGCGGTGGCGCTCTGGAGCGTCAGCCCCGAGGTCCTGCCGGCGGCCGGCACCGATCTGGCGAGCGCCTTGCTGTTCACCTGCTGCGGTCTGATCTGGAGCGGCGCGCGCAAGTTTCACGGGCGCGAGGCGTCGGTGGGTGGCGCCATTGCCGGCGCGGTCGTCTGGCTCGTCGTCACCCGCATCCCGGAAATCATGCAATGGGACAATGCGCGCGTCGTGCTGTCGTCACTGATCATCACGGCCTACGCCGTGCTTACGGCAATCGAGTTGCGCCGTGAACGACGCAAGATCAGGAGCGGCAGCAAGGCGGCGAGGGCGCGAGCATTGTCGATTCCGCTGCTGCATGGCGCGATCTTTCTGTCGCCGATCCTGACGACGACGTTATTTACAAATGCGGCGCCTGTCACCGGCAACGGATTCTTCCCGCTCTTTGCGTTGCTGACCCTTCTCTATGTCGTCGGTACGGCCTTTATCGTTGTGGTGATGGCGAAGGAGCATTCGGCGCTCGTCCACAAGACAGCAGCGATGAGCGATCATTTGACCGGTCTGTTCAACCGGCGCGGCTTTTTCGAAGCCGCCGAGAAGCTGCTCGAGACCCAGCGCAAGCAGGGGCAGTCGGTGACGGTCATGATGTTCGACCTCGATCATTTCAAATCGATCAACGACCGGTTTGGCCATGAGGCCGGCGACGACGCCTTGCAGGCTTTCGCGGCGACGGTGAGCACCAATATGCGATTGCACGACATCGTCGGGCGGCTCGGTGGCGAGGAATTTGCCGCGATCCTGCCCGGCGGCAGCGAGACGGCCCTGATGGTGGGTGAGCGTGTGCGAGCCGCATTCGAGGTCAGCGGCGTTGAGATTGCCGGACACGCGATGAATGCGACGGTGAGCATCGGCATCACCGAATCGCTGGCCGATGTGGCGCAAATCCAGACCATGCTGGCGCGCGCCGACCGCGCGCTTTACGCCGCAAAGGCAAAGGGGCGTAACCGCATCTGCACGGACAGCGAGGTACGCGATTTCGCACCGGCAGTGCCGAGCCTGCCGGATATGGCCTGCGCGACCGACGCCGATGTACGGCAGCCCGAAATCTCCGCGGTCCCGGCCTGAGCGATTGTGCCGGCAAGGAATTGTTTACCATGCCGGTTCTAGTCTCTGCGCATGGCAGACGCATCTCTTCATCCGGCGTTGCAGGCCCTGGCACATGACGCCGAACGTGCCGGCTCGGCGATGGGATGCCGCTATTTCTCCTCCGACGAATACGAACACGCACTGATCGCAGAGCGTCGCCAGGCCGGGGCCTATGCGCCTCCGCTGTGGCGCCAGACGCGACCCTGGATTGCCTGTCTGCTGGCAGGCGCGGCAGCTCTGATCGCGTTGCCTCTCGTCTGGTAGTTCTCACATTGCGCGTCTGCGCGGCTTGCCCTGATCGTCAGCGCCCGGACGGCCGGAGCGATGGCAGGCAGCGGTTGCCGGAAACAGGCATCGAAAACCTGATGCGTTTCGTCGCCGTCGCCGGCTCGCTGGCGTTCGCGACCGCCGGACCCTTGCAGCCGGTGCCTTCGAATGGTTGAGTCGATGAGACTCAACGCAACGATGGACTTCCGAACATGACCGCAAGAATGACCGCGCTGCTCGTCGCGGCAGGCATGACGCTTGGCAGCATTGGCGACGGCCATGCCCAGCCCAAGGACTGGCCGCAGCGTCCGGTGACCATGGTGGTCTCGGCCGCGGCCGGCGGACCGATCGACGTGTTCGGCCGGGTCATGGCCGAACGCATGGGCAAGGAGCTCGGCCAGCAGGTGGTGATCGAGAATGTCCCAGGCGCCGGCGGCATGATGGGCGGCAACCGCGTCGCGCGTGCCGCGCCCGACGGTTACACCGCCATCCTCGGCACCATCGCGACCCATGCGCATTCGCAGACGCTGTACAAGACGCCGCTCTACAACGCGGTCACCGATTTCACGCCGGTGAACCTGATTGCCGAAATCCCGCTGGTGCTGATCGCGCGCAAGGATCTGCCGGTCAATTCGCTGGAGGAATTCGTGGCTTACGCGAAAGCCAATCAGGGCAAGATGAACTATGGCTCGGCTGGCGCCGGCTCCGCGACCCATCTGGGCTGCATTCTGCTCAACCAAGCGCTCGGCACCAACATCCAGCACGTTCCCTACAAGGGGACCGGCCCGGCGATGCAGGATCTGCAGGCCGGCCGTATCGACTTCCTGTGCGAGATTATCGTCACCGCTGTGCCGCAGATCGAGGCCGGCACAGTGAAGGCGATCGCGACGCTGTCGCGCGATCGCTCGCCGGTTCTGCCCGATCTGCCGACCGCCTATGAGAAAGGCTTCAAGGATATCCAGGCCTATACCTGGACCGCTCTGCTGTTTCCCAAGGACACACCGGCGCCGATCGTCGCGAAGATGCATGACGCGGCGCTCAAGACGATGAACGATCCAGACATTCGCAGACAATTGCAGAAGCTCGGCGCGAGCATCGTCTCGTCGGACCGTACGTCGCCCGAATATCTCGGCACGTTCGTGCAATCCGAGATCGATAAATGGGCCGGCCCGATCAAGGCCAGCGGCGCCGTCGTCGATAAGTAAAAAATCAAAGGGAGGAGACAACAGGATGAAGTTACGGATGATTTTGCCGGCCGCAGCCGGCGCGTTGATCCTTGCCGTTTCAGTCACCATGGCGGGGGCTCAATCGTTCCCAAGCCAACCGATCCGGATCGTCGTGCCGCTTGCGCCCGGCGGACCGATTGATCTGCTGACGCGCGCCATGGCCGAGAATATGTCGACATCGTTGAAGCAGCCGATCGTGGTTGAGAACAAGCCGGGAGCTGCCGGCAATATCGGTGCCGAATTCGTGGCGAAGGCCGAGCCCGACGGGCACACATTGCTTGCCGCTCTCGGCACGACGCTGTCGGTCAATCCACATGTCTATCCGAAGATGTCGATCGACATGCTGAAGGATCTCAAACCGGTCGTGAACATGGCTTCGACAAGTCAGATGCTGGTCGTGCATCCGTCGGTGCCGGCGAATTCACTCGCCGACTTCATTGCGCTCGCGAAGAAAGAACCGATGAGCTACGCGCATGCTGGCCACGGCAGCCCCGGTCATCTGGCGATGGAATATTTCCGTCTAAAGACCGGACTTCCGGTCATGACGCCGGTGCCCTATCGCGGCAATGCACCGTTGGTCACCGATCTGCTCGGCGGACAGGTGAAGGTCGGATTCGTGGCGACCGCCGGCGTCATCCAGCATGTGCGCAGCGGGCGGCTGAGAGGCTTTGCGGTGTCGTCACAAGAGCGCTCGTCGCTCGCGCCGGATCTGCCGACGATCGCGGAATCCGGCTATCCGGATTTCAACTTCGTGACCTTTTTCGTTCTGCTGGCGCCATCGGGCGTGCCGGATGCGACGCTCGCAACGCTCGAACGTGACGCGCGTCAGGCGCTGATGAATGAGGACCTGCGCAAGAAGTTCGCGCCGCAGGACGTGAAGATTCTGGCGTCGGGCAGCGAAGAGACCGCCGCGCTGATCAAGGCCGAATTCGATCTGTGGTCCGGCGTGGCGAAGGCCGCGAACATGAAAGCGGAATAGCGAGCGAGCCGGACCTCATCTGCGAACCGAGAAAAAAGGGCGCCCGAAAGGGCGCCCTTTGAGTTACATCGCTTGCGCGATGTTGGGAGGAACACGCACGCTTACGCAGAATAGTACATCTCGAATTCGACCGGATGCGGGGTGTGCTCGAAACGGATCACCTCGGTCATCTTCAGCTCGATATAGGCGTCGATGAAATCGTCATCGAACACGCCGCCCGCCTTCAGGAAGGCGCGGTCCTTGTCGAGGCTTTCCAGCGCCTCGCGCAACGAGCCGCACACCGTCGGAATTTCCTTCAACTCGGCCGGCGGCAGATCGTAGAGATCCTTGTCCATCGGCTGGCCGGGATTGATCTTGTTCTTGACGCCGTCAAGGCCTGCCATCAACAGCGCCGCGAAGCCGAGATACGGATTGGCCAGCGGATCGGGGAAGCGCACTTCGACGCGCTTGGCCTTCGGGCTTTCGGTATAGGGAATGCGGCAGGACGCAGAGCGATTGCGAGCCGAATAGGCCAGCAGCACAGGCGCTTCGTAACCCGGCACGAGGCGCTTGTAGGAATTCGTGGTCGGGTTGGTGAAGGCATTGATCGCCTTGGCGTGCTTGATGACGCCGCCGATGTAATGCAGGCACATCTCCGAGAGGCCGGCATACTTGTCGCCGGCGAACATCGGCTTGCCGTCCTTCCAGATCGACTGATGGCAATGCATGCCCGAACCGTTGTCGCCGTAGATCGGCTTCGGCATGAAGGTTGCGGTCTTGCCATAGATGTTGGCGACCTGATGGATGCAGTATTTGTAGATCTGCAGTTGGTCGGCCATGTAGGTCATCGGCGAGAATTTCAGGCCGAGTTCGTGCTGGGCCGATGCCACCTCGTGATGGTGCTTCTCGACCTTGGCGCCCATCTTCGCCATTGCGGCCAGCATTTCGCCGCGCATGTCCTGGGCCGAATCTTGCGGCGGCACCGGGAAGTAGCCCTTCTTGGTGCCGATGCGGTGACCGAGATTGCCCGACTCGTAATCGGTATCGGAATTGGTCGGCAACTCGATCGAGTCCAAGCGGAAGCCGGTATTGTAGGGCGTGGCGGAAAACTTGACGTCGTCGAACACGAAGAATTCGGCTTCGGGTCCAAAGAAGATGGTGTCGCCGATGCCCATCGACTTGACCAGCGCTTCGGCCTTCTTGGCCATGCCGCGCGGATCGCGATTGTAAGGCTCGCCGGTCGTCGGCTCGAGCACGTCGCAGACCAGGACGAGGGTGGTTTCGGCAAAGAACGGATCGATGCAGGCGGTCGCGGGATCCGGCATCAGGTTCATGTCGGATTCATTGATCGCCTTCCAGCCGGCGATCGACGAGCCGTCGAACATCTGTCCTTCGGCGAAGGTGTCTTCTTCGATCATCGATACGTCGAACGTCACGTGCTGCCACTTGCCGCGCGGATCGGTGAACCGGAAATCGACGTACTTCACGTCGTTATCCTTGATCATCTTCATTACGTCTTTGGCGGTCGTCATTTTAACGCGTTCCTTAGTTGCAAATTATACGGGTCGTGAACCAGAGCGATGTCAGATCGCGTCCAATCCGGATTCCCCCGTTCTGATCCGGATTGCTTCCTCAATATTGGAGACGAAGATCTTGCCGTCGCCGATGCGTCCGGTCTGCGCGGCCCGGCGGATCGCATCGACGGCTTTCTCGACCATGTCGTCGCCGAGCACGATCTCGATCTTCACCTTGGGGAGAAAATCCACCACGTATTCGGCACCACGATAGAGTTCCGTGTGACCCTTCTGCCGGCCGAATCCCTTAGCCTCGGTGACCGTGATGCCCTGCAGTCCTACTTCCTGTAGCGCCTCCTTCACCTCGTCGAGCTTAAAGGGCTTGATGATGGCCTCGATCTTCTTCATGCGAATCCTCTCCCGGTCCGACGGCCAGAGGCTGGCCGGCAGAGCACCCGATTGTTAGCAGGTCTTATGCCAATCGATAAAAGGGCAAAATCGGGCGCAGCGCCAATATGTTGGGCGAGCTACCACCAGTCCGTGACGGCGCGGGCACCAATGCCAGCCCAAAAAATGTTCAAAATGATTATTTTATGTGCTTTTGCCGTTACCAGCCGAGGCACCCGTATGAAAGCAAGGCGTCTGCGCGATGTTTGAGCTGCTGACAAACGATCAGATGCGACAGGCGGACTCGCTTGCGGTGAGGGCTGGGGTTCCATCCCTGGAACTCATGGAGAGAGCAGGCCGGGCCGTCGCGGACAGCGTGACGGCTGCCTATCGAGGCGCGAGACCGGTGACCGTGCTGGCGGGCCCCGGGAACAATGGCGGCGATGGCTTCGTGGCCGCGAGGCTTCTGCAAGAGCGCGCGGTTACGGTTCGGGTGGTGCTGCTGGCGGAGCAGGAACGTCTGTCCGGCGATGCGGCCACCATGGCCGCACGCTATGGCGGCCCGGTGAGCCGCTGGAGCGGACAGGAATTTGATCCCAACGAGGTGGTGATCGATGCCCTGTTCGGGGCTGGCCTTTCGCGCGAGGTGGAAGGCGAGGCGGCAGACGCAATCGCCGCCGTCAATCGATCGGGCGCCCATGTGATCGCGGTCGATTTGCCCAGCGGCATTCAGGGTGATTCCGGGACCGTGATGGGGACGGCGATCCGTGCCGACGGGACCGTAACCTTTTTCCGTCGCAAGCCCGGGCACCTGCTGCTGCCAGGGCGCATGCATTGCGGACGAATAACGGTGGCCGACATCGGAATCCCGCCGACGGTTTTGCAGACGATCAAGCCGCACTTATCGGTCAACGACCCCGCCTGCTGGGGACCGAGCTTTCCGGTCCCGAACGCAGCGGATCACAAATATTCCCGGGGACATGCGGTTGTCCTGTCCGGCGAACTTCCGGGCACCGGCGCGGCGCGGCTGGCGGCGCGCGCCGCATTGCGGGCCGGGGCAGGGCTCGTCACCATTGCAAGCCCGACGAGTGCTCTGGCAGTGAATGCGGCGGCGACCCTTGCGGTGATGGTGCGCGAGGCGCATGGTGCCGACGGCCTGTCCGCGCTCCTGGCGGATCCGCGGATCAATGCGGTTGTACTGGGACCGGGAGGCGGCGTCGGATCCGAAATGCGGGCCAAGGTAAGGGCGGCTGCGACCGGAAACCGGGCCCTAATTCTCGACGCCGACGCATTGACGAGCTTTGGGGAAAACCCGAAAGAGCTCTTTACAATCCTGGCGAATCAAAAGCTATCCACAGCAATCCTCACGCCGCACGAGGGCGAATTCTCTCGACTGTTTAATGATATACGAGGAAATTCTTCAGTTAATCAAAAACTTGAGAAGACGCTTGCTGCTTCACATGAAACAGGCGCGGTCGTGGTATTGAAGGGTGCTGACACCGTTGTGGCCGCGCCCGACGGGCGAGCGTCCATCTCGAACAATGCGCCTCCGTATCTTGCAACCGCAGGTTCGGGCGATGTTCTGGCCGGCCTTATCGGCGGACTACGTGCGCAGCACACGCC
The DNA here is from genome assembly GCA_964641065.1 of uncultured Hyphomicrobiales bacterium. Classification (GTDB taxonomy): domain Bacteria; phylum Pseudomonadota; class Alphaproteobacteria; order Rhizobiales; family Xanthobacteraceae; genus Pseudorhodoplanes. Next base: position 3,113 of record CAZXJZ010000032.1, on the reverse strand, counting down.
GGCGTTTGACGCTGCCTGTGCGGCGGTGTGGCTGCACGGGGAGGCCGGCAACGCGGTTGGTCCTGGCCTGATCGCGGAGGACCTGAGCGAAGCACTGCCGGCCGTCTACCGCCGTCTGTTCGCGACCTTGTCCGCACAATGAGAGCCGCCCACCGAACGGCGAGGCCGGCCGTTACATTTTAGTCTCCCGTTGCACACAGGCGCGGTTGCCACCATTTTTCTCGTGCGCTTCGCAGGCACCGTGATATAAGCCGCGCCGCTCGGCCGAATATTGCCGCGCGGTGCCCAAACGCGCGGGCGTGGCGGAATTGGTAGACGCGCTGGATTTAGGTTCCAGTGACGCAAGTCGTGGGGGTTCAAATCCCTCCGCCCGCACCACGTGAGGCCGGCCGAAATTCATTCGAACGTGATCCCGAAAAGTGGGACCCGTTTCTCGGAAACGATTACGTTCAACATGTCAGCGACAGCCGTTGGCGCGGCGACGAGGAGCCTAGTCTATCCATGCAAGTGACCGAAACCCTGACCGATGGATTGCGGCGCGAATTCCGTGTCGTCATTCCCGCAACCGAACTCGACACCAAGGTCAGCGAGCGCCTCGACGAGATGAAAGGGCGGGTGCGCGTCAATGGCTTCCGGCCTGGCAAGGTCCCTGCAGCGCATCTGCGCAAGATGTATGGGCGTTCGGCCATGGCGGAAGCGATCGAGACCGCTATGCGCGACGTCAATGCCAAGATCGTGGCCGACAACAATTTCCGGCTCGCCATGCAGCCGAAGGTTACGCTGCCGGAGGACGAGAAGGCGGTCGAGGCGGTGATCGAGGGCAAATCGGACCTCGCCTACACCGTGGCGATGGAGATTCTGGCGCCGATCGACATTGTCGATTTCGGCACCGTCGAACTGACCCGGCTGACCACCGAAGCCACCGACGAAGAGGTGGATGAGGGCCTCAAGCGGATCGCCGAACAGAACCGTCCCTTCGCCGCAAAGGCCGAAGGCGCCAAGGCCGAGAAGGACGATCGCGTCACCATTTCGTTTGTCGGCACCATCGACGGCGTCCCCTTCGAGGGCGGCTCCGCCGAGGACGTTGCCGTGATGATCGGCAGCGGCACCTTTATCCCGGGTTTCGAGGACCAGCTCATCGGGATCGGCGTCGGCGAGAACCGGAAGATCACGGTGACCTTCCCGGCGAATTACCCGGCGCCTACGCTCGCTGGAAAGGAAGCGGTGTTCGACGCCACGGCGAAATCAATCGAGACGCCGGGCACGGTTGCGATCGACGACGAATTCGCAAAGTCGCTCGGCCTGGATTCGCTCGACAAACTGAAGGCGGCCGTCCGCGAACGCATTCAGCGCGAGCATGATTCGGTGTCGAAGCAGCGCGTCAAGCGCTCGCTCTTCGACGCACTGGACGAGCGGCATAAATTCCCATTGCCGCCGGCGCTGGTCGAGCAGGAATTCGAAAACCTGTGGAAGACCGTTAACTCCGAAATGCAGGAAAGCGGCCGGACCTTCGAGGACGAGAACACGACCGAAGACAAGGAGCGCGAGGAATATCGCAGGATTGCCGATCGCCGTGTCCGCCTCGGGCTCCTGCTCGACGAGATTGCGCGCAAGAATGAAATCACGGTCACCGAAGACGAAGTCCGGCGCGCGATCATGGAGCATGTTCGCCAGTATCCGGGCCGCGAGAAAGAGCTGATCGAGATGTTCCGCACCAACCCGGAAGCGATCGCCAGCATCCGCGCGCCGCTGATCGAGAACAAGGTGACCGACTACATTCTCGCGCTTGCCAAGACGACGGACAAGAAAGTGCCGCGCGAGGAATTGTACAAGAACGACGACGACAAGGCGGCCTAGCGAAATCGCTGAAGCGGTTTACCTAAGCGAAACCCGGCGGCTTCAGACTGCCGGGCCGTGCTAAGCATGCGCCGCGATTCGCGGGCGCTGGAGAATGCGATGAGAGATCCGGTCGATACCTATATGAATTATCTCGTGCCGGTGGTGGTCGAGCAAACCAACCGCGGCGAGCGATCCTACCACATATAATAGCGGCTGTTGAAGGAACGGAACATCTTCAAAACCCGTCCGGTCGAGGACGGTATGGCGACGGTCGTCGTCGCGCAGTTGCTGTTCCTGGAAGCGGAGAATCCGAAGAAGGAAATCTCGATGTACATCAACTCGCCGGGCGGCGTGGTGACATCGGGCATGGCGATCTACGACACCATGCAGTTCATCCGTCCGGCGGTGTCGACGCTGTGCATCGGACAGGCTGCGTCGATGGGGTCGCTGCTGCTGGCAGCCGGCGAGAAGGACCTGCGGTTCGCGCTCCCGAATGCGCGCATCATGGTGCATCAGCCGTCGGGTGGATTTCAGGGGCAAGCAACCGACATCATGTTGCACGCGCAGGAGATCATCAATCTCAAGAAGCGGCTGAACGAAATCTACATGAAGCATACCGGCCAGCCGCTGAAGAAGATCGAGGACGCACTTGAGCGCGATTACTTCATGACCGCGGAGGGTGCGAGGGATTTCGGCCTGGTCGACAAGGTGATCGACAAGCGGAATGAAGATCCGCTGGCGCCGAAATCTTGAGCAGAGATCAGCCGGTCGGGCAGGGTGGGCCGGCTGTCACGTGGTCCGTTTGGGCTCAGGATTGAGACCATGGTCCTAAAGATGCCGCTGCTTTGCAATCGGAACCTTGTTTCAACAAGGCATTCAGCGGCCATCTGTCTCTCAGGCTTCACGAATCGACGCGGATCGGCACATGATTCAGGGAACAGGTGCCGGTTATCGTTAATGGATTCTTGATTGTCGTGCCGCTAGCATGCTTCGCTAGAATGTCGGAAGGGGTCTGAGGGGGAGGAGTTTCGGGCCTCGTGTGCCCAGGGTGCCACGCTTTGGCCGCCCGTCAGGTGTTAGGGTTTGTGAGTGCTGGTCGCTCACGCGGATTGATACGGAGACTGGAATGACGAAAGTCGGCGGCAGCGATTCCAAGAACACCCTTTACTGCTCGTTCTGTGGAAAGAGCCAGCACGAAGTCCGCAAGCTGATTGCGGGTCCGACGGTCTTCATCTGCGACGAATGCGTCGAACTCTGCATGGACATCATTCGCG
>CAZXJZ010000031.1:0-32554 GCA_964641065.1 uncultured Hyphomicrobiales bacterium | reverse complement strand
GAGCAGCGCCAGCCCCTCCTTCGGGCCGAGCACCACCGGCTCCAGTCCCGCGCGGCCGAGCGCGTAGACCGCGGGCATGCGCTCGCCGCCGTAGAAGGCGTCGCCTTCGCCGATCATCGTGGCGGCGAGATGCGCCAGCGGTGCCAGATCGCCGGATGCGCCGACCGATCCTTGCGCCGGGATCGCCGGGATCACGTTGCCGGCCAGCATGCCGTGCAGAAGCTGCATCGTCTCCCGCCGCACGCCGGATGCGCCGCGGCCAAGACTGACGAGTTTCAGCGCCATCATCAGCCGTGCGATGCGGGACGGAACGAGATCGCCAACGCCGGCCGCATGCGACAGCACCAGATTGCGCTGCAGCGTTTCGAGGTCGCGGTCCGCGATCCGCACATTGGCGAGTTTGCCGAAACCGGTATTGATGCCGTAGACGGCGTCACCTTTCTTCACGATGGCGGCCACGATCGCCGCACCTTCGTCGACTCGCGCATAGACGTCCGGAGAAAGCGTAAGGCTCGCACCACGCGCCAGTGCACGCCATGCGGACAACGGCAGCGCGTCGCCGGTGAATGTGATGTCTGTCATCTATTGTCCGTTCCGCACCCGCGCATGCAGCGGGTTGAGGCCGAGCCGGTAAACCAGTTCGGCCGGGCGCTCGATATCCCAGATCGCCAGGTCGCAGGCTTTGCCCGTTTCAATGGTGCCGATGTCGTCGAGCCTGCCGAGCGCGCGCGCCGCTTCACGGGTGACGCCGGCAACGGCCTCCTCAACGGTAAGGCGGAACAGCGTCGAAGCCATGTTCATGGTGAGCAGCAGCGAGGTGATCGGCGAGGTGCCGGGGTTGCAATCGGTTGCAATCGCGATCGGCACCTTGTGACGCCGGAAGGCTTCCACCGGCGGCAATTGCTTCTCGCGCAGCACATAGAACGCGCCGGGCAGCAGCACCGCAACCGTGCCGGCCTGCGCCATCGCGGCGATTCCGGTCTCGTCGGTGTATTCGAGATGATCGGCCGACAGCGCGTCGTAGCGCGCCGCCAGTGCCGCGCCATGCAGGTTCGAGAGCTGGTCGGCATGCAGCTTGACACGCAGTCCGCTCGCCTTTGCTGCCTCGAAGACGCGGGCGGTCTGCTCGGGAGAGAAGGCGATGCCTTCGCAGAAGGCGTCGACGGTATCGGCGAGGCCGGCCTGCTTGATCTGCGGGATCATGGCGCAGACCTTCGCGATAAAGGCATCCTTGTCGTGTGCTTCGGGCGGCATGGCATGCGCGCCGAGAAAGGTCGTTGTCACGCCGACATCGCGCTCGCGGCCGACTCGTCGTGCCGCGCGCAGCATCTTGGTTTCGCTGACGAGATCGAGGCCGTAGCCCGACTTGATCTCGATCGTGGTGACGCCTTCGGCCAGCAACGCGTCAAGCCGCGTCAGCGATTGGGCCACCAGTTCGTCCTCGCTCGCCGCGCGCGTGGCCTTCACCGTCGAGACGATGCCGCCACCGGCGCGGGCGATCTCCTCGTAGCTCGCGCCTTTTAGCCGCAGTTCGAATTCATGGGCACGGTCGCCGCCATAAACGATGTGGGTGTGGCAATCGATCAGGCCGGGCGTGATCCAGCGGCCGTCGAGCTTGACTGTCTTTGCCGCGTCCCAGCCGGTCGGCAGTCCGCTTTCGGGCCCGACAAAGGCGATCCGCCCGTCCCTGGACGCGACCGCGCCGCTCACCTCGCCGAGGCCGGCGGCGTGCGGGGCGAGGGTGGCAATCCGGGCGTCGCGCCAGATTGTGTCGAAACGCATACGTTATCCTGTGGCCTATCCGGGGCCGCTCATTTCGCGCGCGGCCCGAAATGACGATATAGATGTCCGATACGGCATGTCGAGCGAGACCGGTTTTGCGCGCATATCAATTCAAAAAAGCCCTTCTTCCGTCCGGCTGGGCGGATGATGTCGGCGTTGAGGTCGACGACGGCGGGTTGATCGCGCGGGTTACGCCTGGTGGCGCGCCGGACGGTGCTGAGCGGGTCGCAGGCATCGCCCTTCCCGGAATGCCGAACCTGCATTGCCACGCGTTCCAGAAGGGCATGGCCGGTCTCGGCGAGCGGCGCGGCCCCGCCGGCGACAGCTTCTGGACCTGGCGGGAGGTGATGTACCGGTTCCTCGGGCAACTCACGCCGGATGATGTCGAGGCGATTGCGGCTTATGCCTATCTGGAGATGCTGGAGGCCGGGTTCACCACGGTCGGCGAATTCCACTATCTGCATCACGATCCGGCCGGCCAGCCGTATGGCGATATCGGCGAGATGGCTGCGCGGATTGCCGCGGCCAGTGCCTTCACCGGGATCGGCCTGACGCTCTTGCCGACGCTTTATACATATGGCGGCTTCGGCGGTGCTGCGCCCAATGCGGGACAGATCCGCTTCATCAATCCGACCGACCGCTTCGTCACCCTGATGGCGCGCTCGCGCGACATCGTGGCAACGCTACCCAATGCAGCGATCGGGATCGCGCCCCATTCGCTGCGCGCGGTGTCGCCGGAACAATTGCGCGAGGTTGCCGCGATCTTCCCCGATGGCCCGGTGCATATTCATGCCGCCGAACAAACCAAGGAGGTGGACGATTGCGTCGCCAGCCTCGGCGCGCGGCCGGTGCAATGGCTTCTGGACGAGATGGGGATCGACCAGCGCTGGTGCCTGATCCATGCCACGCACATGACCGACGACGAGACGCAGCGTCTTGCCAAGTCAGGGGCGGTCGCGGGCCTGTGTCCTTTGACTGAAGGCAGCCTCGGCGACGGCATCTTCAACGGCGAGACATTTCTCGCGAGCGATGGCCGCTTCGGCATCGGCACCGATTCCAATATTCAGATCGATGCGCCGGCGGAATTGCGCCAGCTCGAATATTCGCAGCGTCTGAAGGCGCGCGCCCGCAACGTCATGACCACCCAGGAAGGCGAGTCGACCGGGCGCGCGCTATACACACGCGCCCTCGCGGGCGGTGCGCAGGCGCTGGCGCAGCCGATCGGCGCGCTGGCGGCCGGACATCGCGCGGACATCGTGGTGCTGGATGCGGATCACCCAGATCTCGCGGGAGCGTCGAGCGACGATATGGTTCTCGATATCCTGATCTTTTCCGCGGGCCGCGATCTGATCCAAACCGTGCTCGCGGGCGGCAAAGTCGTGGTTCGCGAAGGGCGCCATCACGCACGGGATGCGATTGCACAAAAATACCGCAGCACGGTGTCACGTCTGGCGAAAGGCTGATGCCGGTCCGGTGACCCCGTCACATGGCTGTCATTGCGCAACTCTAGCTGAGTGCCAGCCTCGTCCTCGCTCCTTGGAGGGTCGTGATCCATGCGCTCCATAATCCTTGCCACGGTTGCAATCGTCACAAGTCTTGCTGCCGCCGCTGCGGCTCCTGCTCATGCGCTCGACAAGCGCTTTACCGATGCCGATGGCGATCTTGTCGCCGACGCACCGAAGGACCCGAAACAATTCGTCGATCCGCCGGTTCTGGTGTTCTCCTACACGCCGGTCGAAGACCCCGCGGTCTACGCCAAGGTCTGGGACGGCTTCGTCAAGCATCTCGAGACCGTGACCGGCAAGAAGGTGCAGTTCTTCCCGGTTCAGTCCAACGCCGCGCAACTCGAGGCGATGCGCGCCGGTCGCCTGCATGTTTCCGGCTTCAATACCGGGTCGAATCCGCTGGCGGTGAATTGCGCGGGCTTCGTGCCGTTCGCGATGATGGCGTCGCGCGACAACGCCTATGGCTACGAGATGGAGATCATCACGTTTCCGGGCAGCGGCGTGAGCAAGGTCGAGGACATCAAGGGCAAGAAGATGGCCTTCACCTCGCAAACCTCGAATTCCGGTTTCAAGGCGCCGTCCGCATTGCTGAAGCAGCAATTCGGCCTCGACGCCGGCAAGGATTTCGAGCCCGTGTTTTCCGGCAAGCATGACAATTCGATTGTTGGCGTTGCCAACAAGGATTACCCGGCGGCGGCGGTTGCCAATTCGGTGATGCAGCGCATGATGGCGCGGGGCGTGGTCAATAAGGACCAGATCGTCACCATCTACAAGTCGCAGACTTTTCCGACCACGGGCTACGGCTATGTCTACAATCTCAAGCCGGAACTCGCAGCGAAGGTGAAGGAAGCGTTCTTCAGCTTCAAATGGGACGGTTCCGACTTGCTGAAAGAGTTCGAGACCTCCGAGCCGCCGCAGCAGAAATTCATGCCGATCACCTACAAGGAACATTGGCAGGTGGTGCGCGACATCGACGGTGCCATGGGCGTCAAATACGATTGCAAGGGCTGAGGGCGGGGCGACCGGCTGGCACGGCGCAACCGCGGTTTCAAGATGGAATCCGGCCCTTGCGGCGTGTCACAAATCTGTAATGATCGGTACCTAGCTGAGCACGTTCATTCAGGCTGGCGGGGACCGCTTCGGGCGCAACCTCGGTTCCGCCGAGCGGCTCAGCCTTGGGAGGTCAAACCATGAGTTTCCGTATTCTCGGCGGCATCGTCGCCGCATTGATGCTGGCGGCCATGCCGGCATCCGTCTCTGCCATGGATCAGCGCTTTACCGATGCCGACGGCGACATGGTTGCCGACGCGCCGAAAGACCCGAAACAATGGGTCGATCCGTCGGTGCTGGTATTCTCCTACACGCCGGTCGAGGATCCGGCGATGTATGCCAAGGTCTGGGACGGCTTCATCAAGCATCTCGAGAAGACCACCGGCAAGCGCGTTCAGTTCTTCCCGGTCCAGTCCAATGCTGCGCAACTCGAGGCCATGCGCGCCGGCCGTCTGCATGTTGCGGGCTTCAACAGCGGGGCGGTTCCGCTTGCGGTCAATTGCGCGGGTTTCGTGCCGTTCACGCTTATGGCGTCGAAGGACGGCCAATACGGGTACGAGATGGAGGTCATCACCTTTCCCGGCAGCGGTGTGACCAAGATGGAAGACATCAAGGGGAAGAAGATGGCCTTCACGGCGCAGACGTCGAATTCCGGGTTCCGCGTGCCGTCGGCCTTGCTGAAGAACACCTATGGCCTGGAAGCCGGCAAGGACTATGAGCCGGTGTTTTCCGGCAAGCACGACAACTCTGTAATCGGCGTAGCGAACAAGGACTATCCCGCTGCGGCTGTGGCGAACGAGGTCATGCACCGCATCATCGATCGCGGTGTGGTGAAGAAGGATCAGATCGTTACCATTTACAAGTCGAAGACCTATCCCACCACCGGTTACGGCATGGCCTATAACCTCAAGCCCGAGCTTGCGGCCAAGGTGAAGGAAGCCTTCTTTACCTACCCGTGGGAGGGCTCCGAGCTTGCCAAGGAATTCGCGTCCACGACGCCGCCGATGCAGAAATTCCTCCCGATCACCTACAAGGAGCATTGGCTGCCGATCCGCGAAAGCGACGAGGCGGTCGGCGTGAAGTACGACTGCAAGGGCTAGTTGAAGCTCATGCTGCGCATCGAGGGGCTGGTCAAACGCTACAAGACCGGTGACATGGCGCTGAAGGGCGTCGATCTGGTGGTTCCGGCCGGTCAGGTGATCGGTCTGATTGGCCCCTCCGGTGCGGGCAAGTCGACGCTCATCCGCTGCATCAACCGGCTGGTCGAACCGACGAACGGCCAGATCTTTCTCGGCGAACGGCAGATCACTGGCCTCGGTCGGGCAGAACTTCGCAGAATGCGCCGCCGCATGGGCATGATCTTCCAGGAATTCGCGCTGGTCGAACGCCTCACTGTTATGGAAAACGTGCTCTCGGGGCGGCTCGGATACGTGCCGTTCTGGCGGAGTTTCCTGCGCCGCTATCCGCCGCAGGATGTGCGCAACGCGTTTGCTACACTCGATCGCGTTGGTCTGCTCGACCACGTCGACAAGCGCGCGGATGCTCTGTCCGGCGGCCAGCGCCAGCGCGTCGGGATTGCGCGCGCGCTGCAGCAGGATCCCGAACTGCTGCTGATCGACGAGCCGACCGCGAGCCTCGATCCCAAAACCTCGCGCCAGATCATGCGGCTGATCGGCGAAATTTGCGCCGAACGCAATCTCGCCGCGGTGGTCAACATTCACGACGTGGCGCTGGCGCAGATGTTCCTGCCGCGCATCGTCGGCCTCCGCTCAGGCTCCATCGTCTATGACGGTCCGGCGGATGGACTGACGCCGTACGTTCTCACCACGATCTACGGCGAGGAGGACTGGACCGCGACCGCGGCGCAGGATGAGGATGACGACGTCGGTCCCGTGGCCGTCAAGCTGCCCGTCGCGGTCTGAGTGGCGATGACCGATCTCACAAATGCGGCGCGTTATCCGTCGGTCTGGCGGAAGCCGCCATTCATTGCCAATGGCGTGTTGCGCTGGGCGATCTATGGCGGTGCATTGCTGTATGTCGTTATCTCGATTGGCGCGATCGATGTGAACTGGGCGCGGCTGTCGGAAGGCGCGGTGCGCGGGACGCGTCTTCTGTCAGGTTTCCTCCAGCCGAATTTCACCAGCCGTTGGAGCGACATCGCCCAAGGGATGCAGGAAAGCCTGACCATGACCGTGACGTCCACGGTTGTCGGCATCCTGATCTCAATCCCGATCGGAATCGGGGCGGCGCGAAACCTGTCGCCGATGCCGGTCTATCTTGCGTGCCGCGCGATCATCGCGGTCTCGCGCAGCTTCCAGGAAGTCATCATCGCGATCCTGTTCGTTGCGATGGTGGGGTTCGGACCATTCGCCGGATTTCTGACGCTGTCTTTCGCGACCATCGGCTTTCTGGCCAAGCTCCTGGCCGAGGATATCGAGGACATCGATCCATCGCAGGCCGAAGCAATCCGCGCCACTGGCGCGTCCTGGGCGCAAGTCGTCAATTATGCGGTGCAGCCGCAGGTCATGCCGCGGCTGATCGGACTGTCGCTCTATCGCATCGACATCAACTTCCGCGAATCCGCGGTGGTCGGCATCGTCGGTGCAGGCGGCATCGGCGCCACGCTCAACACCTCGCTCAGCCGTTACGAATACGACACCGCGGCCGCCATCCTGATCATCATCATCGCGATCGTGATGGCCTGCGAATATTCTTCCGGCCTCATTCGCAAGGCGATCCAGTAATGCCGGTCACCCGCGACAGCGCAGGGCTTCCGGAATGGCGTCGCACCACGCCGCGGCAGGATCTCGTGCGATGGTTCGGCTGGCTGCTGCTGGTCGCGCTGTTTGTGTTCTGCTGGCAGGTGATGACCAGGGATACGATCTGGGCCTTTGTTCTCGATGCACCAAAGCAGGCGGCCGATATCGGGTCGCGCATGGTGCCGCCGCGCTGGTCCTACCTGAACGAATTGTGGCGGCCGCTCTGGGATACGCTGGCGATCGCGACCCTCGGCACCTTGCTGGCGATTCTGGTTGCGGTGCCGGTTGCGTTCATGGCGGCGCGCAACACAACGCCGAGCGCATTGCTTGTGCGCCCGGTTGCGCTCCTGATCATCGTGTCGTCGCGCTCGATCAATTCCCTCATCTGGGCACTGCTGTTGGTAACGGTGCTCGGCCCCGGTGTACTCGCCGGAATCGTCGCGATCGGTCTGCGCTCGATCGGATTCATCGCGAAGCTTCTGTATGAAGCGATCGAGGAGATCGACGTGTCGCAGGTTGAGGCGATCGAGGCGACTGGGGCATCGCCTGCCCAAGTCATGGATTACGGGATCGTGCCGCAGATCATGCCGGCCTTCGCCGGCATCAGCGTGTTTCGCTGGGATATAAACATCCGCGAGTCGTCCGTGGTGGGACTTGTGGGCGCCGGCGGAATCGGACTCAACCTCGAGGCGTCGCTGTCCACACTGGCCTGGACACAGGTGAGCCTTTTGCTGCTGGTGATCCTCGCGACCGTGCTGGTTAGCGAATGGGTCTCCGCCAAGGTCCGGCATGCGATGATCTGATGGATCGCTCCCGCGACGCTGTGCCGCCGGCTCTCGTCTGAACCTTCCACGCCAGCGCACGTTGGCGTCCGCTTTTTGGCGGAGGTGGTGTGGCGGGAAGAGCTGCTCTCTGGATTGCTATCTATCTTGCTCTCGTGCTGGCACCGCTCGCGATTCTCATCGTGGGACGCATGCCGCCGGGAAAGGCCTTTGTTTGGGATTTTTCCATGGCGCTGGGCTTTGCCGGCATTGCCATGATTGCGGTCCAGTTTCTCCTCACCTCCCGGTACAGACGCGCCAGCGCGCCGTTCGGGCTGGATATCATCTATCTGTTTCACCGTTATCTTGCGCTGATCGCCGTCACGTTTGTCCTCGCCCATTTTCTGATCCTCTGGTTCTTTTACCAGGACGCGCTGGGTGAGCTCGACCCGCGCAAAGCACGTTTCGAGTTGACGCTCGGCCGGGCGGCGCTTGTGCTGTTCTTGCTGGCGATCCTAACCTCGGAATTTCGCAAGCTTCTTCGGATCGAATACGGGTTGTGGCGTTACGCGCATGTGGTCTTTGCTACGCTTGGGTTCGCTGCGGCGGTCGGCCATATCGTTGGCGTCGGCTATTACACCGAAGCGCCCGGCAAGCGGACACTGTGGCTGGTCGTCACCCTGATCTTTCTGCTGTCCGTCGTATGGATGCGCGTCCTTAAGCCGCTGAGCCAATTGCGCAAACCCTATCGCGTTGTCGAGGTGCGGCCTGAGCGCAGCAACACCTGGACTCTCGCGCTGGAGCCGGACGGGCATAAAGGGCTGAAGCGCTTTCAGCCCGGCCAGTTCGCCTGGCTGACTTTGCGGAGCTCCCCTTTCAGCCTGCGGGAGCATCCTTTCACCATTGCTTCGTCGCCCGAGATGCTGCCGCGCATCGAATTCGGCATCAAGGAGCTTGGCGATTTCACTGGCAGCATCGGAAGCGTGAAGACGGGCGAACCTGTCTATCTCGATGCGCCGCACGGCATGTTCTCGATTGATCGCAACCCCGACGTTCCGGGCTTTGTCGGCATCGTCGGCGGGATCGGCATCACACCGTTGATGAGCATGATGCGCAGCATGGCCGAGCGGGGGGACAGGCGGCCGATCTTTTTGTTTTACGCCAACAAGGCCTGGGACGGGATCGTTTATCGCGAGGAGATTGACAGGCTTCAGCATCGTCTTGAATTGACGCTCATCCATGTGTTGGAGAAGCCGCCGCCCGGGTGGACCGGTGAGGAAGGCTTTGTCGATCGCGACGTGCTGGCGCGACATCTTCCGGAGGCGGATATGCGTGATCTGCACTATTTTCTGTGCGGACCGCCGCCGATGACCAAAGCCGCAGAACAGGCCTTGCGTGAACTCGGCGTGCCGGTCTGGCGGATCCAGACCGAAATCTTCGAGCTGGTCTAGGAGCCGGTATGCGCAGGATGACCGCTTTGCTGCTTGCCCTCGCGACCGGCGCCATTGTTGTAGCGATGGCGGCAGCTTTCGCGTGGATACAGTCGTCCGGCTTCTGGTCTAGAGAGACCATCGCGTCCGTTTGCGAAACTGTCACCCCCGACGGTAATTGTTCAGTCCTGGCCGGTAGGACTTCTCTTCCAGAAACTGATCCATGCCCTTCTTGCGGCCCTGCTCGGGGTCGGTCGAATAGGTCGCCTGCGCCTTGGCGTAGAGATACTCTTCCGCCTCATCCCAGGACATCGATTTGAGTCTACGGGCGGCGTCCTTGACGGCCCACAGGACGTGCGGATTTTTCTGCATCAGCTTGCGCGCCAGGGCCTGCGTATGCTCGCGCAATTGCGCTCGTGGCACGCTATCATTGACCAGGCGCATCGCGCTGGCTCTCTGTCCGTCGAAGGTATCGCCCGTCATCATGTAATAGGCCGCATCGGCCGGGCTCACCTTCTCGGCAAAGGCCTTTGCAACATTGCCTGCCGGAATGATGCCCCAGTTGATTTCTGATAATCCAAACACGGCTTCGTCGGCGCAAATGGCAAGATCGCAAGAGACAAGCGGCGTGAACGCGCCGCCGAAGCACCATCCGTTCACCATCGCAATGGTTGGCTTGGGGAAGGTCTGGAGGCGCCGCCACTGCCACGCCATCGAGTCGCGCCGCACCCGCATCACCTCGACCGGCGTCGCCTTGTCGACCTCCTTGAAATATTCTTTCAGATCCATCCCCGACGAGAACGACTCTCCTGCACCGGTCAGCACCATCACCTTGCAGCGATCGTCGAGTTCGAGCGCGTCGAGGACCTGAAGCATTTCGCGGTTAAGAGTTGGGCTAAGCGCGTTCTTCTTCTCCGGGCGATTCAGCGTCACCCAGGCGATGCCGTCGTCGTAATCGATCTTGACGGTCTGCCAAGTCTGGTCCGCGCGGCTCGCGGCTGCCGGTTCAAGATGTGCCATTGATAGTCCTGACGTGAGGGTTGTTATCGTTTTTCCAGACCGGCCTTTTCCGCGACTTCTTTCCACAACTTGACCTGATTGCGAACCTTGTCGGTCACCTCGGCGGGCGTGCTTGAGACGGGTACGCTGCCGAGACTTTTCAGTTTTTCGGAGACCGTCGGTACTGCGATGGCGCGGCGGATTTCGGCATTCAGCTTGTCGACGATCGGCTTGGCGACGCCTTTCGTTGTCGCGATCCCGGTCCAGGCTAGCACCTCGAACCCGGGCGCGCCGCTTTCCGCAATGGTGGGAACATTCGGCAGCGACGGCCAGCGCTCTTTACCGGAGACGGCGAGCGCGCGGAATTTTCCTGCCTCGATCTGCCCGAATATGGCAGTTCCTGGCGCGATGATGAAATCGACGTTGTTCGACAGCAGCGCCGTCACCGATCCGGCGTCGCCGCGATACGGGACGTGGACGAACTTGCTGTTGAACGATACTCCGAACAATTCAGAGCACATATGCTGACCGGTGCCGACGCCGGCAGTTCCGACCGTCAGCGTTCCCGGCTTCTCACGCGCTTCCTTCACCAGATCGGCAACCGATTTGAACCGCGAGTCGGCTCCCACCACGATGAAGAACGGAAATTCGGACACGGTCGAGACGAAGGAGAAATCCTCGACCGGATCGAAGCCGAGCGACTTGTTAAGCGCTGGCGATATGACGTGGCCGGTGGTGAAGAGAACGATCGAATAACCGTCGGGATCGGCCTTGGCGACGGCATCCGAGGCGATGTTGCCGCCGGCTCCGACCTTGGCCTCGTTCACCATCCCGCTTTTGAAGGTCTTCGACATCTCTTCCGCCAGCACGCGCGAGATCGTGTCGGCATTGCCGCCCGGTGCGAAGCCTTGCAGGAAGCGGATCGGTCTCGTCGGATAATCCTGAGCCCAGGCCGAGCCGAACGCAAATATCGCCCCGAGCAGGGCGGCAGTTATCCGCAGCATCTGGCAGTCCTCCCGATAACGCTTTTTGTTATCGGGAGGGTACCCGGTCTTAGGCAGCGCTGACAATCGCTCCGGCCGCGTGCGCCAGAAATTCTCGCGCGATCGCGACATCGGCCTGCGACAGGCCGTGACCGGCGGGAAGGGTGCGATGCTGCACTTGGGCTCCCGCATTGCCCAATTGCGTGGCCAACTGCCCGGCATTGTCAGCCGAAACCATCGAATCCATCGATCCCGACAGGATCAGCACCGGCTTGCCCGCGAGATCAGCCACGGGCGGTTGCGACAGCGGCACCATGGCGCGGATCAGCACTGCTCCGGCAAGCGCCTCCGGACGCAGCAGCAAGGTCGCCGCCGCGATATTGGCGCCGTTCGAGAAGCCGAGGGCGATCGGCGCGGTGAGACCGTAGGCGCTGCGCGCCTCCTGGACGAAGTCGGCAAGCTCGTTGGCGCGCCGCTTCACGTCATCCTCGTCAAATATGCCTTCTGCCAGCCTGCGGAAAAAACGCGGCATGCCGCCTTCCAATACTTTGCCACGCGGCGATAGCAGCGACGCTTCCGGCGCGACCATGTGGCCAAGATTGATCAGGTCATTCTCGTCGCCGCCGGTGCCATGCAGCAACAGCAGTGGTGGGATGTCGCGGTCCCCGCCGGGCTCGAATCGGTGGATGAAGGAAAGTCCGGTTGCGGGTTTGGTCATCACGAAACCTCTTATATCACAGGGTCCTCCTCCCGTCACGGATGACGGGAGGAGCAATGTGTTTCAGGCAAGCGCGGGCAGAACTTTCTCGATCTCGCTGCGGCGTTTCTCATAGACACCGGGCAGCTTGAGCGATTGCCCGAGCGCTGCCACCGGCTCGTCGATGGCGAAGCCGGGCACATCGGTGGCGATCTCGAACAACACATGTCCGGGCTCGCGGAAGTAGATCGAGCGGAAGTAATTGCGATCCTTCTGCTCGGTCGGTTGCAGGCCGTGATTTTCGACCAGCTTCTTCGCCATCGCGAGCTCTTCGGCGTCGTCTGCGGCACGGAACGCGATATGATGAACCGAGCCGCCGCCCATGCGGCCCGGCAGGAACGCGCCGGCCTCATGGATGTCGACGATGCCGCCGATCGCGGTGTCGCCGGCCTTGTATCGAACGAGTTGACCTTCGCGTCCGATCTCGCTGAAGCCGAGCACATCGGTCAGGATCGCGCCGGTCGGTGCGGCCTCCTTCAGCAGCAGGTTCACGCTGTGAAAGCCACGGATCGCCGCGTCCGAAGGAACGTCGCTGCCGCCCCAGTGAGGCTCGCCCTCGATACCCGGCACGCCGATCAATGCGAGCCGCATTCCATCGGGGTCTCGGAACGAGACGATGGTCTCACCGAAGCGTCGCGCCGGTGCGTCATGGGCCACGCCCTTGTCGACAAAGCGATGCGTCCAGTAGCCGATCGCGCCTTCCGGTACCCGGAAGACCGTCTCCTGTGTCTCGCCGATACCGAGCCGTCCCGGTGCGACATGCTCCCACGGAAAGAAGGTGAGAATGGTGCCGGGCGAGCCGGCCTCGTCACCGAAATAGAAATGATAGGTGCCGGGATCGTCGAAGTTCACGGTCTTCTTCACGAGGCGAAGCCCCAGCGTGCCGGTGTAGAAGTCGAGATTGCGACGAGCGGGCCCGGCGATCGCCGTGACGTGATGGATGCCGTGTCTGCTGCTGGTCATGGCCAAGCCCTCCAAATGCACTGAGACCCCGGTTGCCGGCGCGGTCTCTTCAGGGCGAGATTTATTGATCCTTCTGGAGTTTCAAATAGTTAGATTGCCAACATATTGGTTCTATATCGGAACCAATGTGCCATTCGTTGGCAATTTCGGCTTGTGCTGATGGCGGCGCCAATCACCGAAATCCGGGCCTTCGGAGGCGCGCAACCAAGGGCCGTAGTTAACTGTTTCATAAAGCTTTTGATGCATTTTCACATGGAAATAAAGCGGTTTCCTCCTTCTGAGCCCAGCGGTTGTTCCGGTTCTCGTTGGCTCTCCCCCGTCGGACTTTGTCGATTGGCCTCAGAAAGAGGGCGAGCAGCGGAATCTTGCAATGACCTTGAATGCGACTGCGCAGGAAGCGCAGGCCGAAATGCCCGTAACGGGAGACTGGCAGAACACTGTTCCCGCGCGCGCCGCGGTGGTACCGACCCAGATCATCAGTTTCGCCATCGGCAACGACCAGTATGGCGTCGACATTATGGCGGTACGCGAGATCAAGGGCTGGTCCGAGATCACGCACCTGCCGCGTCAGCCTGATGCGGTGCGCGGTGTACTCAATCTGCGCGGTGCCATCGTTCCCATCATCGACCTGCGCTGCCGCTTCGGTCAGGGACTGACCGAAGCCTCACCGATCCATGTGGTCATCATCGTGCAGGTTGGCGTGCGTCAGGTCGGACTGCTCGCCGATCGTGTCCTCGACATCGTTTCATTCGATCAGGGGCAGGTTCAGCCTGTCCCGAAGATCGCACAGGCATCGCGTATCGATTTTCTCTCCGGACTGGTCACCTTCGAAAGCGCCATGATCGCGCTTATCGATCTTCACAATCTTCTCTCTGTTCCCGTCGGCGATTCCGAACGGCCGCAGGCAAACTAGGCTGGCTCCCCATGTTCAAGCAACTCTCGATCTCAACCAAGCTGTACGGCTTGTTCACCGCGATGACGCTGATCATTGCGACGCTGGCTTTCATCTCGGTCTTCAACTCGCGCTCGTTCATGGAACGCGAGCGCGAGATCGAGACCGCATCGATCGGTGCGCGCAACGTCGAACGGGTCAACAGCCTGATCTACGCCGTGGTGATGGAATCCCGAGGCATCTATATGTCGCCGGATGCCGCAACCGCGAAAAGATTCGGCGCGGGTCTTCTCAAGTTTACCGATGAGATCGGGACCATCGTCAAGGAGTGGCAGACGCTCGTCGGCGCCGACGATCGTGAGCAGTTCGACGCTTTTGCGAAGCGAATTGCCCAGTTTCAGGAATTCCGTCGGGAGACGGTTAGACGTGGCGTCGAAATAAATCCTGCAGCGGCACGCGAATACGGCGACAACGACGCGAACCGCGAAGTGCGGACGGCCCTGAACAAGGATATGGAAGCTCTTGCGCGAATCTATGCGCAGACCGCCGCGCGTGGCCATGAGATGATCGAAGCGGACATGTATCGCACGACCATCCTGATGGCGGTGCTGGGCCTCCTCGGATTGCTGATCGCGGCCTTTGGCATCTTCACAATCTGGCGTGGCGTCGTCGGACCGCTTAACCGTCTGGTCGGTACCATGGGCGAACTTGCCCAGGGCAAGGTGGATATCGTGGTTCCCGATGAAGCTCGCACCGATGAGATCGGCAAGATGGCGCGCGCGGTTCTGGTCTTCCGCGACGCCGAGATCGAAAAGCGTCGGCTGGAGGCTGTCAGCGAGCAACAGCGGCAGCAGAGCGAAAGCGAACGCGAACGCAATGCCCGCGAGCAGGAACGCGTGGCCGAAGAGCAGGCGGGCGTCGTCCGCGCGCTTGCAGGCGGTCTCGGACAGGTCGCGTCCGGCGATCTGACGGTCCGACTGAACGAGGGCTTTACCGAAAGCTATCTGCAGCTTCGGGACGACTTCAATACGACCGTCGCGCAATTGCAGGACACGATGCGCGTTATTTCCGCGTCGACCCGCGACGTCACCAACACCGCGACGGAAATCGCAACCTCGACCGCGGATCTGTCTCAGCGCACTGAAGAGCAGGCGGCGAGCCTGGAACAGACTTCGGCCTCGATGGAGGAAATCTCCACCACAGTGAAGAAGAACGCAGAGAACGCACAGCAGGCCAATCAGTTTGCGATTGGAACACAGGATGTCGCCGATCGCGGCAGCGCCGTGGTGGCGCAGGCCGTGGATGCGATGGCGCGGATCGAGGAAAGCTCGAAGCAGATTTCCGACATCATTGGCGTCATCGACGAAATCGCGCGGCAGACCAACCTGCTGGCCTTGAATGCTGCGGTGGAAGCCGCACGAGCAGGCGAGGCCGGCCGCGGATTTGCGGTGGTGGCGTCTGAAGTCCGCAGCCTTGCACAGCGCTCGTCGCAGGCAGCCAAGGACATCAAGGATCTGATCGGCAACTCTTCGAGCCAGGTGCAGGAGGGCGTCGATCTGGTGAATAGGGCCGGCGCCGCCCTGGCGGAGATCGTCGCGTCGATCCGGCAGGTCGCCGAGATCGTCTCGGACATCGCTGTCGCAAGCGGCGAGCAATCGACCGGAATCGGGCAGGTCAATATTGCGCTCAGCCAGATGGACGAGGTGACACAGCAGAACTCCGCGCTGGTGGAACAGAATGCATCCGCCGCAAAGGCTCTGGAAGAGCAGTCACAGATGATGACCGAGAGCGTCAGCAAGTTCCGGGTCGGAAATGACATGCCCCAGCCAAGCGCGCGCATGTCGGCCGGCGCCTCGCGTGGACATGTTTCGAAATCGGGCCAACGGCCGGCGGCACGTCCGACCGCCGCAATGACCCGCGGCAACACCGCGCTCGCGAAGTCACCCGAACAGGAATGGGAAGAGTTCTAGGACGATCATGGTGCGGAAACCTCACAACGCCGCGGTCGCGATCGGATCGATGGAAGTCGCCATTCCGGACGCGCCGCGGGAGTTCGTCTTCTCGGACGCGGATTTCCGCAGCCTCGTGGCACTGGCCCGCGAGCATGCCGGGATCGCGCTGTCCGACAGCAAGCGCAATCTCGTCTACACGCGGGTTTCGCGCAGATTGCGCGCCCTGGGCTTTACGGCCTTCAGGCAATACCGCGACTACCTCGCGGAGAACAATGCCGAGCTGGAAAGCTTTATCAACGCGATCTCCACGAACCTCACGAAATTCTTCCGCGAGTCGCATCACTTCGATCATCTTCGCAGCCAGGTCGTTCAACCGTTCCTGAAAGGCGGCCATCGAGGCGATGGACGCTTCCGGATCTGGTCGGCGGGCTGCTCGACAGGCGAGGAGCCCTATACGATCGCATCCGTGGTGCGGCATGAAATGCCGAAGGGGGCACGTCACGATATCCGCATTCTCGCGACCGACATCGACACCGATGTACTCGCCAAAGCTGCACGAGGAATCTACCCGAGCTCCGGCTTCGAAAGTGTCCCGCGCGTCTACCGCGATTATTTCGAGCCGGCGAATGAATCCCGCAATGCGGACAGTCTGATGGCGAGCGAAGATCTCCGTTCGCTGATTGCGTTCCGCCGGCTCAATCTGATGGATCCTTGGCCGTTTCATGGAAAATTCGACGCGATCTTCTGCCGCAACGTGATGATCTATTTCGACAATGCGACCAAGACGGCGTTGATCGACAGATTTATCCAAAGCATCAAGCCGGGTGGCTTTCTTTACATCGGCCATTCGGAATCGTTTCACGGGACGCATCCCGAGCTGCAGCTTATCGGCCGCACGACCTACCGGAGGAAGGCATGAGCGCGGCGGTAGCGGCCCGAGCGGTCGCTAGTGGACGGAATGAGGCGGGGGCCGCGGGCACGCGCCGATTTTACGACGCGTCCGCCGGAACATGGATGGTTAAGGTTTTTCCGGGAGAGTTCTACGTGACCGGGGACGCCGACGAGACGCTGGTTACGGTGCTGGGCTCATGCGTGGCGGCGTGCATTCGCGATCCGCGTCTTGGGATCGGCGGCATGAACCATTTTATGCTGCCACAGGGACGCACCGGCGGCTGGGGCCGCGATCCCGAGTCGACCCGCTTCGGCAATTTCGCGATGGAAAAACTCATCAATGAACTGATGAAGATGGGATGTTCGCGCGAGAACCTTGAAATCAAGGTGTTCGGTGGCGGCAACGTAACCGAGAGCAACATCGCGGTTGGAAGCGACAACGCGCAGTTTGCGCTGCGTTACCTCGAAGCTGAAAGACTGCGGTGTGTCGCTCAGGATCTAGGCGGGCGTTTCCCTCGCCGCATTCACTATTCGCCGGCTACAGGCCGCGTGGTGCGACGCCTTCTCGGCCGCGACGCGACCGGCGCTGTTGCGCGGGACGAGCTGGAGCACTCAAAGCGTCTGTCGACGCGGGCGCCTGCCGGCGAGATCGAGCTTTTTGACAATTAGGGGCGGGTGATGGGTAAGCCGGTACGAGTTTTGATCGTCGACGATTCAGCGTTGATTCGGCAGCTGCTGACGACCTTGCTGTCCTCCGACCCCGAGATTGAAGTGGTCGGGACTGCGGACGATCCCTACGCTGCGCGTGATCGCATCAAGGCACTTAACCCTGATGTGGTGACGCTTGATGTAGAGATGCCGCACATGGATGGCATCACGTTTCTGCGCAAGATCATGACCTTGCGGCCGATGCCCGTGATCATGGTCTCGACGTTGACCCAGGCCGGTGCTGACATCACGCTCGAAGCGCTCGAAATTGGGGCGGTGGATTTCATCGCGAAGCCATCCGCCGACGCTGCCCACGCATTGCCGGCGCTGGCAAGTGAATTGCAGGCCAAGATCAAGGCTGCCGCTCGGACGCGCATGTCGGCACGAGCTGCCATGACTGCTCCTGCGGTCAAGAAAGCCGCGCGCACGGTGCGACATAACGGCAAGATCGTAGCGATAGGTGCATCGACGGGCGGGGTCGAGGCGCTAAAAACGGTCTTGATGAACCTGCCGTCCGACTGCCCGCCCATCGTAATCACCCAGCATATGCCGCCACGTTTCACTGCCGCGTTCGCGCAGCGCCTCAACCGCGAATGTCCAATGGCGGTCTCCGAGGCGGTGGATGGTGACGTGATCGAGCAGGGCCATGTCTACATTGCGCCGGGCTCCCACCATCTGCAGGTCGTCAAGGCCGGAGCCGGCTATCGCTGTGCACTCGATGACGGACCGCCGACAAGCGGTCACCGGCCGTCGGTCGACGTACTGTTCCGGTCGGTCGCACGTGTCGTCGGGCGATCCGCGATCGGCGTTATTCTGACCGGCATGGGCAAAGACGGCGCCGATGGCCTTCTTGAATTGCGCAAGGCCGGCGGGCTGACCATCGGCCAGGATGAGGCATCATCGCTGATTTACGGAATGCCGCAGGTGGCATTCGAACGCGGTGCCGTAATGCGCCAATGTTCGTTGAACCAGGTCGCTGACGCAATTCTCGACGCCTACGAGGGCAAGATGGGATCGCCAGCATCGCAGCGTATGGCACAGGCGGGTTGAGACGGACAATTTACAATGACGATTTTAGAGATGAATTGAGGGGACGGTTATGAAACTGCCGAAG
This sequence comes from uncultured Hyphomicrobiales bacterium, assembly GCA_964641065.1. Lineage (GTDB taxonomy): Bacteria > Pseudomonadota > Alphaproteobacteria > Rhizobiales > Xanthobacteraceae > Pseudorhodoplanes. Next base: position 14,008 of record CAZXJZ010000031.1, on the reverse strand, counting down.
GTGCTCGATCTGGCCGCCGCCATTACGCTCCATGAAGACATTCTACGGGAAGCACAGGCCGCGGGCGGCGTGCGGGTGGACGCGTCCGAGGTTGAGGTGCTGACGCTGCCATGTCTCCAGATATTGCTGGCTGCCAAGCGGGACACCAAGGTCTGGATCGATCAGCCATCGGACGCCTTCATCCAGACTTTCGCCGATCTCGGGCTCGAGTGGAGCCACGGCATGCAGGAAGTACCCGAACCCGCCGCTGAAACGCCGGTAGAGGCGTCGATGCCGCAGGACGATGGGAATGCTTCGGCCATGGATATCATCGAAGAGTCAGCGTCTGCGATCGGCAACCTGCGGATTCTGACGATCGACGATTCCAAGACCATGCGCGACATGCTGATGCTCACCCTGGTGGATGCCGGGTTCGATGTGATCCAGGCCGTCGACGGCAAGGATGGCATCGACATGCTCGAGCGCGAGAATGTCGACGTCGTCATCACCGACATCAACATGCCCCGCATGGACGGATACGAGGTTGTGCGCCAGCTGCGTGCGCGCCCCGAGCACAAGACAACTCCGATTCTCGTCCTCACCACCGAAAGCGAGGCCGAAAAGAAGAATATCGCACGCGCAGCGGGCGCCACGGGCTGGTTGGTGAAGCCGTTCGATCCGGAGCGGTTGATCGCCACGGTTCGCAAGGTGGCCTGCTAGGAAAGGACGACGCCGATGGCGAGTTTCGATCAACTCAAGCAGACCTTTTTCGACGAATGCGCGGAAGGGATGCAACTGATAGAGCAGGGCCTGAGCGATATGCGCGAAGGCCTTGGCTCCGACGATACCGTCAACGCCGTGTTTCGCGCGGTTCATTCGGTGAAGGGCGGTGCCGGTATTTTCGGTTTTGAGGCGCTGGTTGGTTTCGCCCATGTCTTCGAAACCACATTGGACGCGGTCCGGCGCGGCGACCTTGTCGCCACCACCGAAGTGATCGACGTCATGCTGGCATCAAGTGACGTCCTTTCCGATCTGGTTCAGATTTCGCGCGCAGGCGACACTATTCCCGAAGGTTTTGGGCAGGATTGCCGCGCGTCGCTCGAGGGTTTGCTCGGCAATCATTCCTCGGGCGAAGAGGAGGCTCCTGCGGACTTCGACGGCCTGGATTTCGTTCCGGTGCGGGTGGATGGCGAGAACGCCGGATCCGATGAAATGTCGGATTTCGATGGCATCGACTTCACGCCGGTGATGGCAGACCTTGCGTCCGAGGAGCCGGTCTCGCGGTCGTTCGAAATCGCATTTTCTCCCAATGCCGACATGCTCAAGAATGGCAGCGATCCGCTGCTGGTGATACGGCAATTGCGCCAGCTCGGGCACCTCGAAATCTCGGCAAACTGCGAGCGGCTGCCGGATCTGACATCGTTGCGGCCGGAAATCGCCTATCTCAGCTGGAACGGGACGCTGCGCACCGATGCGACGCGCGAACAACTCAGCGACATTTTCGATTTCGTTGGCGACTGCGAGATTGCCATCACTGAAATCGGCGCAGTCGCCGCCGAGTCCGTAGCCGCCGAAAGCTCGGCCGCGCCGGCCGAACCGCTTCCGGTCCTGGACGTTGCCCCGCCGGTTGTGCCGGCTGCGACGCCGGCGCCTGTTCAGGCTTTACGCCCTGCGGCCGATCCGAAACCGCAGCCGACCCAAGAGGCGGCTCCCGCACCGGCCGACCGCGCGTCGGCGTCACCAGCCGCGCCGGCGGAAAGATCCGCGCGCCCTGGCAAACCTGCGGCGACCACGACACGTATCGAACTCGAAAAGATCGACCGCGTGGTCAACATGGTCGGCGAGCTTGTCATTGCACAGGCGATGCTCGGCCAGATCGTTCACGATCTGCCTGAGGGCGTAAGCGACCGGCTGTCCCAAATTCTGGACGAGGTTGTTCACCACACCCGCGAGCTGAAGGACGGACTGATGTCGATGCGCGCGCAAGCGGTCGGCACCGTGTTCCAGCGGATGCCGCGGCTTGTGCGTGAAACCGCGCAGAAGGTGGGCAAGAAGATTCGGCTCGAGCTGTCCGGCGAGACGACCGAGGTGGACCGCTCGATCATCGAGCGGCTGACCGACCCGTTGACCCATATCATTCGCAACTCGGTCGACCACGGCATTGAACTGCCGGAGGTCCGCGTCGCCGCCGGAAAGAACGAGGAAGGGCTGATCCGCCTCTCCGCCGACCATCGTGGTGGCCGGATCGTGATCGAAGTGAGTGACGACGGCGGCGGCATCAACACGGAGAAGGTTCTGCAAAAGGCCCGCGAGAAGGGCTTGGTCAGCGCGGACGCTGCGCTCACCGATGACGAGATCAACAACTTGATCATGATGCCGGGCTTCTCGACCGCCGATGTCGTCTCCGACATATCCGGCCGTGGCGTTGGCATGGACGTGGTGAAGACCAACATCCAGGAGATCGGCGGGCGTCTTTCGATGCAGTCGGTTCGCGGCAAGGGCACGACCATCCAGTTCTCGTTGCCGCTGACCCTTGCGGTGATGGACGGCATGGTCATCAAGGTCGGTCGCGAAACCTATGTCATGCCGATGTCGATGATTGTGGAATGTCTGCGGCCGCCGCGCTCCAGCATCAACAATCTGGTCGGGACACGCGGCATGCTGCAATTGCGTGGCGATCTTGTGCCGCTGGTCTATCTCGGCGACCTGCTGCATATCGGCTCCTCCGCCGATCTGTCTGGTGAGTGCGTTGTGATCATCACGGATGCCGGCGACGGCACAAGGCTGGGACTGGTGGCCGACGAGCTGTGCGGACATCAACAGGTCGTGGTCAAGAGCATCGAGGAAAGCTACGGCCCGGTGCCTGGCGTCGCAGCAGCCACCATCCTCGGCAATGGAAGTGTTGCGCTGATTCTCGACGTCGAGAAGCTCTCCGATCTTGCGGTAGAGACGTCTTCGCCGGCCGCTGCGCAAAAGGGAAATACATTCGCTAAAGTTGCATGACATTGGGCTACGAGCAGGGCCGACCCAGTGTCGTCCGTCGAGTTGAGGAGAATGAAAAATGCCAAATGCGGTGGCGCTTAAGGTCCTGGTGGTCGACGATCAGGAAAGCGTGAGGAAGATGACGGCGATGATCCTGGAGCAGATCGGCATCCGTCTCATCCATGAAGCCGAGAACGGGAAAAAGGCGATGGAAATCGCCTCGCTGCAGCCGATCGACCTGATCCTGTCGGACTATTACATGGACGAGATGGACGGACTCGACCTCCTGCGCGCCGTGCGCGGGCATCCGGTTGTGCGGCGTGTGCCGTTTATTCTGCTGACCGGCCGCGGCGATCGCGAACTCGTGGTCAAGGCTGCGCAGGCCGGGGTAAACAATTATCTGATCAAGCCCTTTACCGCTCAGGTGCTGCGTCAGAAAATCGAACAGGTTATGGGAAAGCTGTCGTAAATGAGTGCCGGTGCTGCGTTGGGTATCGAGCCGGACGTCCAGCCGGCGGATACCGCCGCGCCGGATGGCGCGCTATCGGAAATCGCAGCTTTGCTCGGCGTCCTCGCGACGCTGTTTCTGGATAACGTTCGCGAGCTGGAGGACACGGTCGCCCGCGTGACCGATATCGTCACGCGCGACGGAAGGCCCGATCGCGAGTTGATCGTGACGCTGCAAAGCTTCGATCGGCTGAAGCAGGAGTTCGAGGCCTTGAGCGGCGCGCTGGCGCGGTATGCGGATTCGACCAACTTGCTTCCCGCGGCAGGCGATGGACCGCGCGTCCCGTTCGGTCGCGATGTCATTCACGACATCACGCTCGCCGACCTGAAGGAGCGCTTTCTGGACCGGCTGGAAAACGGTCTCGGAACGGTATTCCAGCCCTTGCCGGAGCCGTCGGAATCCGAGCTCGAGGTCGACATCATCTTCTAGGATGTCGAGCCAAACGTCAGCTTCGCTTTATCCGCTTTTCCCTGCCAGGCTGCGATTTGCGCGTTCCAGCATGCGGTGAAGTCCGCTGGTCATCTCCGGCACCTGCTCGGGACCCAGCTTGCGATAGGCATCCTGCCTGGCCAGCAGGAGTGCATCCATGTGGCACTGGATCACCTCAGCGTCGTAAGGCGCGCCGTTTTTCACGGTGTCGAGTACCCTGCACAGATTGTCGGAAATGAAGCTGACCAGGCTGAGACCCATGGTGGTGCCGGTGTCACGCAGCTGACGGCAGCGCCGATAAATCACCTCGACCTGCCCCTGGTCCGCTTGCCCGCCCTCCACGGCGTGGAGCGCTTTCATTAGTTCCTGCACTTCGTGTTCGACCCAATCCACATACTCGGTTCTGAAGTCCTCGATCTGCGAATCGGCCTGTTGGATCGCAACCTCGCGCGGGACGCCGCCCGGACGCTGCGCCAGTTCCTGAAATCGGGTCTTGACCGCAAAAATGCGCACATTCGGCGGGGTTTTGTCGGTCATTCGTTCTGTCCCGCGCGCGCGGCCTGAAACAGACTATCGATATCGTCCTGTTCCAGGTTGGGTTCGGTCGCGTCCGAGACCTCGATCGTCTTGTCGCTGGCCCGGCGGCCGACGCCGGTGGGATAGCCTTCGATCTTGAAGCGCCGATCGGGCCCAAAATAGGTCGGACAATCGATGAATTGACGCCGGTCGAATGCGATCCAGACCAGGCGGTCATAAAGCGTCGTCGGCGACATCGGCTTGGCTACGACCATGCTGGCGCCGGCGTCACGAGCCTCTTTCACCGTCGATTGCTGGGCGTCGCTGGTCATGATCAGGATCGGCAGCGTTCGATTTTCGTTATCAGGATTACGGCGGATCGCCAGCGTGACGGCGAGGCCGTCCTGGGGCGGGAGCTTGGCATCGAGGATCAGAATATCGATCTTTTGCTGCATTAATGCGGAGAGAACGTCAGCCGCATCTGCAGCCTCGAGAATACGATTCGCGCCAAAGCCGCGCAGCATCCCGTAAACAACCCGTCGGGTATAGGTGCCCGGATCCGCAATGAGGATCGTGAGGTCGCGCAGGTTGACCGAGGCGGTCTTCAGTGATCGTGACTTTGGTTCAGCGGCTTGCACGATAGTCACTCGAGGCGTCGGCGCCGGACGCGTCATACGCGATGGGCAAGCGATATTAATCGCCGATTGAGGATAACGGGCGGTTAACGCGGGAACTGCCCGCGGCGCCGGTTGCGCCAAGCTCCGCTCGCTGTACCCGCTCTAGAGGCTGGGCTTGACGACGTCCCTTAAGCCCGCGCCGGTATCGGCGTTCCAATGCCGGGCGCGGTGATCTAGAACGCGTGCCGGGGAGTATGCCATGGCAGCCAATCGTGACTTTTCGACCGCAACCAGGATCGTGCGCAGTAGCGGCCGAAGTGCGCAAGCCGTCACAGCCGATATCTGCGTGGTTGGTGCGGGGATCGCCGGCGTATCTGCGGCACTGGAGGCGGCGGCTCTCGGCCGCAAGGTCGTACTCGCAGATAGCCTGCCGGCGCTCGGCGGGCAGGCGGTGAATTCGATCATCGGCACGTTCTGCGGTCTGTTCGCCAATGGCTATGAAGGACGCCAGATAACCCACGGCATCGCCGACCGCATTCTCCGCGATCTCGGCGCGCAGGGTGCGCTGCACTACCTGCGCGGCGGGCCCTCCAACACCACCGTCGTGATGTATGACGAGATTGCGCTGTCGCGCTGGATCGAGGAGGCGGTCCGCAAGGCGGATATCACCGTCCTGCTCGGGGCGGTCATGCGCCACGTCGTGCGGGATGGTGGCCGCGTCCGCTCGGTCGAATTTGCGACCCGGTACGGTGATGTCACGGTCGCCGCGACAGGATTTGTCGATGCCAGCGGCGATGCGGCGCTGACCTTTGAAGCCGGCTTCGCCTGTCGAGAGAATGCGGACGGTCCGCTCTATGGCAGCCAGATGGTAGTGCTGGAAGGCATCGACGAGGCCAACCATCCGGCGCGGCCAGAGATGATCGCGCGCCTGAAAGAAAAGGGCGCAAAGTATGGTCTGGTCCGGCGGGACGGATTTTCGTTCGTCTTTCCTGGCCGCGGAATTTCGCTGATCAACCTGACCCATGTGGAAACGCCGCTGGAGCCGATCGCAGCATCCCACAACGCGCTCCTTGGCAAGGCCATGGCGGACGACGTCGTTCGATTTCTCAGGGCCGAATATCCCGACACTTTTTCCAAGGCGCGCGTGCGCGCCTACGGCTTTCCCGGTATCCGCCAGACCCGCTGGATCAAGGGGCGGCAACACCTCACCGTCGACGACGTGCGCGCGGGTACCCGGTTTGCCGATGCCATTGCGCGCACTGGCTGGCCGATCGAACTGCACGACCGGGCCGATGGCGTCGCCTGGGAGGCGTTCGGTGACGATCACCTGCACACAGTGCCGTTAGGCTCGCTCATCCCGGAGGAGGCAGACAACGTGGTGGCCGCCGGCCGCTGCATCGACGGCGATAGCGCCGCCTTGTCCAGCGTCCGGGTGATGGGACCGTGTATCGCGATGGGCGCGGCAGCGGCGCACGCCCTTGATCTGGCCGGGCAAGGCAGTGTGCGACAGATCGATATCGCAGCGCTCAGAACGCGTATTGCCGCGAATCTCGATTAGGTCAAACGGACCAAAAGATGGGAAGGGGACCGTGACCGATCCCCTTCAGTTTCAGGAGCAGAATGGCGGCTTCAGGCCGCCATCTGATTGAGCGAACTTTCTGCAAGCTTGCTGAGGCTCGCGTCCGTCTTCTTTTCTTCGTCCAGGTTCTGCTTGAGAAGCCGGGCGGCGTCGCGCATCCCGAGCTGGTCGGCCCATGCGATGAGCGTGCCATAGCGCGAAATCTCGTAATGCTCGACCGCCTGCGCACCGGCCAGAAGGCCGGCATCGTGCGCGTCGGACGTCTTGAATTCCTTCATGATCTCCTGACCTTCCTCGACGATGCCCAGGATCGCCTGGCAGGTCTTGCCGCGGGCGGGCTTCTCCATCAGCTCGAAAACCTGTTCGAGCCGCTCGATCTGGCCCTCGGTCTCGGTGTGGTGCTTTTCGAAAGCGGCTTTCAGTTCGTCCGAGTGAGCCGCCTTGGCCATTTTCGGCAGGGCGGACAGGATCTTCTTCTCTGCAAAGTAGATGTCTTTCAGGGTATCGTGGAAGAGGTCTTCCAGCGTCTTTTCCTTGGCAGCCATGTATACCTCCAGCGGTCGGGAATGCCGGTGCAACCGTGCGCGAGCCATAAGGTTCCTCGCGGGCAGGTTGAACCAGCGCAAATTGGCCGCTGACCCCGTCATGAACCGACAATCCATCAGCGCCGACCAACTTCAGTCTGCGGGAACAGCCGCCTGCTAACGGAGTTACACGGCCATGAACAACGTCATTTCCATCGCTGCGGTCCGTTCGGAAAAGATGAAGGAGGCGCTTTCGGTGCTGAGCCGAAACGGGGAGGCGGCGGTCATCGAAACCCGCACCGGTTCGATACTTGCGGAAAGGATCATCTGCCGCGACCGGTTTGCCGAGATCCTCGACAGCGTTGGCGATTATCTGGTGCTGGAATATGCGAACATCCGTTCGATCCGGCCCGCCGTGGTGACCCAGACGAGCATTGTCAATGCCAGCGGCGGATTCCAGTTCATTCCCCAGCTCACGGCCACGGCACGAACGGTTCCAGTCCTGCCATTCGCGCCGCGGCAGCGCCGCAGGCCGTGAGATGGCGGCTCCGTCACGGTATCCGCAGTAGCGCCTCGCCCATCCGGATTTTCGTGCCTTCCTGCACCCCTGGCTGCAGTTCAAAGCCGTCTGGTGCAAACACGATGATGGTGGAGCCGTGCTCGAACCAACCCATCTCCTGGCCTTTGGCTAACGTGACGTCGCAGCCGATGGTGCGCGCGCCCCGGTAATGCATCCCGAGTGTCAGATCGAGGAAATGCAGCCGGACGCTGGCCACGAGAATGGCCGCGACCGGCACCAGCGTCACCAGCCCGCCGCCCGGAAGCCTTGTGCGGATGACGGCGCGCTCGTTGCGACAGAACAACTTCTCGATGCGCTTGAGCGCAATCGGATTGACGTTCCAGGTGTCGCCGGAAATCGCCGTCACCTGCTCCACGACGCAGTCACAAGGGGCATGGAAGCGATGGTACATGCTGGCCGTCAGCCGCAGGGTGACGTAGCGGCCGTTGCGGTACGCAGCCTCGAAGGCCGGGTCGGACACGAGTTCGGATAACCGGTAGGGCAGGCCCTTCACCTGAAAAAGCTGACCGTCGGTGATGCGCCCGCAAGCCCCGACAATGGCGTCGCAAGGACTGACCAGAGCGGTGGGATCATGATCGACCGGCCGCGCGCCTTCCCTCAGCTCTCGCGTGAAGCAATCATGCATGCTGGTGAAGCTGGTCTTCTTTGCATCGCTCAGATCGAGGTCCGAGAACAGCCGCCAGATCCCGATGGCAGCGTCACGAACGATCGGCTGTTCGACCTTGCTTAGCCAGCCGATGAATTGTGTCGCCCACCGCCGCGGAATGCGGTTGGTGAGGAGAAAATTGAGATCCTCGCTGAGGGGATCGAACAGTCTGCGTAATGTCATCATCCTGTATTCTTCTTTGCTTAACCGCATCGGTCATGGATTCGTCACACGCCGCCTTCGCCCTCTACGCCACCGGTGCGGCGGCACTGGTGGCGCTGCTCCCGAAAGTCCGAGCGCGCCTTATGCTGTCGAGCGCCAAGCACAGGTCGCTCGAGGGACATTCGCGCATGTCGCGCCGGCTCGCCTCGTTCATTCCCTTCTACGAGTACAATGAGGCAGCGTTTTTTCGTGCCGACGAGGCGCCGGGTGACGTCGTTGCGAGGCGTCGCGCAGGGTTCGGCCAGCTCGCCGACTATTACCGCACACATTTTCCGATAAGCGCGCAACTCTCGGCCGAGGCAGCAGAGGACATCTCCGACCTGAAGTTCACCGCGCGATATCGCGTTCCTTTTCAGTTCAGCAGGATCGTACGCGACAATCTGAAGGGCGGGTCGTTTCTGCAATCGTCGCGCGGCGTGACGGTGACCGATCTCGACGGCAACAGCTTCTACGATCTGACCGGGTCGTACGGGGTCAATGTCTTCGGTTACGATTTCTACAAGGACTGCATCGCCAAGGGCGCCGAGAGAGTGCGCGACCTTGGCCCCGTTCTGGGTGGCTATCATCCGGTGATCGTCGACAATGTCCGGCGCCTGAAAGAGATTTCCGGTCTCGATGAAGTCTCGTTCCACATGTCCGGCACCGAGGCGGTGATGCAGGCGGTGCGGCTTGCGCGCTACCACACGAAGCGCACGCATCTGGTGCGTCTGTGCGGCGCCTATCACGGTTGGTGGGGCGACGTGCAGCCCGGTATCGGCAATCCGCTTCCCGCCGATTATACTTACACACTGAGCGACACGTCGGAAAAGACGTTGCAGGTGCTTCGGTTCAGAAAGAATATCGCCTGCGTTCTGGTGAACCCGCTGCAGTCGCTGCATCCGAACGCCAATGCGCCCGGCGATTCGTCCCTGATGGACGGTTCGCGTCGCGCGCATTTCGATCGCGCGGCTTATTCGGAGTGGCTGCGCCAGCTCCGGCAGGTTTGCAGCGAGCGCGGCATCGTGTTGATTTTCGACGAGGTGTTCGTCGGCTTCCGGATCGCACGCGGTGGAGCGCAGGACTATTTCGGCGTCAAGGCCGACATGGTGACCTACGGCAAGACGCTGGGAGGCGGGCTGCCGGTCGGCGTGGTTTGCGGCCGCGCGGATCTGATGCGGCGTTTCCGCGAGGACCGGCCCGCCGATATTTGCTTCGCGCGCGGTACCTTCAACTCGCACCCCTATGTCATGGGAGCGATGAACGAATTTCTGACCCGGCTCGATGAACCGGAACTCGCAAGTGTCTATGATGGGCTTGACGAGACCTGGAACGCGCGCGCTGCGGCGCTCAATGCACGGCTTCAGGCGGCAAGCCTGCCGGTGCAGGTCGCAAATCTGTCCTCGATCTGGACCGTGCTGTACACGCGGCCGTCGCGCTACAACTGGATGCTGCAATATTATCTGCGCGCTCACGGTCTGGCCTTGAGCTGGGTCGGCAGCGGCCGGCTGATCTTCAGCCTGAATTATACCGAGGCGGATTTCGCTGCTGTGACCGACCGGTTCGTTGCCGCGGCGACCGAGATGGAGCGGGACGGCTGGTGGTGGACCGATCCGTCCACCACCAACAAGTCGGTCAAGCGAGCGCTGTTGAAGGAGATCATCGCTCACCGATTTGGCACCCGCTGATCGGCTGCTGCGGATAGTCTCAACCCGGCTGGCCTCACAGAGGCCGCAGCGCGACCTCCTCCTCCTCGTCATCCACCTCTCCAGGCCGATGCTTGCCGTGGTTTGGGTCGATCAATTCGCCACGGAGGAGATAGAGCGGCGCCTTGTAGTAGAGCTTGATGTCGTGGAACGGGTCGGTGAGGATCTTCGTCGCCCAGACGAGGCCGGTCTGCACGTCGCGAATGAAGAACAACTGGATGGTGCGGGCGACCAGGCCGCCGAGACCGAGCGCGAGCCAGATTTTTGCAGTCTGCCGAATGAAGTCCGCGACACCGGTTGCCGGCTCGAAAATGCCGAACAGGGTCGGGTCCGCCAGCAGCACGAGCGGTGACAAAGCCCAGATCGTCAGCAGCACGATCTTGCGCTGCAGGTTATACCCGACCTTGATGTCTTCCTTGTGCTCGTGGGTGGCGTGATTGATGTGGTCGTAGCCCTTCGGCTCGAAGAAGAAGTGCCCCGCCTGCCGCGTTGTCATCGCCACCAGCCACCCGATCAGCGCCGCCACGGCCGGGTCGAAGAAGACCAGCACATAGGCGCTCAGGAAGCTCAGCGCGCTCACGAGATGAAGCGTCTGGTTGATTCGGCTGTGATGATAGTAGCGGTGATCGTCCCAGCGCTGTTCGCGCAGCGCTTCCAAGAAACCCATGACACATCCCCTGTTTGACGAGTGTGATCGATAATATCGGCCGGGCAAGCTGTGGCCGTGTCAGCTACGCGATGCTGGTGCTGCGACCGTGGTCCGAAACGCCGGTAGTGCGTTGAACATCCGCGGACATGTCAGCGGTGTTCAGTGCGGCTTTCTTGCGGAACCGGATCAGCGCGAAATGACCAAGAGGCGGCATCTTGCGCCGTTCGACCAGCTCGATGCTGGGCGTGCGCGACTCCCAGGCGAGATATCGTTCCCAGCCGAATTCGGTGCGCCAGCCGAGCTTGCGCGCGGCGGGTGCAACGAAATGTTCGATCGAGCGCCGCAATCCGTTTTCCTCGCTGAGCCGGCTGGCGAGAATGATCTCTCCGCCGGGCTTCAAAACCCGCGCGAACTCGTCGAGCGTTGCTTCCGGGCGCGGGACCGTGGACACCACATATTGAGCCATCACGACATCGAAGGAATTATCCGGAAAGTCGAGATTGCTCGCGTCCATCACTGCGAGTTGCTCGACATGGGTCAGCCCCATCCCGCGGACACGCATACGCGCCTTTTCCAGCATCAGCGCGGAGATATCGATGCCGACGATGCGGTTCTTCGGGGAGTAATCCCTGAGCGCAATGCCGGTGCCGATTCCGACTTCGAGAATGCGTCCGCCGATCCGTTCAGCCGCTTCGATCGCGGCTTGGCGGCCTCGCTGGAAAATCGGACCGAACACGATGTCGTAAACAGGCGCCCAACGATCGTAGGCGCCGATGACCGCTTCCTTGTTGATGTTCTGCTGAGCCTTCATGTGTTACGCCAATCGAAGTCGGGTTAAAGGTGAGGACGGACACCGGTCGCACTGAAAGTCGCACCCGCTTTGATCGCGACGGCTTTCGGTTGAGCGGCGCAAGGGCCCACGTAGCCGGCAAACGCTATGCACCGGCCGATCATCGGCTCTCGGTTGTTGGTAGAATCAATCCTGTGAAACTATTACGAAATGAGATGTCAGCTTTATTACAGCGCGCGTGTGTGGCTGCGCGGTATCCAAGGGCTCTGCGTTGTTCCGCGTGAAGTGCGTCGCTAGCCCAGGTCCATACAGTTGCAACTGCCGCCGGAGAAACCGGTGACGACGTAGCGAGGAAGAAAATCTCCGGTCGGGCGACCGCATCCAGCGAAGTTCCAGGCTATCGCGCCGGATGAGCCGCGGGGCTAGCCCGGTCAAATAAGCGCTATCGCCCCAATAGCGCTCCTTATTTTGCCCGCCTTCGGGTAGAATCATGCATCCACGAAAGCCGGGGGCGGCATTCGGGTACGCGGCGGTTCATGAACATCATACTCGTCAAGATTCTGGCGACGGCACTCGCATTCAGCCAGGCAACGACCCGGCCGGAGGCCATCAAGGCCGAGTTCAATCCCGCCACCGACACCGCCGAGGTGCAGCAATTGTTGCAGGCCGGCTGCCTCCACATGCGCAGATCATTTGATATCGAGCAGATCAATCTCGACGACCTGATCGCGACCGCGATGGACGACAAGGGCGCGTTCGGCGACGAGATCAAGGTCTTGAAAGGACTGTCTTTTTCCGATCTCCACACGGTCTACCGGCAATTCTGCAAGGGCGAGGCCGTGCAGAATTCCCCGGTTGATCTGACCGAAGTCATCCAGTTCTACAACGATGCATTGAAAGATCTGCCGGATGCAGGCCAGTTGAAGGGCATGACGCTGCCGGGCATGAGCGTCATTCTCGACGGCAAGGGCGAGCGCTTCGCCGAAGTGTTCACGCCCGAAAACCGGCGGGTCTGGGTCCCGATCACGACGATCCCGGAGACCGTCCGCAACGCCTTCATCGCCGCCGAGGACAAACGGTTCCGCCAGCATAGCGGCGTCGACGAGCGCGGCCTGGTCCGCGCCTTTGTCGGTAATCTGGCGCAGCCCGGCCGGCCGCAGGGCGGATCGACCATCACCCAGCAACTCGCCAAGACCATACTGGTCGGCAACGACATCACCTACGAACGCAAGCTGCGCGAGATCATCGTCGCCTCTAAAATCGAGCGGCTGCTGAGCAAGGACGAGATCCTCGAGCTTTATCTGAACTCGATCTATCTCGGGCGCGGCGCCTGGGGCGTGGAAATGGCGGCGCAGGGCTATTTCGGAAAATCCGTCAGCGCGCTCACGCCGGTCGAGGCCGCGTTCATTGCTGGGCTGGCCAAAGGCCCGAGCTATTTCAGTCCCGATCGCAATGCCGGCCGCACCCGCGATCGGCTGGCCTATGTGCTCGGCCGCATGCACGAGGACGGCATGATCGCGTCGGTCGATCCCAAGGTGCAACTGCCCGGCATCATTCCCTACGAGCGCTTGCGGCAGAATACCGGCTACCATTTCGTCGATCACGTCGCTCGCGAGGCGCGTTCGATCCCCGAAATTGGCTCGCTGAACGCCAAATCCTATGTCGTGCGCTCGACCATCAATCCGGACCTGCAGCGCGCCACCGAGTCTGTGCTGCAGGAAGCGCTCGCGCGTTACGAGTTGAATACCGGCCGCTACAAGTTCGAGGGTCCGGAGGCAACGATCACCGACGCGCTCAAGACCATGACCGACGAGCGCCGCGGCGCAGATCCCGCCTGGCTCGCGGCCCTGAAATCGGTGCGGCTGCCGCTCTATGACGTGCATTGGGAACCCGCCGTCGTGCTGGAGAATGGCCGCAGCAAGCGCGGCGAGGTCACCAATGTCGGCCTGATGGACGGCCGCATCGTGCCGCTCAATCCCTGGAACGCGGCGACCCGGCGCAGCCTGCAGGTCAACGACGTCGTCTATGTCCGGATCCGCGAAGCCGCAAAGAAGCAGGGTGCGCGCGCCGAGTTGCGGGTGCGGCCGAATGTGCAGGGCGCGGCCGTGGTGCTGGAAAACAAGACGGGGCGCATCCTGGCGATGACCGGCGGCTTCTCCTATCCGCAAAGCCAGCTCAACCGCGCTGTCCAGAGTGTGCGCCAGCCCGGTTCGACGCTGAAGCCGGTCACCTATCTCGCGGCGTTGCGCAGCGGCCTTCAGCCGAACACGCTGGTGTTGGATTCCTCGATCGTGCTGCCGCCGAT